>NZ_RZQL01000288.1 GCF_003997935.1 Mesorhizobium sp. M7A.F.Ca.US.006.01.1.1
CCCTTGGCTCGGTCGACGGTCTTTTCCGAGATCGCATTTGACAAAGCCGGACAAACTGTATGAAATCATCCACAGGGACGCAATGAGGCAAAATACGTAACATACGATACAGCGCTCCCCGGGGACGGCAGAGTATGGAGAAAGCACGGCCCGCCAGCCTTGCATCGTCTGATACCGTAAGGGTGACCAACCCCCGCGGATCAAGCCCTTTCGTGCTGACTTGCGATCACGCCTCGAACTTCCTGCCCGCCGAATTCGGCACGCTCGGCCTTGCTGTCGAGGACCTGTCGCGCCACATCGCTTGGGATCCCGGCGCGCTGCCGGTTGCCCGCCGCATGGCGCAGGCGCTCGACGCGACGCTGGTCGAGACCCGCATTTCGCGCCTTGTCATCGATTGCAACCGGCCGCTTGACGCGCCCGACCTGGTGCCGCCGGTCAGTGAGACAACGGCCATACCGGGTAATACCGGCCTGTCGGAAAGTGAGCGCGCGGCCCGTGTCGCCCTGTCATGGCGGCCTTTCCACGACGCAATTGCGGGTGTCATCGAAAACAGGCTGTCACACGGTCAGGAAACGCGGCTGGTTTCGGTCCATTCCTTTACGCCGGTATACAAGTCCAAAAACCGGCCTTGGCATATCGGCATCATCCATGACGAGGATCGCCGGCTAGCGGCGCCGCTGATATCGGCGCTGAAGCGGCTTGCCGGCGTCACCGTCGGCGTCAACGAGCCGTATTCACCTGATGACCGCGTCTATTTCACGCTGGAACGGCATGCGCGGTCGCGCGGCCTGCCTTGCGCGATGATCGAAATCCGCAACGACGAAATCGCCGGCGAGACCGGGCAGCGGAAATGGGCGGATCTGCTCACGGGCATTTTTTCGGATCTGGAGCCAGAGGAGGCCGGACACACCAGATCGCATTCAGTCGGAAAGTCAGTTCAATCGGCTAGCTAGAGTGCGATGAGACTGACTCATCTCGCTCGGAGAACAACAGGGGACTTCCAATGGCAGCACCGGGTTATACTGAAGTTGACAAGGCGGAGGACGTAAAGCACCTCCACAGCATGGGCTATGCCCAGGAACTGGAGCGGCGCCTCAGCCGCTTTTCGAACTTCGCCGTTTCCTTCTCGATCATCTGCATCCTGTCGGGCGGCATCAATTCGCTGGCGCAAGGCACCTCCGGCGCTGGCGGCATCGGCATCGGCATCGGCTGGCTGGTCGGTTGCTTCGTCTCGCTGACCTTTGCCGTCGCCATGTCGCAGATCAGCTCGGCCTATCCGACCGCCGGCGGCCTCTACCACTGGGGTTCGATCCTCGGCAACCGCGGCACCGGCTGGGTGACCGCATGGCTCAACCTGCTCGGCCTGATCACCGTGCTCGGCGCCATCAATGTCGGCACCTGGACGTTCTTCATCGGCGCCTTCGGACCGACGCTCGGCATTGAAGGCACGCTGACCAACCAGATGATCTTCCTGGTCATCATCACCGGTGCCCAGGCGCTGATCAACCATCTCGGCATCAAGCTGACGGCCAAGCTGACCGACTTTTCGGGATATCTGATCTTCTTTGGCGCGATCCTGATTGCCGTCGTCTGCCTGATCTCCGCCGAGACCTGGGATTTCAGCCGTCTCTTTACTTTCCACAATTACTCCGGCGATGCCGGCGGCGGCGTCTGGCCGGCGGTGTCGAATGCCTGGGTGTTCGCGCTCGGCCTGTTGCTGCCGATCTATACGATCACCGGTTATGACGCTTCCGCGCACACCTCGGAGGAAACCATCAAGGCGGCTTCTTCCGTGCCGCGCGCCATGGTCATGTCGGTGATCTGGTCGGCCGTTTTCGGCTACCTGTTCCTGGCCGCCTTCGTGCTGATGATCCCGAACATGGACGACGCCGCCAAGCAGGGCTGGAACGTGTTCTTCTGGGCCTTCGACCAGCGCGTCAGCCCCGGCATCAAGGAGTTCGTCTACCTCGTCGTGTTCGTCGCGCAGCTGCTTTGCGGTCTCGCAACCGTGACCTCGGCTTCGCGTATGATCTTCGCCTTCTCGCGTGACGGCGGCCTGCCGGGTTCGGCGACACTCGCCAAGGTCAGCCCGACCTACCGCACGCCGGTGGCGGCGATCTGGACGGCATCGATCCTGTCGGTGCTGTTCGTCTGGGGTTCGACGCTGGTTTCCGTCGCCGGCACCTCGGCCTACACCATCGTCGTATCCTGCACCGTCATCTTCCTGTTCCTGTCCTTCACCGTGCCGATCGTGCTTGGCATGCTCGCCTGGGGCACGCCGAAGTGGGACAAGATGGGGCCGTGGAACATGGGACGCGGCGTGTTCATGCTGTTCGCCTTCCTGTCGATCGTGTCGATGATCCTGATCTTCATCATCGGCATTCAGCCGCCGAACGACTGGGCACTCTACATCACCGTCGGCTTCTTCATCCTGACGGCGATCGTCTGGTTCGGCTTTGAGAAGCGCCGCTTCCAGGGGCCGCCGCTCGGCGACATCATCGCGGCGCGTCAGGCAGCCATCAAGGCGGCCGAGCAGGCCGTCGGCGAAACTGGCCACTGACATCGATCATCATGGCCATGGCCGGCATCGTGCCGGCCATGGTTTCGTTCAACTCATTCAAAGCCCAAGCGCTGGAGTGCCAAAGGAATGGCCGGAAATTTCTCGTTCGATCAGTTGAAGAAAGCGGTCTCCAGCGGTGAGATCGACACCGTGCTGGCCTGCATCGTCGACATGCAGGGACGGCTGGCGGGAAAACGCTTCCTAGCGCAGTACTTCGTCGATTCCGCGCATGACGAAACGCATGGCTGCAACTATCTGCTGGCCGCAGACATCGATATGGAGCCGGTGCCGGGCTACAAGGCCGCGAGCTGGTCCAAGGGCTATGGCGACTTCGTCATGAAGCCGGATCTCGCCACGCTGCGGCGCATTCCCTGGCTGGAAAAGACCGCACTCGTGATCTGCGACGTGCTCGACCACCACACCCATGATGACCTGCCGCATTCGCCGCGCGCCATCTTGAAGAAGCAGGTCAAGCGGCTGGGCGAGCGCGGCTATATCGGCTATTTCGCATCCGAGCTCGAATTCTATCTGTTCAACGAGACCTATGATTCCGCGCGCAAGAAGCACTGGCAGGGTCTCGACACCGCGTCGCCCTATATCGGCGACTACCAGATCGGCATTACCACCAAGGAAGAAGGCGTCATGCGCCGGCTTCGCAACGAGATGGAAGCGGCCGGCATCCCGATCGAAAACTCCAAGGGCGAGTGGGGTCCGGGCCAGGAAGAGATCAATGTGCGCTATGCCGAGGCGCTCGACATGGCCGACCGCCACGTCATCCTGAAGAACGGCGCCAAGGAAATCGCCGAGTCCGAGGGCAAGGCGATTTCGTTCATGTCCAAGTATAATTACGGGCTCGCCGGCAATTCCAGCCACATCCACAATTCGCTGTGGAGCGCCGACGGCAAGACACCGTTGTTCTTCGACAAAAAGGCCGACTGGACGCTGTCGACGCTTGGCCAGCAATGGGCCGCCGGCCAGCTCAAATACGCCAAGGAGTTCACCTGGTTCCTGGCGCCCTACATCAACTCCTACAAGCGCTTCCAGGCCGGTACCTTCGCGCCGACCAAGATCATGTGGAGCGAGGACAACCGCACCGCCGGCTTCCGCCTGTGCGGCGAGGGCACCAAGGGCATCCGCATGGAATGCCGCATCGGCGGCGCCGATCTGAACCCGTATCTTGCTTTCGCAGCGCTGATCGCCGCCGGCCTTGCCGGCATCGACGAAAAGCTGGAATTGCAGAAGCCGTTCGTCGGCGATGCCTATCAGGCATCTCGCCTGCCGGAGATCCCGAAGACGCTGCGCGATGCCACCGACACGCTGGCGAAGTCGAAGATGCTGAAGCAGGCGCTCGGCGAGGATGTGCTCGAACACTACGTCCACACCGCAAAGTGGGAGCAGTTCGAGTACGACCGCCGCATCACGGATTGGGAACTGCATAGAGGGTTCGAGCGGTATTAGTTATCGACCGTTCGCGCCGCCCCTCACCCTTACCCTCTCCCGTGAAGAACGGGAGAGGGGTGCCGGCAGGCGGGTGAGGGGCAGCGCCAGGCCATACGATTTTTGTTGTAGAATACGAGGACTTACAAAATGACCGAGACGGTCAAACTCATTACCCCCGTCGATGGCTCGATCTATGCCGAGCGGCCGATCGCGACCGACCAGGCGATCAATGCCGCGGTCGAGCGTGCCAAGGCGGCGCAGGAGAAGTGGGCGCTGACGCCGATCGTCGAGCGCGGCAAGTACATGCTCGCCATGCTGGAAGCGCTGGTCGCGATATCAGACGAGATCGTGCCGGAGATCGCCTGGCAGATGGGACGGCCCGTGCGCTATGGCGGCGAGTTCGGCGGCGTCAGGGAACGCACCATCTACATGGTCGAGATCGCCGAACAGGCGCTCAAGTCGGTGCCTGCCTCCAACCCGAAGGACGGCTTCCGTCGCTATGTGAAGAAGGATCCGCTAGGCGTCGTCATGGTGATCGCGCCGTGGAATTATCCCTATCTCACCGCCGTCAACACCATTGTGCCGGCGCTGATGGCAGGCAACACCGTGATCCTCAAGCATGCGGCGCAGACGCTGCTGGTCGGCGAGCGCTTCCAACAGGCTTTCGACGGAGTGGGTCTGCCCAAGGGCGTGTTCCAGAATGTCGTGCTCAACCACGCCCAGACCGAAAAACTGCTCGGCTCGGGCAAGATCGACCACGTCAATTTCACCGGTTCGGTCGGTGGCGGCCGCGCCATCGAAAAGGCTGCGGCCGGCACCTTCATGACGCTCGGCCTCGAGCTTGGCGGCAAGGACCCGGCCTATGTGCTGCCTGACGCCAAGATGGATCATGCCGTCGCCAACCTGGTCGACGGCGCCTTCTACAATTCCGGCCAGTGCTGCTGCGGCATCGAACGTGTCTATGTGCACGAGAAGGTCTATGACGAATTCGTTGAAGGCTTCATCGCAGAGACCAAGAACTATGTCGTCGGCAATCCGCTGGAACAGGCGACGACGATGGGGCCGATGGCGCAGGCGCGCTTCGCCGACCTGATCCGTGAACAGAAGGCCGAGGCACTGCGCAAGGGCGCGGTGGCGCACATCAACATGAAGGTGGCAAACGACAAGGCCGGTTCGCCCTACCTGGCGCCGGAGGTGCTGACCAATGTCGATCATCAGATGAGCGTCATGCGCGAGGAAAGCTTTGGCCCGATCGTCGGCATCATGAAGGTGCGCAACGACGAAGAGGCGATCGCGCTGATGAACGACAGCCCCTATGGACTGACCGCTTCGATCTGGACGCGCGATACCGAGCATGCCGTCGCGATCGGCAACCGCGTCGAGACCGGCACGGTGTTCATGAACCGCTGCGACTACCTCGACCCGGCCTTGGTCTGGACCGGTGTCAAGGACACCGGCAAGGGCGCGGGCTTGTCGGCCATCGGCTATGACAATCTCACCAGGCCGAAATCATTCCATCTGCGCGAAGCCATCTGATTTATTGAAAGACAAAAATGTCCAAGCTGATCTCCAAATGGAACTACCCCACCACCGTCCGCTTCGGCGCCGGCCGCATCAAGGAATTGCCGGAGGTGCTGGCGGCCACCGGCATCAAGCGGCCGCTGTTCGTCACCGATCCGGGCCTGGCGAAACTGCCGGTCGTCGCCTCGACGCTGAAGATACTCGACGACGCCAAGGTTCCCTACGGCGTCTTCTCCGAGGTCAGGCCGAACCCGGTCGAATCCAACCTGACCGCCGGCATCGCCGTGTTCAAGAAGGGCAAGCATGACGGCGTCATCGCCTTCGGCGGCGGCTCGGCGCTCGATCTCGGCAAGCTGATCGCCTTCCAGGCCGGGCAGGCCAGGCCGGTGTGGGATTTCGAGGATGTCGACGACTGGTGGGCGCGCGCCAATTCCGATGCGATCGCGCCGATCATCGCCGTGCCGACCACAGCCGGCACCGGATCGGAGGTCGGCCGCGCCGGCGTCATCACCAATGAGGCGACGCACACCAAGAAGGTCATCTTCCATCCGAAACTTCTACCCGCAATCGTCATCGCCGATCCGGAACTCTCGGTCGGCATGCCTGGCTTCATCACCGCCGGCACCGGCATGGATGCGCTCGCGCACTGTCTCGAGGCATATTGCGCGCCGGGGTACCATCCGATGGCCGACGGCATCGCCGTCGAAGGTGTGAGGCTGGTCTTCGAGAACCTGCCGAAAGCCTATGCCAACGGCAGGGATCTCGTCGCGCGCGCCCACATGATGAGCGCCGCCGCCATGGGCGCCACCGCGTTCCAGAAGGGGCTCGGCGCCATCCATTCGCTGTCGCATCCGGTCGGTGCGCTCTATGACACCCATCACGGCATGACCAATGCGGTGTTCATGCCCTATGTGCTCGCCTTCAACCGTGACTCCATCGAGGAGCGTATCGGCCGGCTCGCCGCCTATTGCGGCATCAAGGGCGGCTTCGACGGGTTCGCCAAGGCGATCATCAAGCTGCGCAAGGAATTGAAGGTGCCGCATGCGCTGCCGGGCCTTATCAAGGGGCTCGACATGGACAAGAAACGCAAGGCGCTGATCGCCGACATGGCGGTGGTCGATCCGACCGCCGGCGGCAACCCGGTCAAGCTGACCAAGAAGGCGGCGCTGACCTTGCTCGAAAACGCCATCGCCGGCACGATCTGAGGCGTTTTCCGCGCCGCAAAGTGATCTGAAAAGGGGCTATGAAAACAAGGGGGAGGATGACGGGCAAGGCAAAAACTAGTTAGCCGGAAAAAGAATCGCGGAGCGATTGCTACATCAGGTTAAAAAGAGTTTACTTTTTCGCACTGCGAGCAGCCGCTTTCACAAAGCTTTCATCTGGCTGTCACATGAAAACGATACCGCATCGCAGGCGTCCAACGGCGTCAGTTCAACGGAGAGAACACATGTTCAAATTCACGGGGAAAGTGCTTTCCCTTTCGGCCGCGGCGCTTTTCGCGTCGACGGTGATTTCGTCCGCGGATTCGCTGGACGATCTCGTCAAGGCCGCCAAGGCGGAAGGCCAGCTCACCACCATCGCGCTGCCGCATGACTGGTGCGGTTACGGCGACGTCATCGCCGGCTTCAAGGCGAAGTATCCGGAAATCACCGTCAACGAACTCAATCCCGATGCCGGTTCCGGCGACGAGATCGAGGCGATCAAGGCCAACAAGGACAACAAGGGCCCGCAGGCGCCCGACGTCATCGACGTCGGCCTGTCCTTCGGCCCGACCGCCAAGGCCGATGGCCTGATCCAGCCCTACAAGGTGTCGACCTGGGACTCGATCCCCGACAGCGCCAAGGATGCCGAAGGCTTCTGGACCGGCGACTATTACGGCGTGCTTTCCTTCCAGGTGAACAAGGACCTCGTCAAGGAATCTCCGGCCGACTGGGCCGACCTGCTGAAGCCGGAATTCGCCAACTCGGTAGCCCTAGCCGGTGATCCGCGGGCCTCGAACCAGGCGATCCAGGCGGTTTATGCCGCCGGCCTGTCGTCAGGCGCCGCCGCCGGTGAAGCTGCCGGCACCGCTGGCCTCGACTTCTTCAAGAAGCTTAACGCCGCCGGCAATTTCGTGCCGGTCATCGGAAAGGCCGCGACGCTCGCCCAGGGCCAGACCCCGATCCTCGTCACCTGGGACTACAA
>NZ_RZQL01000289.1 GCF_003997935.1 Mesorhizobium sp. M7A.F.Ca.US.006.01.1.1
AAATGGCGGATCGCCAGCGGCACATCGATGTCGCGGCTTTCACGGATCGGCTTGCCGTTGTCGATTGTCTCAAGCACCGCGAACAGACGCTGGTGGCGCTGCATGGCGCGGCCAATGGCATAGAGCACTTTCGCCCTGACATAGCCTGAACTGGCGCTCCATTTCGGCAGCGCCTTGGTGGCCGCCGCAACCGCCGCACCGATATCGGCGGCACTGGCGTCCGAGACCTTGGCCAGCAGCTTGCCGGAGGAGGGCTCGCTGGTCTCGAAGGTCTTGCCGCCGGCAGCGGCTTTCCAGTCGCCGCCGATGAACAGCGCCTTGCCGAAATCGCGCGCGGCAAGCCAGGCGTCGGCCTCGTTGCGGGCCTCCGGTGCCGGGCCGTATTCCATGGCGTGGTAGCGGTCGAGAATGTTCATCAGGTGCCTCCTTCACCCTCCCGCCTGGGAGGGTCGCTCGGCAAAGCCGATCGGGGTGGTGCTCAAGCCATCGCGTGGCGATGATTAGCCGAATAGTGTCCCGTCAGATGGTGCTCGAGCTGGCGCTCGATGTCGGTCAAGAGGCTCGAAGCGCCGAAGCGGAACAGCTCGGGCTCCAGCCATGGCCGGCCGAGCTCTTCCTTCATCAGCACCAGCCAGTCGAGCGAGGCCTTGGCCGTGGAAATGCCGCCGGCCGGCTTGAAGCCGATGAGATAGCCGGTTTCCTCGAAATAGGCCCTGATGGCACGCACCATGGCGAGGCCGACGGGCAGCGTCGCGTTGACGCTTTCCTTGCCGGTCGAGGTCTTGATGAAATCGGCGCCCGCCATCATCGCCACCATCGAGGCCAGCATGACATTGCGCAGCGTGGCGAGGTCGCCGGTGCCGAGGATGACCTTCAGATGCGCATCACCGCAGGCGGCGCGCATCGAGACGATCTCATTGTAAAGCTCCCGCCACTTGGCGCCGAACACCAGGCCGCGCGGGATGACGACGTCGATCTCGTCGGCGCCGTCACGGACCGAGGCCTCGATCTCCTGCAAACGGGTCGACAGCGGCGCCAGGCCATGCGGAAAGGCGGTGGAGACGGCGGCGACATGGATGCCGGTGCCGCGCACGGCATCGACGGCGGTGGCGACGAAAGGATGGTAGACGCAGACGGCGGCCGGGCGGATGGTTTCACCTGATATGCCGAGACCCTCGACAATGTCGCGGCGGAACGGATTGATCGCCTTGGCGCAGAGCCGGCGCACGCGCTCCTCGGTGTCGTTGGAATTCAGCGTCGTCAAATCCATGCAGGCGACGGCGCGCAGCAGCCAGGCCGCCTGGTTGTCGGCCTTGATCGAGCGCCGCTTGGTCAGGCTGGTGACGCGTCGTTCCAGTGCCGAACGATTGACGCTGCGCACCGATTCCATGAAGCCGAGGTCGAGCTTCATGCCTGGATTGCGCGCAATACGATGATCGTGCGGGACGGCTGTGTTGGCGGCGGCACGCGCCGGCAGCGGCGTCACCTTGGACGAGCCGACATCGGCTTCGCGGATTGTGCTGCTCATCTCCTGCCCTTTCATTCAGCGACGTGTGCCGAAGATAGCCCGTGAAGTCGTACTTCACGAGTCCTGCGGGCGGTCATAACCGAAAAAGGCGGCGAAAGCAGCAATTTTTGACCGTGTGGTCAAAAACGAAGCTTCGAGATGTTAAGTGAAGTGCGGCTCAGCCGACGAAGGCGCGCTCGACCACGAAGGTCGCTGGATGGCTCAGCGAGCCTTCCTCGAAGCCGAGGCTTTCGGCCAGTTCCTTGACATCCTTCAGCATATGCATCGAGCCGCAGATCATGATCCGGTCGGTTTCCGGGTCGAGCTTGTCGATGCCGAGATCGCTGTAGAACTTGCCGGAGCCGATCAGCGCGGTGATGCGGCCCATGCGTGCCGATTCCTCGCGGGTCGTCGAATTGTAGAGCGTGACGCGCCCAGTGGTCAGTTCACCGATCAGCGGGTCGCTTTCAAGTGCTGCGACCAGCTCCTGGCCATAGGTCAGCTCGGCATTGTCGCGGCAGGTATGGGTCAGGATCAGCTGATCGAATTTTTCATAGGTGTCGGGGTCGCGCAGCAGGCTGGCGAAGGGCGCGATGCCGGTGCCGGTCGAGATCATGAACAGCCGCTTGGCCGGCGTCAGCGCGTCGACCACCAGCGTGCCGGTCGACTTCTGGCGCATGATGACGGTGTCGCCGACCTGGATCTTCTGCAGCTCCGAAGTCAGCGGGCCGTCCGGCACCTTGATTGAGAAGAATTCCAGCTCTTCGTCCCAGGCCGGGCTCGCCACCGAATAGGCGCGGTACACCGGCTTCTCGGCGTTGGGCAGGCCGATCATGACGAACTCGCCGGAGCGGAAGCGAAGCGACTGCGGACGCGTGATGCGGAACGAGAACAGCCGGTCGGTGTAGTGCTTCACCGAGACGACGGTTTCGGCATAGACGTTGGCCGGTATAGGGAACTGCAGCGGTCGGGCGCCGACGGTGTTGAGAGCGGATGTGGTGTTCATCAAATCCAACCTTCTGGCCCAGCTCACGGACGCGGGCGCCAAACCTTCACCTACGCGCCCGGACCATTCAGGTCCCGGCGTGCTGTTCGCACACTCCAAAGCGGCAAGCTCTTGTGTCCGGAATTTATTAGTATACAAACGATATTTGCGTCAAGATGCTACCTTAAAACAGCTTTCCAAACTGACGCATATCCGTAGTTCGCGCATTTCGGGTTTCGACGATGGAAGAGAATATTTCGGCGCAAGCGCGCGATTCCCGGGGAAATGTCGTTGCCGGTATCGATGTCGGCGGCACCTTCACCGACCTGCTTCTGATCGACGGCCGCGACGGTGGCAGGGTGTACCTGGCCAAGACGCCGACCACGGTCGACAACCAGGCGTTCGGTGTCGTTTCGGCGCTCGGCGCCACCGGATTTCCGATCGACGACATCGACCTTATCGTGCATGGCACGACGACCACCACCAATGCGGTGCTCGAACGCCGGCTGGCGAAAACCGGCATGATCACCACGCGCGGTTTTCGCGACGTGATCGAGCTCGGCCGGCGCACGCGGCCGCAGGCCTATGGCATGACCGGCAGCTTCGTGCCGATCATCCCGCGCAATCTCAGGCTCGAAGTGTCGGAGCGCGTCGAGGCGTCGGGGGCGATCCGCACGCCGCTCGACGAGGCCGAAATGCGCGACGCGGTGAAGACGCTGATCGCGGCCGGCTGCGAATCCCTCGTCATCCATTTCCTGCATTCCTACGCCAACCCGGCACACGAGCGGCGCGCGGCCGAAATCGCCGCCGAACTCTGGCCGAACGGCTACATCACGGCAGGCCACGCGCTGCTGTCGGAAGCGCGCGAATTCGAGCGCGGTGTCACCGCTTCGGTCAACGCCTCGGTACAGCCGATCCTCGAGCGCTATGTCGAGCGGCTGCGCAAGGAACTGGCTGCAAAAGGCTATGCCCGCGACTTCCTGATCATGAACGGCAATGGCGGCATGATCTCGGCCCGCTTCGTCACACGTGAATCGGCCAAGACTGTCATGTCCGGCCCGGCCTCGGGCGTCATCGCCGCCGCCTACACCGGAAAACGCGCCGGCTTCGAGAACCTCGTCACCTACGACATGGGCGGCACCTCGACCGACGTGGCGCTGATCCGCAATGCCGAGCCGGCTGTCTCCAACGAGATCGAGATCGAATATGCCATGCCTATCCATGTGCCGATGGTGGCGGTACACACGGTCGGCGCCGGCGGCGGCTCGATCGCCCGCGTCGACGCGGCCGGCCTGATCCAGATCGGCCCGGAAAGTGCCGGCGCCAACCCCGGCCCGATCTGCTACGGGCGCGGCGGCATCGAGCCGACCATCACCGACGCCAACCTGGTGCTCGGCCGGCTGGCGCCGAAGAAGCTGCTGGCGGTCGAAAATCCGGTCACATCAGAGCGCGTCACCGGCATCTTCGAGGAGAAGATAGGCAAGCCGACCGGCCTGTCCGGCGTCGAGGCGGCCGGGGCCGTGCTGCGGCTCGGCAACATGAAGATGGCCGGCGCGATCCGCATGGTTTCGGTGTCGCGCGGCCATGATCCCAGAGATTTCGCACTGTTCGCCTTCGGCGGCGCCGGCCCGTTGCATGCGACAGCCCTGGCGCGCGAACTCGGCCTGCCCAAGGTGCTGGTGCCGGCCCGGCCCGGCATCACCAACGCGCTCGGCTGCGTCGTTGCCGACCTGCGCCACGACTTCGTCAATACCGTCAACCAGCCGGTCGCGATGCTCGATGAAACCCAGCTCCACGATATGTTGGAACGGCACCGAAACGAAGGTGAGGAGCTGATCGGCAAGGAAGCGGTGAAGCCGGAGACGGTCCGGGTCACCCACTCCGCCGACATGCAGTTCGTCGGTCAGACCCACATCATCAACGTGCCCCTGCCGTCGTCGGTGACGCGGCAGGAATTGCAGGCGCTGTTCGAGAAGGCCTACTTTGCCCGCTTCAAGGTCGAATTGCCGGAAATCCGTGCCAACCTCGTCAATCTCAACACCTCGGTGACCGGCGTCCGCCCGTCGATAGACCTGTCGCGGCTGATCGACCCAGCTGGGCGCGCAACAACGCTAGACGAGGCGCGGCGCGAGATCCGGCCGGTCTGGTACAGCGGCCGCTGGCACGACACGCCGGTGTATGCGCGCGAAAAACTGCCGCTCGATGCTATCATCGAAGGGCCGGCGATCCTCGAACAGATGGATGCCACCACCGTGCTCGAACCCGGCGACCGCGCACGCTGCGACGCCGACGGCAACATCATCATCGACATTGGCGAGGCCTGAGATGCCAAATCTTGATAGGGCAAAGCTCGACGCCATCACCCTTTCGGTCCTCCAGGCGGCCCTGCAGCAGGTCTGCGACGAGATGGACCTGACCTTTTCGCGTGCCGCGTTCTCGCCTGTCATCGCCGAGGCCAACGACCGCTCCGACGGCATCTATTCGGCGCTCGACGGTTCGCTGATCGCGCAAGGCAGCCAGGGTCTGCCGGTGTTCGTCGGCGTCATGCAATATTCGACCAGGACGGTGATCGAGATGATCGCCGATGGCCGCTGCCTGGCCCCAGAGCCGGGCGACATCTATATCGTCAACGATCCCTATCTCGGCGGCACGCATCTGATGGATGTGCGCTTCGCCATGCCGGTCTACCGGGACGGCAAAATCTTCTGCTGGCTGTCCAACACCGGCCATTGGCCCGACATTGGCGGTTCGGTGCCGGGCGGGTTTTCAGCCTCCGCGACCGCGGTCGAGCAGGAAGGCCTGCGGCTGCCGCCCGTAAAACTGTTCAAGAAGGGCCTGCTCGATCCGGAAATCTACGCCATCATCTGCTCCAACATCCGTGTCGCAGACCAGCGCATCGGCGACATCAGGGCCCAGGCTGCCGCACTCCTGATCGGCCAGGACCGGCTCAACGGAATCCTGGATCGTTACGGTGACGAAACTGTTGTCGAGGCGATCGCCGAACTGCGCCGCCGCGCCGCCGAGCAGATGCGCGCCAACATCGCGTCCATCCCAGACGGCACCTACCATTCCAAGGCCTTTGTCGATTCCGACGGGGTGGTCAACGAGCCGCTGACCATCGCGCTCGCCGTCGAGAAACAGGGCGATACACTGACCTTCGATTTCGCCGGTTCGTCCAAGCCTTGCGCCGGGCCTATGAACAGCGTGCTGGCGACCACCCTGTCTTCGGTCTATCTCGCCATGCGTCATATTTTCCCGGATGTGCCGATCAGCGCCGGCGCCTTCGAACCTCTGATCGTCAAGCGGCCGGAAGGCACGTTCCTCGACGCGAAATATCCGCGCCCCGTCTCGGGTTGCGCCGCAGAAGTGTCGCAGCGCATCGCCGAAGCGGTGTTCGCGGCCATGGTGCAGGCGTTGCCGGACAAGGTGACGGCAGCGCCCGCCGGCTCCAGCGGCAATTTCGCGCTTGGCGGCAACGACCCGGCGCGCGGCCGCGACTACGTCATGTACCAGATCTCCGGCGGCGGCTATGGCGGCAATTCAGGCCATGACGGCCTGACCAATGGCTGCTCGACCATCGGCATTTCCAAATCGCCGCCGGTCGAGATCATGGAGCAGGCCTTCCCGGTGCTCTACCGTCATTATGCCCTGCGCGAAGGCTCAGGCGGCGCCGGCAAGCATCGCGGCGGTTTCGGGCTTGCCTATGAGGTCGAAATCCTGCGCGGCGACGCCCGCGCCTCCTTCGTCATGGACCACGGCCGGTTCGGCCCGCAGGGTGCACTCGGCGGCAAGGACGGCGCGGTCAACACGGTGACCGTGTTCCGCAATGGCGAGGAACATGTACCGCCGCACCTGTCCAAGGAGCAGGACATCGCGCTGAAGGCCGGCGATCGGGTCAGGGTCGGCACGCCGGGTGGTGGCGGCTATGGCGATCCACTGCAGCGCGATGCCGATCTTGTGCTGCGCGACGTAGCGTTGGGTTACTATACGGTCGAGGAAGCCCGCGAAAAATTTGGTGTTGTCCTCTCGGCAGGCGAACTCGCCATCGACCAGACGGCGACGAACAAGCAGCGCGCCGGCTAACGCACCACCAATCGTGAGGGCTTGGTCCGCTCGCCGCGCCGTGATCGGCGCATGACATGTCGTTTCCGTCTCCGCCGCACGCCTGGAAGACCGTAGACTTCCCGCTTTCAACGGGGAACTCGAACATGCGTCTTTTCGGTCGTTTCGTGCTTGCCGCTTCCGTCGCTCTCACCCTCGCCACCGGTGCTGCGTCCGCCCAGGACAAAAAACTCAGGATCGGCACCGAGGGCGCCTATCCGCCCTTCAATTACGCCAGCGCCGATGGCACGCTGGGTGGCTTCGACATCGAACTCGGCAAGGCGCTGTGCGCCGAGATGAAGGCCGAGTGCGAGTTCAGCGTGCAGGATTTCGATGGTTCCATACCGGCGCTGCAGGCCGGCAAATTCGACGCCATCATCAACATCACCATCACGCCCGAGCGGGCCGAGAAGGTCGAGTTCACCCACAAATACTACCAGACGCCGCCGGCCATCGCCGTGCCCAAGGATTCGACCATATCAGGCACCTCACCGGACGATCTGAAAGGCAAGGCGCTCGGCGTGCAGACCGCGACCATCCACCAGAAATTCGCCGAGCAGAAATACGCAGGCTCGACCGTCAAGGCCTATCCGACCGGCGACGACGCCCGCACCGACATGGCCAATGGCCGGCTCGATGCGATGATGGACGGCTCGATCATCCTGACCGAATGGCTGAAGAAGCCCGACGGCGCCTGCTGCAAGCTGCTCGGCACGCTGACGGCCGATCCGGCCATTCACGGCCCCGGCGTCGGCATTGCGCTGCAGAAGGGCAACAAGGAGCTGGCCGACAAGCTCAATGCGGCCATCGACGCGCTGCGCGCCAACGGAAAATACAAGGAAATCAACGACAAGTACTTTTCCTTCGACGTCTACGGCAGCTGAGGCCGGCAATAACCACCTTCGGCAGCGCCGTCTGGCGCTGCCGTTTTTCTTGAATGATGGAGACTTCCTTGGCTGAGCGGCGCTCCCCTTTCTACAGCAGCATCGTCGGACTGGGCGCGACCATGGGTCGTGTCGGCGGCGATTTCATCTCGGCCAAAACTTATTCCGGCATTGCCGACGAGCACCTGAACACCCGCAAAAATGTCGGCGTGCAGGATCTCAG
>NZ_RZQL01000290.1 GCF_003997935.1 Mesorhizobium sp. M7A.F.Ca.US.006.01.1.1
GGCCGAGCCGCGGGTCGAGGTGGTGTTCGTGCCGCCGGGAAAGCCGCTGCCCGCCGATGCCGGTCTGGTGGTCATTCCAGGCTCGAAGTCGACCATCGGCGATCTTCTGAAGTTCCGCGAGAACGGCTGGGATCGCGACCTGCTCGCGCACCGCAAGCGCGGCGGCCATGTCGTCGGCATTTGCGGTGGTTTCCAGATGCTGGGCCGTGCTGTGCGCGATCCCGACGGCATCGAGGGCAGCGTCACCGAAGCCGAAGGGCTCGGCCTGCTCGACGTCGAAACGGTGATGGAACCGGAAAAGACGGTGCGCAACGTCAGCGCCCGTTCGGTGCCGTTCGACCTGCCGCTCGAAGGCTATGAAATCCATCTCGGCCGCACCACCGGGCCAGATACGCTGAGGCCGTCGGCAATCATCAATGGCATCGAGGATGGGGCGGTGTCGGCCGACGGCAAGGTGATCGGCACCTATATGCACGGCCTGTTTGGCGCCGACGGCTTTCGCGCCGCCTATCTTGCGAGTCTTGGCGTCAGCGGCGGCGGTGTGGATTATCGCGCCGAGGTCGAGAAAGCGCTGGACGACATCGCGGCCGAGTTGGAGGTTAATCTCGACTGTGACGCGATTTTTGGGTTGGCTCGATAGTGCCCCGTGGGCAAACCACCTTGGCAAATAGTGACAACGCCCATCACGTCGTCATCCACGGGCGGAGCAAGGAGCGCAGCGACGCCGCGCAGACCCGAGGATCCATGCCGGGACTCGGAAGCGTTGCTTCGGTGCAGAATTCTGCTCCGCTGCACTCCACGGCCAGGGTCGCGGCATGGATCCTAGGGTCTCCGCGACGCCGCTTCGCGGCTGCTCCGCCCTAGGATGACGAAGTTGGGAGCTTCGGCCAATCATCGATGATTGGCCACCGTAATAAACGATGTCAGCCCTTCTCGCCTGCCTTGGGCCAGTAGGTGCCGAACGACCAGACGTTGCCTTCCGGGTCGCGGCAGATGAACTCGCGGCTGCCATAGTCGCGGTTGGTCAATTCCTGGATGATCGTGGCGCCGGCCGTCCTGGCCTTGGCATAGGCGGCATCGGCATCATCGACGGCAATGTAGATCGACTTGCCGCCGCCTGAGCCGGGCTCGCCGACCATCTTGCCGTAGTCGTCGTCGCGCACCGTGCCCAGCATGATCATCGAGGAGCCGAAGACCAGTTCGGCATGGTGCACGACATCGCCTTCACCATAGCGGGCACGAACGCTGAAGCCGAAGGCTTCGCCCAGCCAGTCGATCATTTTTGCCGCGTTCTTGTAGCGCAAAGCGGGGTAAAGCCGCGGTGCTTCAGTGGTGGTGGGCATGGGAACTCCTTCGGTTGGGTTGGTCGATGTCCCACTGTCGTCGAAGGCCGTCCCAAGGTCTTGAAGAAATGTTACCTGATTGAAAGCGCGGTTGGCGTCTCGCCGGCGAGGTCGCGGAACTCGCGCACCAGATGCGCCTGGTCGGCATAGCCGCAATCGGCGGCAATATCCGCCCAGTCGGCCGCCGGCTGCCTCGACAGGCCGAGCGCCCGGTTGAAGCGCACGATGCGCGACAGCGTCTTGGGGCCGATGCCGATGGCGTTGGAAAAACCGGCGGCGAGATGTTTGCGGCTCCAGCCCAACCTTTCGGCGATCGATGCAATGCGGGTCCGGCCGCCGGATGCGATGATGCGGTCATAGGCCCAGCCGATTTCAAGCGGCGTCTCGGGGGCATTCTCAAGACGGGCGGTGACGAAGGCTTCGGCCATATCGAAACGCGTCGTCCAATCCGGCGCATTACCCAGCCGTTCACGCAGCGCCAAGCCTTGCGCGCCAAGCAGGTCGCCGATGACGACCATGCTGTCTGTCAGTTCGCTCATCTGCAGGCGGAAGAAACGGCGTGCACCAAGCGGCGTGAAGTTGACCTGGACGCAGCAGGCGCCGCCGAAGGATTCGATCACCACCGGTCCGGCAAAGAGGCCGGCGGCGAAACTGGCGAAGCGGTCATTGTCGCCGGGCGCCTTGCCGAGGCCGATGGCGAAGGGTTCGGCGAAGCTGATGACCAGCGGTACGGTGAGCGACGCGTATTCGACGTTGCGCATATGGCCGGGCGCCATTTCGCGATAGCCGCAAATGTCCGACACAATGCCCTGAAGTCGAGGATCGGGCAGGCGCCGGCGCATCTCAAATCGCCCGGCGACGGACCGATCCTGTTCTTGCTGGGGTTGCATCTCGACGGGCATCGGCCATCCTTGCGCCAAGTCAAATCTAGCAGACCCGGGGCCGGAATCAAAAGCGCCCGGCTTTTGGCCGGGCGCTCCTCGTTCCGACTTCAAGGGAAATGGTCAGGCGCCGCGCATCAAGCAGCCGCCGGCAAGCACGATGAAAGCAATAAGAACAATCCACACCGATGCGAGTGGAATGAATGAGAGAACACCAAGCGCGGCGAGTGCCCCGATGATGGCGATAACAACGGAAATGATAAAAACGATCTGTGTAGGTGCGCTAAGATTCATGTGTGGCTCCTCCAACATGATTCGAACAGCAGCATTCTATCAGGGCGCGTGATCACACACCAATCAGGGCCCGCAGCGGGTTCGCCGGGTCGGCCAGCAGCTTCACAGCAAGCGCCAGGCACACGATCACCAGCAGCGGCTTGATCAGTTTTGCGCCGATGCGCATGGCCAGGCTGGCGCCGACGCGGGCGCCGATGAACTGGGCGACGCCCATCATCAGGCCGATCTTCCAGTAGACGACGCCGAAGGCCGCGAAGACGATGAAGCCGCCGATGTTGGAGGCGAAGTTGAGCAGCTTGGTATGCGCCGTCGCCTTGAGCACGCCGTAGCCGGCAAGCGCCACGAAGGCCAGCATGTAGAAGGAGCCTGCGCCCGGTCCAAACAGGCCATCATAGAAGCCGATGGCGGGCACCAGGGTCAGTCCGAACAGGAACGGCGACAGGCGCTCAGCGCGGTCGACATCGTTCATGTTGGGCTTGAACGCGAAGTAGAGCGCGATGGCGATCAGCACGATAGGCAGGGCAGCCCGCAGAATGTCGCCCGGCACGATCGTTGCCAGCAAGGCGCCGACGGCGCTTCCGACAAGGGCCAGAAGCGCCGACGGCAATTGCCGGCGCAGATCGACATGACCCTTCGATGCGTAGTGGATGGTCGCCGAGCCCGAGCCGAACATGCCTTGCAGTTTGTTGGTGGCGAGCGCCTGGACCGGCGTGAAGCCGGCAAGCAGCAGTGCCGGCACGGTGATCAGCCCGCCGCCGCCGGCGATCGAATCGACAAAGCCCGCGGCGAAGGCGGCGAAAGCGAGCATGGCGACGGTCTGGATACTAAGGTCGATCATCTGATGTATGGAGGTGTCCGGCCGGCTCAAATATCGAGCGTTCGACCACGGCCGCCCTGTTTGCGCAAGATCGATTCCGCGCTACCTCTATCCCAGCGCATCGCGCGTGGATTTGTGTTTGTGTGTAGTCAACCCGGAAAGAGGCACCTGATGGCATTCGCATTGCTGGACCAGATACGTCAGATCTTCGACGGCGACCCGGGTGTGCGCAAGGTGGCGGACGATCCGGTCCTGTCGGCGGAACTGCTGATGCTGTTTCGCATGATCCTGGCCGACGGGTCGGTCAGCGAGAGCGAGATGGTTGCCTTCCGGCGCATCTGCAAGGACGCTTTCGGCATTGCGGAAAGCAGCATCGACAGCGTCATCGAATATCTCAACGAGTTCGGCTACGAGACCAACGGCTCGCAGGCGATTGCGCTGTTCCGCGACCTCGACGTCGAGCGGCGCCGGCAATTGGCCCAGCATATGGCGGAGATCGCCAAGGCCGATTCGCAACTGGCCGAGAGCGAGGTGCGGCTGCTGCGCCGCACGCTCGACCTGCTCGACATCAGCCCGGTCGATGTGGTGAAGCCGCAGGAGTGATTGGGCGCCTTCTCTCCTGATCAGCCTTGCTCTCGCAGCCGCTTCGCGATCGACCGGTGCAAATCAGGGGCGGCGGAGACAAGCGCCTTGGCAGCCTCGGACTGCGGGTGGTCGAGCACCTCGCTCGTCTTGCCGCGCTCGACGATCTTGCCGTCATGCATGACCAGCACCTCGTCCGTGATGGCGCGGGCCACCGTCAGGTCGTGGGTGATGAAGAGATAGGCGATACCGAGCTTCTGGTTGAGCTCGGCGAACAAATCGAGGATCTGGGCGCGGATCGAGACGTCGAGCGCCGAGACCGGCTCGTCGGCGACGACCAGTTTGGGGCGGGTGATGATGGCGCGGGCGATCGACAGGCGCTGCCGCTGACCGCCGGAAAATTCATGGGGGTATTTGTCCATGTCGCTGATGCCGAGGCCGACTTCGTGCAGCGCATGCGCCACCATTTCGCGGCGCTCGGCGCGTGTCGGCTTTTTCTCCAGCACATGCAGGGGTTCGGCGACCAGTTTTTCGACCTTCTGGCGCGGGTCGAAGGATCCGTAGGGATCCTGGAAAACGACCTGCACGTCACGTCGCGCCGGCTTCAGTTCGACTTGGCTCTTGCCGGTGATGGTCTCGCCGCGAAACCGGATCGAGCCCGATGTCGGCCGATCCAGCGCCAGGATCATGCGGGCGAGCGTCGACTTGCCGCAGCCGGAGCGACCAACCAGTGCCACTGACTGACCCGGCGCCATCGACAGCGAGACATCGTCGACGGCGCGGATACCAGGCGCGCGCTTGAACAGCGAAGTGCGCCGGCCGGGATAGTCGCGGGTCACGCCCTCGACCTGAAGCAAAGGGCGGCCCGTCTCGATGCCATGCGGCCTGGCGCGCGCCGGCACATGCATCGAGGCCTGCGCCAGCTGGCGCGTGTAGGGATGGAGCTGTTCGGACAGCGTGCGCGCCGTGTCGCCGGCCTCCATCACCTCGCCATGGCGCAGGATAGTGACGCGGTCGGCCATCTCGGTCACCACGGCGAGGTCGTGCGAGATCAGGAGCAGGCCCATGCGGCTTTCGGCGACGAGGTCGCGCAACAGGTCGAGGATCTGTGCCTGCAGCACCACGTCGAGCGCCGTCGTCGGTTCGTCGGCGATCAGCAGCTTCGGCTTCAGCGCGCAGGCGATGGCGATGACGACACGCTGGCGCTGGCCGCCTGACAGTTCGTGCGGATAGCGCGACATCGGGAATTTCGCTTCGGGCAAGCCGACGCGGTCGAGCATCTTTCGCGCCCGGGCTTCGGCCTCGGCACGGCTGGCCTTGGTGTGCCAGCGTATGCCTTCGGCAACCTGTTCGCCGATGGTCTTGACCGGATTGAGCGCCGTCATCGGCTCCTGGAACACCATGCCGATGTCGTCGCCGCGCAACGCGCACATCTGGTCCTCGGTTGCTGCCAGGATGTCGATGCCGTCGAATGTGACGCGTCCGCTGGCGCGCGCCGCATGGGGCAGGAGCTGCATCACCGTCAGCGCGGTCATCGATTTGCCGGAACCGGATTCGCCGACCAGTCCCATCACCTCACCGGGCGCGACGGAAAGCTCCATGCCCTTGAGGATCTGCGTGTCGCCGATGGTCAGCGACAGGTTCTCGATGCCGAGCAGGCTCATCGCTGCCGCCGCGATTTTGGATCGAGGATGTCGGCGATGCCGTCGCCCAGGAGGTTCAGCCCCAGCACGGCGACAACGATCGCCATGCCCGGAAAGATCGCCATCCATGGCGCCACCACCATGCGGGTCTGCGCGTCGAACAGCATGCGGCCCCAGCTCGGCATGGGCGGCTGCGCACCCAGGCCCAGATAGGAAAGCCCGGCCTCGGCCAGGATGCCCAGCGCGAACTGGATGGTGCCTTGCACCAGGAGCAGCGTGGCGATGTTGGGCAGCACATGTTCGATTGTGATCTGCGCGCTGCTCTTGCCGGCGGCGCGTGCGGCGAGAATGAACTCGCGCGGCCAGATCGCCAGCGCGCCGGCCCGGGCGACGCGCGCAAAGACCGGGATGTTGAAGATGCCGATGGCGATGATGGCGTTGACGGCACCTGGCCCGAAGATGGCGGTGATCATGATCGCCGACAGCAAAGCCGGGAAGGCGAAGACGAGGTCGTTCAGCCGCATCAGTGCCTCGTCGACGAGGCCGCCGCGTGCTGCGGCAAAGGTGCCGAGCGGCACGCCGACCCCCATGCCGATGCCGACCGCGACCAGCGCCACGGCAATCGAATTGCGGGCGCCGACCATGACCATCGACAGGATATCGCGGCCGAAATGGTCGGTGCCGAACCAGTGCGCCAGCGAGGGTGCCTGCGTCTTGTCCGATATCACCAGTTTCGTGACGTCGTAGGGCGTCCAGGCATAAGAGATTACAGCCATTGCCAGGATCATGAGGGTGATGACGAAACCGGCAACGAAGGCGGTATTCCTGAACGCCTTGGTCAGGATGCTGCCGAACGTCTCTTCGGGGATGTCTATGTGCAGCGTCATTGCTGGCTTCTCAGACGCGGATCGACCACCGCATAGGAAAGATCGACGAGAAGGTTGACGGCGATGACGGCGGCGACCAGCAGCATGACGACGCTTTCGACGACGATCAGGTCGCGCTGGGTGATGGCCTGGAACACCAGCCGGCCGAGGCCGGGCAGGTAAAAGACATTCTCGATGATGATGGTGCCGGCAAGCAGGAAGGCGAACTGCAGGCCCAGAATGGTCAGCACCGGGATCATGGCGTTGCGCAGTGCATGCCGCCACAGCACAGCTCGGTAGGGCAGGCCCTTGGCGCGGGCGGTGCGGATATAGTCCTCGTTCAGCACCTCGATCAGCGCCGAGCGGGTGACGCGCGCCAGGATCGCGGCTTGCGGCAAGGCAAGCGCCACTGCCGGCAGCAGCAGCGACTTCAAGGCTGGCCAGATGCCGGCACTCCAGCCGGGAAAGCCGCCGGCAGGGACCAGCCGCAGCCAGACGGCGAAGACATAGATCAGCATCAGCGCGAACCAGAAATTGGGTACGGCAACGCCAAGCTGTGCGGCGCCCATGGAAATCGTGTCGCCGGCGCGTCCACGCCGGCTGGCGGAAAACAGGCCGACCGGAATGGCGATGATTGTGGAGAGTGCAAGCGCAATCAGCGCCAGCGGCAGCGACACCGCCAGCCGCTCGCGCACCAGATCAAGGACCGGCACCGAATAGGTGTAGGAGCGGCCGAGATCGAGACTGAGCAGGCCGCCGGCCCAGTGCAGATAGCGCAAGGCCAGTGGCGCGTTGAGGCCCATCTGGTTGCGCAGCAGCTCGACCTGGTCGGCGCTGGCATTCATGCCCAGCATTAGCCGCGCCGGATCGCCGGGCAGAATCTCCAGGACGGCGAACACCACCATGGAAGCCAGCACCAGCGTGGCGATGGCGATGGCGAGGCGTTTTAGGAGGTAGGCGGTCATGGAAGGCGGGGGATCACTCGCTCCACTTCACCTTGGTCAAATCATTGGCCTGGATCGGGGCGTTTTCCCACAGCCCTTGCAGCTTGGCGTCCCAGACGCCGATCTTTGGCAATTCATAGAGGAAGCCGACCACCGCATCGTCGGCCAGGATCTTCTGCGCTTGCCCCAGCAATTCCTTGCGCTTGGCTTCGTCGGAGGTGACACCGAGATCGGCAATCACC
>NZ_RZQL01000028.1 GCF_003997935.1 Mesorhizobium sp. M7A.F.Ca.US.006.01.1.1
GGAATTGGCCGGTCAGGCAGATGTCGATACAGCGCCGCCAATCGGCCGGATCGATCTCGTCGACACCGCCGGTCGGCCCGGCAATGCCGGCATTGTTGATCAACGCATCGAGCCCGCCGAGTTCTTTCTCGACCGCCTCGAACAGGCGGTCGACGTCCTCGTCGCGCGAGACATCGGCCTTGACCGCGGCGACGAGGTCGATCTTGCCAGGAGCGGCGGCCAGCGCCTCGTCGGAAACGTCACAGACGACGATGCGGGCGCCGAGCCGCGACAGCGTGTCGGCTATGGCAAAACCGATGCCGCCCGCGCCTGCCGTCACCAGCACGCGCTGGCCTTTCAGCCCGGTCAAAAATTCCTCCGCCGATGCCGGCGCCCTTGTGCTCATGGTCCTGTCCTTCTCATTGCAGCCGCCGTTCGCGCAGCGCCATGACGGCGCCCAGAACGACCAGTCCGTAAAGAATTGCCCTCGTGGCATAGGGAAGCGTGGTGCCGGCGAGCAGCATCTGCAGTGCCGTCAGCAACAACACGCCGCCGAGCATGCCGAGATAGTGGCCGCGCCCACCGGTGATCAGCGCGCCGCCGACCACCACCACGGCGATCGACGGCAACAGATAGTCGTCGCCCATGCCGAGGCTCGCCTGACCCGAAAAGCCGGTCAGCATGACGCCGACAACAGCCGCGCAGACGGCCGAAAGCATGTAGACCACGATCAGCGTGCGCTCGACGCCGATGCCCGACAAGCGCGCCGCACGCAGCCCGTTGCCGATGCCGTAGACGCGCCTTCCGAACGGGGTGCGGCCAAGCAGCAGTACCGCTGCGACGACAAAGACGACCATCAGCAGCACGATTGGGGTCAGCAGGCCGGCGAGCTTGGCCGTCATGACCCAGCGCAGCATCGGCGAGGAAAACCCGGCCGGCGTTCCCTGCGAATAGAGCAGCGCACAGCCTTGCAGGATGCCGTTGGTGGCAAGCGTCATGACGATCGGCGAGATGCCGAGATAGACGATGCCGAAACCATTGGCGAAGCCGATGGCGCAGGCCATCACCAGGACGACCGGCAAGGCGTAGACAAGGGCGGCGTCGGAGCCGTTGACCATGCCTGCCAAGATGATGCCGGAGATGCCGATCGTCCACGGCACGGAGAGGTCGAGGCCTCCGGTCAGGATAACGGTTCCCTGCCCGAGCGCCAAGACGGCTAGGAAGGACGATAGCACCAGCAGCGAATTCCAGTACCCCGGATTGAGGATGGCGCGGCCGAGCCAGATCTGGGTGACGAGCACGATGAGCAGCAGGCAGACATAGGCCGGCAGCGCATAGCGCAGCGTTTCCGCATTGCGCAGATGGAACGCAGGGCGCGGCGATGCCGGACTGCGCTGGGCAAGGGCTGGCTCGGCGATCTTGAGACGCCGGTCCACGCGCTCAAGCTGCGAGGGCAGTGTGCCGGCGCGCCAGGCGGCGAGCCGGGCACGCGCGGCGCGCAGCTGCACGGCAAGCACCGATGCGTGCGAGATGGAGCCGGCAAGTGCCGCCAGCACCAGAATGGTGCCTTCGGCGATGGTCGCATAATAGGCCGATACGTTGAGCACCAGCAGGATATTCACCACGATCATCAGGATAAAGGCGCCGAAGACAGAGCCCACCGGGCCGCCCTGCCCGCCACCGAGGCGCGTGCCGCCGACGACGACCGCCGCGAACATCGACAAGAGCAGCGGATTGCCGACCAGCGGATCGCCGCTGCCGGTCTGGGCGCTGATGAACACGCCGGCAAGGCCATAGCAGCCGCCGGCGATGACATAGACGGCAAAGCGCACCAGCACGACATTGATGCCGACGGAAGCGGCCGACTCCGGATCGCTGCCGACCGCGTAGAGTGCTGTGCCGAAGCGGGTTCCCTTCAGCCAGAACCAGGCGAGCAGGACGACGCCGATCACCACCAGCGGCATCGGCAGCCAGCCGGTGATCGCGTCGCCAAGATAGAAGGTACCGAGATCGGGCGACACGAAGCCGCCGGGCTTGTCCATCACCAGCAGCGTCACGCCTTGCAGGATGAACATGGTGGACAGCGTCACCACGATGGGCTGCATGCGCAGCACGGCGATGAAGAAGCCGTTGAAGGCCCCCACGGCCATGCCGACGCAGATGCCGACGGCGGTCCACAGGATGATGCTGGCGCCTGGTGCCATCGGGTCCATGCTCGATGCCATCACGGCATTGACCAGCGATATCACCGCGCCGGCGGACAGGTCGAAGCCGCCCGACAGGATGACGATGGTCTGGCCGATCGCGGCGAGCGCCGAGGTGGCGCCGCCGCTCGACAGGAACGACACATCGAAATAGGTCAGCGGCCCGGCGCTGATCCAGTCGACAACGAAGAGCAGGATCGCCAGGACGGCCGCGGCGATCAGCGCGCCGCGATTGCGCATCAGCGCACGGCGCAGTCCGAAGCCGCCGGTAGCGGGGGATGAGGCTGCTGCGCTGCTCATGCGGCGGCTTCCCCGGCATGCCCGAGCGCCGGGCGCATGATGGCCGGTTCGGTGATGGCGTCGCCTTCGAGCTCGGCCGCGATGCGCCCGTCGTAGAGAACCAGGACCCGGTCGCATTGGTGGACGAGTTCGGGAATCTCGGTCGAGTGCAGAAGGATCGAACCGCCCGAAGCCACGTAGTTTCGCATCATCACATAAAGCTCATGCTTGGTGCCGACGTCGATGCCTCGGGTGGGATCGAACAACAGCAGGATGCGGCTCTGCGCCACCAGCCATTTGGCGATGGCGATCTTCTGCTGGTTGCCGCCCGAAAACGCACCGGCCCGCGTCCACAGCGCCCGACGGTCGACCTCGACAGTGGCGAATGCCGCCTCGACGAAGCGGGTCTCAGCCTGCGCGTCGACAAGGCCTAGCCGTGTGAAGCGCGATATCACCGGCAGGGTGGCGTTCTGGCTGCCCGACAGCTTCAGGAACAGGCCTTCGGATTTGCGGTCTTCCGGCACCAGGCCGATGGCCATGTTGGGGCGCAAGGCATCGGCCGGCGAACCGAGCCAGACCTTGCGGCCGTCGACGAGGATGTGGCCGCGCTCGATCTCGGCCATGCCAAAGCAGGCCAGGAACAGGTCCTGCTGGCCCATGCCCTGCAATCCGGCGACGCCGAGGATTTCGCCTTTGCGCAGGTCGAAGCCGGCGCCGTCGAGCTTGCGCCCGACCTTGAGGTCGCGCACGCCCAGAACCGGCGGACCGAAAGCCTGGGCGCTGTCCGGCTTGGGCGGAAAGGTCTGCTCGATGCTGCGGCCGATGATCTTTTCGATGACGTCGGCATCCGAGACATCGGCGACCGGCGCGGTGACGATGTGACGGCCGTTTCTCAGGATCGTCAGCGTGTCGCAAAAGGCGCGGACCTCGCGCATGCGATGGGTGATGAAGACGATGGTGGTACCCGCCGCCTTCAGCCTGGCGATGATCGCGCCCAGCCAGTCGACGTCGCGGCCGGCGAGCGTCGAGGTCGGCTCGTCGAGCAGCAGGATGCGCGGCTCGCGGTAGACGGCACGCGCGATCTCGATCTTCTGGCGCACCGAAAGCTCAAGCTCACTCACCTCGGCATCGAGATCGACGGAAAAACCGAGATCTTCGATATGGCGACGGACGGCCCTGCGCGCAGCACCGCGGCGGATCAGGCCGGAGATGCCAACGGGGGCGTAAGGCAGCATCATGTTGTCGAGGACGGAGAGGTCGCGCACCAGGGTCATCTCCTGGAACGCGGTCTGCATACCGAGCGCATGTGCTGCGCGCGGTGCGCCGTAAGCGATCTCCTTGCCGAAGACACGGACATGGCCTTGGCTCGGCCGGACCAGCCCGGACAGCAGCTTCACCAGCGTCGACTTGCCGGCTCCGTTTTCACCGAGCAGGGCATGGACGCTGCCGGGCGCGATCCGAAACGACACGCCGTCCAGCGCGACGGTCGGGCCGAACGCCTTGCTGATGCCGTCGATCTCGATGGCGGGAAGCTCGGAATGTTCTATCATTGTCCTCGATCGCCGGGCTTGGCATGGACCGACGATGCACGGACAGAAAATGTCCGCGCATCGTCAAGATCGCCTTGGGAGGCTTATTCTTCCGGTTGTCCGACGAGAGCAGCCGCGAGGCCGACCTCGGGTGTCTGGTCCGAGAAGATCGAGGCAAACCAGCCCGGATTGGAGACCAGCGACGGCTTGAAGGCGTTGCAGCCGGCCTTCATCTCCGCCCATGTGCCTTCGTCGCACAGCTTGATCGTCTCATTGGTGACGACCGGCAGCGGCAGGATGGTGGTCTTCGGCACGTCCTTGCCTTCGATCGCCTCGACGGCAAGCTTCAGCGCCAGTGCACCCGAATAAGGCGGCGAGGCATAGGAAATGCGTGGCGCGCCCGCCGGTGCATAAGGGGGAGCGGCACCTTCGACCTCGGTGCCCTCCGGCAGCATCTGGATGCGGCCGCCATTGGAACCTTCGCCGGCGCAAGGCAGGAGTTCGCTGGTCTTCTTGCCAGCCTCGAGCTGCATCGAGTTGGCGGTGAAGCAGCCGACCTGCATCCACAGCCCGTTGATGTCGTCCCAATTGCGGGTGGCCAGGATTTTCGAAAGCTCGGTGCGGGCGACCGCCTGGCTCCACATGCCGACAGCCTCGCCGACGATCTTGATGTCAGGATACTTGGCGAAGACTTCCTTGGCGGCCTTTGTCCGCTGATCGTCAACGGATGTTCCCGGGACGCCCGTGATGGCGATGATGTTGCCCTTGCCATTTAGCTTCTTGACCAGCCATTCGGCTGTCACCCTGCCCGCTTCCAGCTGGTCTATGTGGACGTTGTAGGCGCAAGGCTCGGTGATCTCGGCGTCGTACGCAAAGACCTTCACGCCCTTATCACAGGCATTCTTGACGACCTGATTGAGCGCGGTCGGTGAAATCGGATACACGACGATCGCCTCGGCGCCGCTTTGCACCATTGCGTTGATCTGCTGAATCTGGCGTTGCGCGTTGGGGCCAGCGACCTGGACCTGCAGGTCGACCTTGTCGGCCAGGCTCTTGTGAGCGGCCATGGCCTTGACCATGTTGGCCGCCTCCGCCTGCCAATCGTTGCCGATGTAGCTCATGCTGAGAAAGATCTTGTGCTTCTCGGCGGCCTGCGCAGCGGACAGGCCGAAGGCGCAGGCGGCCATGCCGGCCAGCAGCGCAAGCCGCCGGACTTTCGATCCGATACCCATGTGAAACTCCTCCCAAACAGAACGATCGAATGCCTCCCAAGGGCACGAAACGTAACCCTTGTCATTCGATGCCAGCGACCGTAACATGATTTGATCAAATATCAATGATGAAATCGTTTATATCAAAACCGGCTATGTCAGCCGCTTGACGTGACACCACGAACCTTGCATTCCGACACGAGCACACAAGCAGGTGTCGCCCTCAGGCGGGAAGGTTGACAGGAGATGGCTGGATCGGCGTTCAGGAAGCCTGGTGTCGAGATCATTCCACTGTCCAAGGAAACTCTGCAGGACCGGGTCTATAATCAGGTCACCGAGTTGATCCTCGACGGCAGCATCGTGCCGGGCGAGATGGTCACGGTTCAGAGCCTCGCGGACGCCTTTGGCGTCAGCCCGATGCCGGTCAGGGAAGCGCTGCGGCGCCTGACGGCAGCCAACGCGCTGACCGTAGTATCCGGGCGCTCAATCGGTATTCCGGCGCTCAGCCGCGAGCGGCTCACCGATTTGCGCAATGTACGTTTTGAAATAGAGGCCATTGCTGCCGGCTGGGCCTCACAGAACCGCAGTGAAGCGGATCTTGCGATTTTCGCGCGCGATCTGGACTCGCTGGAACGGGCGAATGGCGCAGACGACGTAAAGGCCTACCTCAGGGCGAATTACACCTTCCACTTCGCAATCTACCGAGCAGCGGGATCCGAAACCCTGCTCAAGATTATCAAGGATCTATGGCTGCAGATCAGCCCCTATTTCAATATGCTGCATGGGTCCTACTCGACCGCGAACACGTACCATCAACAGATGTTTGCGGCCCCGCGCGACCGAAACGAGCAGGCAGTTCAGGCGGCGGTCCGCGGCGATATCGATGCAGCTTTCGACGTGCTGATCGATCTTTTGAAGTAGCGCCCCGACCCCGGTCTCACCGGCTTCTGTCCAAAGAGCGGCTCGTAAGCCGCCGCAGAAAGCGATCACGAATTACCATTCCATCGAGGTGGCAGCCGCAACAACGGGCGATGCACGGCAGTGTCATGCCGACTCTTGCCTATTTGGTATGCTGGTATAATATGTACCTGACATAGCGTGTCTCTGGGAGGTTGCACTATGCTCGTGTGGCAAGCCAAGCCGATCGTGTTTTTGGGAGGAAATACCATGAGATTTGTAACTGTGGCGGCGCTTGCCAGCGCCGCGCTGGCGAGTGTTTGCGTGTTGCCGGCAATGGCATCACCGGACGCGCCGGTCATCGCGCTCGCCAACGCCTATTACGGCAACACCTGGCGGCACCAGATGGTCGAAGCGTTCGAAGCCTCCGCCAAGGAAGCGAAGGCCGCCGGTCAGATCGCCGACTATATCGTCATGAACGGCGACGGTTCGGTGGCGCAGCAAAACAGCCAGATCGCCGAGCTGATCCTGAAAAAGGTCGACGTGCTCGCCGTCGACGCCGCCTCGGAAACGGCGGTCAATGGCATCATCGAAAAAGCCTGCAAAGCCGGCATCATCGTCATCTCTTTCGATTCGGTGGCCTCGGCGCCCTGCAACTACCAGCTCAATTTCGACTTCAAGGGTTACAAGGCGACCCAGGCCGAGGCGGTCTTCAAGATGCTCGGCGGCAAGGGCAACGTCCTGCAGGTGCGCGGCGTGAAGGGCTCGGCGCCCGACAACGACATGTTCAACGCACAGCAGTCGGTGCTGGCCAGATATCCTGACATCAAGGTGGTCGCGACCGTCTATGGCCAGGCGACCGCCTCGGTGGCGCAGGCGGCGATCGCCAATGTGCTGCCCTCGCTGCCGCATATCGATGCCGTGCTCGGCCAGGGCGGCAGCGACGATGTCGGCATCGCGCAGGCCTTCGTCCAGTATGGCGGCGACTACGCCGGCAAGATGCCGATCATCGAAGGCGGCGGCGGCACCGACTTCGTCAAATGGTGGGCTGAGGAGAACGCCAAGAACGGCTACCAGACGGTGTCCATGAACACCACGCCAGGCATCGGCGGTGCTGCCTTCTGGCTCGGCCTGTCGCTGCTGAAGGGCGCCCAGGCACCCAAGCTGATGATCATGCCGGTGGCGACGGTCGATGCCGGCAACCTCAAGGAGTACGCCAAGCTGCCGGGCGGCCAGATCATCAGCCCCAGCTATTCGCTGGACTGGGTGAAACAGAACCTGCTGAGCAAGTAACGCGACTCAGCGCTGCCGGATCGAGCGGTGCCGCAGCACCGCTCGATCGTCGCTGTCGAGGAAACGGAGGACGAATGTCCCAGTCTGCCGTCGCCGATCAGGACAGGGCCGCCGCCAAGGCGCCTGCCGCTCCAATCCGGCAAAGCGTCGTTTCGCTCACCGGGATCACCAAGAGCTTTGGACCGACGCTCGCCAATGCAGGCATCGACCTCTGCGTCGGTGCCGGCAACGTGATCGGGCTGGTCGGCGGCAATGGCGCTGGCAAATCGACGCTGATGCGTATCCTGTGCGGTGCGATGTGGCCGACGCTGGGTTCGATTTCCTTCGCCGACGAACACGTCAACTTCGCCGACTACGGCACCGGCGAAGCGCAGCGGCGTGGCATCCGCATGGTGCATCAGGAGCTTTCGCTCTGCGCCAATCTGTCCGTCGCCGAGAACTTCTTTCTAGAGACTCCCGGCGACGCTGCGAGCCGGCCCGGCTGGCGCGCACTCTATCGCGCCCGCGCCCGCGCAGCACTCGACGCTGTCTTTCCAGGCAACGGCATCGATGCCGACGCCGAAGTCGGCCACCTCTCCATCGCCGAACGGCAGATGGTGGAGATCGCGCGTGCCGCGGCAACGCCCGGCGTCAGGCTGATCGTGCTCGACGAGCCAACCTCGTCGCTCGATCTCGACCGCTCGAAACAGTTGCGCGCCTTCATTCGCGAGCGGGCAAAGGCAGGCCTTGCCTTCATCTTCATCAGCCACAAGCTGCAGGAGATCATCGACATCGCCACCGAGATCGTGGTGCTGCGCAACGGCCGCACGGCATGGCAGGGCCAGGCCGCGGACGCCTCGATCGGCAGGCTGGTGCAGCTGATGGGCGGCGATGCCAACTCGGTGCACCAGCACGCCGTCTCCGCCGCCTCGGCCCTGGATGTGCTGGTGCGGCTCTCCGGCCCGCTGACATCGGAACTCGGCCGCGACATCGAGATCGTGCGCGGCGAGATCGTCGGGCTGGCCGGTCTCGAAGGCAGCGGCCAGAAGGAGCTGCTGCATAGGATCTTCAGCCCCGACGCCAAGCAAAATGGCGCGGTCACAAGACATGCGCAGGCCGGCTTCATCGCCGGTGACCGGCAGAAGGAAGGCGTGTTCCCGCTGTGGAGCGTGCTGGGAAACATCAGCATCGGCGCGCTTGCCCGCCGCCCTGTGCTGGGGCTGGTTTCAGATCGCGCCAACCGCAAAATGGCCGCTGATGCCGCCGGCAAGCTGCGGCTTGACGACAGCCGCTTCCAGTCCAACATCACCGAGCTCAGCGGCGGCAACCAGCAAAAGGCGCTGGTCGCCCGGGCGCTGGTCGCCGACACGCCGATCATCCTGCTCGACGACCCGACGCGCGGCGTCGACATCGCCACCAAGCAGGATTTCTACCGGCTGTGCAACGAGATCGCGCGCAGCGGCCGCGCCCTGGTCTGGCATACGACAGAGGATGCCGAACTGCTGGCCTGCGATCGTGTGCTGGTCTTTGCCGGCGGACGGATCGTCAGGGAACTCACCGGAGACGCGATCACGGAATCGGCTGTTGTCGGCGCATCCTTCGCCCAACCGGCGGACAGGCACGGAACTGCCCGACACAAGGATGCGCCAGCGACAAGGCTTGGCCGCAGGCTGGTGGATGCGGCGCCCTTCATCGGCCTCGCCGCCGTGCTCGCCGTGATGATCTCAGCCAATCCAGCCGTCGCCTCGATCTTCGGGCTCGATCTGCTGCTGATGCCGGCGCTGTCGCTGGTGCTGGTGACGGCGGCACAGATGTTCATCGTCGGTGGCAGCGAGATCGACCTCGGCGTCGGCGCTTTCGCCGGCCTCGTCAGCGTGCTCAGCGCCACGCTGCTCTACGATCAGCCATGGCTCGGCGCCCTGGCGCTGGCGGCGGCGATCGCCGCCTATGCCGGGCTTGGCGGGGTGATCCAGGCGCGCAAGATCCCGGCCATCGTCGTCACGCTTGGCGCCTCCTTCATCTGGGTGGGGCTGGGCTATGCGCTGCAGCCAACGCCCGGCGGCGCAAGCCCGGAATGGCTGTCGGCGCTCTTCAGCTGGTCGCTCGGCTTCGTGCCCACCTCCATCATCCTCATCGCAGCCGTAGCGCTTATCGTCTTCGTCATCGACCGGCTGCCGCTGGGCGTGGTGCTGCGCGGGTTCGGCAACAACTCAACGGCGATGATCCGTTCGGGATGGTCGCCAACGCGCTATGCGCTGGTGCGCTATCTCATCGCCGGGCTGTTTGCGGGTGCAGCGGGCCTGTCGCTGACGGCGATCAACACGGCAAGCGACATCAACTCCGGCAATTCGTTCACGCTGCTAAGCGTCGCCGCCGTGGTGATGGGCGGCTGCTCGCTGCTTGGCGGCATCATCTCGCCGGTCGGCGCCGTTGCAGGCGCGGTGACGCTGTCGCTGATCGGCGCGCTGCTCGGCACGCTGAACGTCAGCAGCGATTTCAACGCCGCGACGCAAGGCTTGATCCTGATTGCTCTTTTGACGCTGCGCAGCCTGACCGCCGACCGCAGGAGCGAACAATGAACGCCCTGACCGCCTTCAGCCTCTGGTCGCAGAAAAACCGCTGGATCTGGGCGGCGATCGGCGTGCTGCTTCTGTGGCTGGTGCTGTCCATCGTCACCAACCGCTTCAGCCTGTCCAGCCTGTCGGGCATCATCCTGTCGGCATCCTTCCTGACGATCGTCGGCATCGGCCAGATGTTCGTGGTGACGACCGGGCGCGGCAACATCGACCTCTCGGTCGCCTCGGTGATCACGCTCAGCGCCTTCGTCGCGCTGCTCACCATCAAGGGCCAGGATGCCAATCTCGCCATCGGCGTTGCCGCCGCGATCCTGCTCGGCCTTGCTGTCGGTGCGCTCAATTCGCTGCTAGTCGTCGGGCTCGGCATCCCGGCCATCATCGCCACGCTGGCCACCGGGTACGTGCTGGCCACCGCAACGCTGCTGTCCAACCGGGCGATCTCGGGCTTTGCCGTCAGCCCGGCGCTGAAATACCTGGCATCGGGACGCATTCTGGGCATGCCGATCATGGCGGTCATTGCAATCCTTGGCGTGGCGGCAACCTCGTTCGTGCTGCGCTACACGGTGTTCGGCCAGCTGTTGTCGGCGGTCGGCCAGAACCGTACTGCCGCGCGGCTCGCCGCCATCAGGACCGGCCCGGTGATCGCATCGGCCTTCATCATCTCGTCAGTGCTGGCGTCGCTCAACGGGCTGCTGCTCGGCGCCTATATCGGCGGCGCCTTCCTCGAAATGGGCCAGCCTTACCTCCTGCAGTCGATCGCCGCGGTGGTACTCGGCGGAACGCTGATCTTCGGCGGCTCGGCAACCGCCGTCGGCACCCTGTTCGCCAGCATCCTTTTGATCCTGATCGTCACCACCATGCAGATCATCGGCCTGCCTCCGGGCGCGCAGGACATCGTGCAGGGCATCGTCGTCATCTTCGTGCTGGCGCTTGCCGGACGACAGGCGATGACGCGGCGAGCGCCGGTCGAGCCTACAGGCGGCGACGTCGCGGTGCCGGCGGGAGACCGGCAGTCATGACCGCACCGCATTCGTCATTATCGGATTGCCAAAATTCTGGTAGCGTGATTATACCAGTTGATAAGTTGACGACGGGCAATACCGTCGGCTGAGATCAGGAGTAGTGACCAGATGACAACGATTGCGCTGTTCGGTGCCGGCGGAAAAATGGGCTACCGCCTGTCGACCAATTTTCGCGGATCGCCCTACACGATACGCCACGTCGAGGTCAGCGATGCCGGCCGCGAACGGCTGAAGACCGGACTGGGTTTCGATACGGTCAGCGCCGACGAGGCGCTCAAGGGCGCCGATGTGGTGATCCTGGCCGTTCCGGACACGCATATCGGCAAGGTGGCGACCAGCATCGAGAGTAAGCTGGCGCCGGGCACGATGGTGGTGGTGCTCGACGCGGCGGCACCCTTCGCCGGCCATCTGCCGAAGCGGCCGGACCTCACCTATTTCGTCACCCACCCCTGCCATCCGCCAATCTTCAATGACGAGACGGACATGGCGGCCAAGAAGGACTATTTCGGCGGCGTCAAGGCCAAGCAGCATATGGTCAGCGCCCTGATGCAGGGCCCGGAAGAGGATTACGCCAAGGGCGAGGCGATCGCGAAAATCATCTGGGCGCCGGTCATGCGTTCACACCGCGTCACCGTCGACCAGATGGCGTTGCTGGAACCCGGCCTTTCGGAAACGGTGTGCGCGTCGCTGCTGGTGGTCATGAAGGAAGCCGTCGATGAGGTCGTTGCGCGCGGCGTCGACCAGCAGGCGGCACTCGACTTCCTGCTCGGCCATATGAACGTGCTCGGCGCCGTCATCTTCGGCGAGACCAAGGGCGTTTTCTCGGATGCCTGCAACAAGGCGATCGAATTTGGCAAGCCGGTGCTGATGCGTGACGACTGGAAACGCGTGTTCGAGCCGGAAGAGATCGCCGCCAGCATTCAGCGGATTACCTGAGGGAGAACCGGCGCTTTCCGCAGCGCCTCGATGCGTCGGCGTACCATTGCCGGCGCTCGGTTTTGCCGTCCATCAGGTACATATCACCTGAATTTGTGATTGACTCATCATACCAGTTAGCTTAGCTGTTCATGGCTCGGATCGGCTTCGCAGGGAGTTCGAAGCCTGGGCGAATGGGGGATTGGCTGGGGAGCAACGATCCGCGGAGGGGAAGCCGGCAAACGGCTCTTTAGCCCGAAAGCGATCCGCCGCCCGCGCCGCCTGACGAATTCGGATGCCGACAGAGGCCTTGGTTGACCAAGGCAATTTTTCAAACGGGAGGACTTCATGAAACTCACACGCAGAATGACGCTTGCGGCTTTCGCCGGCATGCTGGCACTTGGCACGGCAGTGCCCGCTTACGCGGCGGATCTCATCGCCATCATCACGCCCTCGCACGACAATCCGTTCTTCAAGGCGGAAGCCGTCGGCGCCGAAGCCAAGGCCAAGGAACTCGGCTACGAGGCGCTGGTGCTCGTCCATGACGACGACGCCAACAAGCAGTCCGAGCTGATCGACACCGCAATCGGCCGCGGCGCCAAGGCGATCATCCTCGACAATGCCGGCGCCGACGCCACCGTCGCTGCCGTGCAGAAGGCCAAGGACGCAGGCATTCCGTCCTTCCTGATCGACCGCGAGATCAACGCCACCGGCGTCGCCGTGGCGCAGATCGTCTCCAACAACTACCAGGGTGCCCAGCTCGGCGCGCAGGAATTCGTCAAGCTGATGGGCGAGAAGGGCAATTTCGTCGAGCTGGTCGGCAAGGAATCCGACACCAATGCCGGCATCCGCTCCAAGGGTTATCACGACGTCATCGACGACTATCCGGACCTGAAGATGGTTGCCCAGCAGTCGGCCAACTGGAGCCAGACGGAAGCCTATTCCAAGATGGAATCGATCCTTCAGGCTAACCCCGACATCAAGGGCGTGATCTCCGGTAACGACACGATGGCGATGGGCGCCTATGCGGCACTTGCCGCGGCAAACCGCAAGGATGTCATCGTCGTCGGCTTCGACGGATCGAACGACGTGCGCGACTCCATCACCGCTGGCGGAATCAAGGCGACCGTGCTGCAGCCTGCCTTCGCGCAGGCGCAGATGGCGGTCGAGCAGGCCAACGACTTCATCAAGAACAAGAAGTCGCCGGCCAAGGAAAAGCAGCTGATGGACTGCGTGCTGGTCAATGGCGACAACGCCGCCAAGCTGGAGACCTTCGCGCTGACGAACTGAGCCCGCGCGGGTTGAATAGCGAGGGGCGAACCCTGGGGTCGCCCCTCGCCGCCATTTTCCGTGGGTCGCCCACGATGCTGAACAACAGGCCGCCATGCTGAACACCAAGCCGAACTGGCCGATCCTTGCCGTGATGGTCGGCATCAGCCTGACCGCCTGCAAGATCCTGCCAACGAAATCGGAAGACGGGGGCAATACTCTCGCCTTCAATCCGGACAAGATGGTCGAAGAGATCTGGGCAGCAAAGGTCGTGCCCTATCTCCAGCAGAAAGCCGGTCCGTTTGCGGAGGTTCACACCCTGGCGACGACTGACCCGGCGGCTGCCGGCGCCAAATACGGCAATCCAAACAAGCAGGCGAACTCGCCGTGGACTTTCGCGGTTCGGCTGGAAGGTAAGATCGTCGCGGCCAACACGCAGTCGCGCGCGGCGACGGTCGACGTGGACGGCGACGGCGACGGCAAGGCCGATGCGCGAGTGCAGATCGGACCGGCAGTGCGCGGTACCGCGCTGCGCGACAGCCTGGACTTCATCCAGTTCAACGACTTCACCAACCAGATCGACTTCGCCCAGTTCGGCAAGGCGTTCAACAGCTACACCGACAAGACGGTGCTCTCCAAGCTACCGCGCGAGGCGCTGGAAGGCCGCAGTGCCAAGGTGCTGGGCGCCTACACGCTGGGCAGTGGCCAGGACCTGCCGCTGGTGACGCCGGCGGAGGCAGAGATCGGGCCGAAGCCATGAGCGCGACCGCAGAGCGCGAAATCATCCTGAAGCTGGAGGACGTCTCCAAGGTCTATTCGGGCACCGTCGCGGTCAAGCGCGCCAATTTCGAGGTACGCAAGGGCGCGGTCAACGTGCTGGTCGGCGAAAACGGCGCCGGCAAGTCGACGCTGATGAAGATCATCGCCGGTGTCGAACGGCCGACAGCCGGCCGCATCCTGCTGGAGGGCGAAGAGGTTTCGTTCTCGTCATCCGGCGATGCGGTGAACCGCGGCATCGGCATGGTGTTCCAGGAACTGAACCTGTTCGGCAACATGAGCGTCGCCGAGAACATTTTCGCCACCCGGGAGATCACCAACCGCTTCGGCAAAATCGACCGCGAGCAACAGGAAAACCGCGCTGCGGAATTTCTGGAACGCCTGCAAGCCGGCATCCGGCCCGACACGCTGGTCGAGGATCTGCGCATCGGCCAGCAGCAGCTGGTCGAGATCGCCAAGGCGGTCTCGCTCGACGCGCGCATCCTGATCATGGACGAGCCGACCTCGGCGCTGAGCGCGGCTGAAGTCGAAATCCTGTTCAAGGTGATTGCCGACCTCAAGGCGCGCGGTGTGGCGATAGTCTACATCTCGCACCGGCTCGAAGAGCTGATCCGCATCGGCGACTACATCACCGTGCTGCGCGACGGCCGCATCACCGGCCAGGAAGAGATGAAGAACGTCGACACGCAGTGGATCGTTCGCCAGATGATCGGCTCCGACGCCAAGGACTTCGCCAGGGCCGACGGCCATCTTCCGGGCGAAGAGATTTTTCGTGCCGAGGAGATCTGCCTGCCTCGTGCCACCGGCGGACTTGCTGTCGACCATGTCTCGTTGTCGCTGCGTGCCGGCGAGATCCTCGGCATCTACGGGCTGATGGGCGCAGGGCGCAGCGAACTGTTCGACTGCATCATGGGCCGCCACGGCCATTCGACAGGCGAGATCTTCATTGGCGGCACAAAGGTCAAGGAGCGCGACACGACGCGGCGCATCCGGCGCGGACTGGCACTGATCCCCGAGGACCGCCAGCGCGAAGGGCTGGTGTCGATCCTCTCGGTCGCCAGCAATTTGACGCTGGCCAGCCTGTCGCGCTTTGCCCGCCTGTTCCACATTCGTGGCGCCGACGAAAAGCAGGCGGTGACGCAGATCGTGCGGGAACTGGCGATCAAGGTCGCCGACCCGGCGCAGGAGGTCTCGTCGCTGTCAGGCGGCAACCAGCAGAAGGTGGTGATTGGCAAGGCGCTGCTCACCGAACCCAAGGTGCTGCTGATGGACGAACCCAGCCGAGGCATCGATGTCGGCGCCAAGGCCGACGTCTTCCGCACCATGCGCAAACTGTCCCGCGACGGATTGGGGATTTTGTTCGCCACCTCCGACCTCGATGAGGTGATGGCGCTGTCCGACCGCATCGCGGTGATGAGCAACGGAAAACTGACCGGCATGTTCGACCGCACTGAAGCGACGGAGGCGGCACTCGTCGCCGCCTCGGCGCTTGGCCACGGACCAGCCCCACATACGGAGAGCACCGCCCATGACTGACATCCCAGCCAAGGCGGCCGCTCCCTCCGCTTCCAGCGGCTCGGTGCTGTTGACGCTGATGAAGCTAAGGACCTTCATCGCGCTGATCGCCGTGCTGATCTTCTTCTCGATCGCGGCGCCGAATTTCCTGTCGACCGCCAATCTGATCCTGATGTCGAAGCACGTGGCACTGAACGCGTTCCTGGCGATGGGCATGACCTTCGTCATCATCACCGGCGGCATCGACCTTTCGGTCGGCTCGATCGTCGGCCTGTGCGGCATGGTGGCCGGCTACCTCGTGCTCAACGGCATCGACCTGCAGATCGGCTACACCATCTATTTCAACGTCTTCGAGATCGCGCTGATCACACTTGCCGTCGGCATCCTGATCGGCGCCGTCAACGGGTTGCTGATCACCAGGCTGAACGTCGCGCCGTTCATCGCCACGCTCGGCGTGCTCTATGTCGCGCGTGGCCTGGCGCTGCTATCGTCGGATGGCCGCACCTTCCCCAACCTCGTCGGCAAGCCGGAACTGGGCACCACCGGCTTCGGTTTCCTCGGTGCAGGCCGGCTGCTCGGCCTGCCGGTGGCGATCTGGATCCTGATCGTCGTTGCCCTGGGGGCCGCCTATCTCGCCAAGTACACACCGCTCGGCCGCCACATCTTCGCTGTCGGCGGCAATGAACGAGCGTCGCGGATTTCGGGCGTCCGTGTCAACATGGTGAAGATGTTCGTCTATATGTTCTCCGGTTTCTGCGCGGCGATCGTCGGCCTGATCATCTCGTCCGAGCTGATGGCCTCGCATCCGGCGACAGGCGAAAGTTTCGAGCTCAACGCGATTGCGGCGGCAGTGCTCGGCGGCACCTCGATGTCGGGTGGCCGCGGCACGATCGGCGGCACCATTGTCGGTGCCTTCGTCATCGGCATTCTTTCGGACGGGTTGGTGATGATGGGTGTGAGTTCGTTCTGGCAAATGGTGATCAAGGGCCTCGTCATCATCGTCGCCGTCGTCGTCGACCAGGCGCAGCGCCGACTGCAAAGCCGGGTGACGCTGATGCAGATGGCAAAGGCAGGCTGAGCATGGCGGAACTGCGGGGAGCGCTGATCGGCTGCGGCTTCTTTGCCGTCAACCAGATGCATGCCTGGCGCGACATAGCAGGCGCCTCGATCGTCGCGATCTGCGATCGTGATCCGGAGCGGCTCAGGATCGTCGGCGACCAGTTCGGCATTGCGAAGCGCTATACCGATGCGGCGGAACTTTTGGCCGGCGAAAGCCTCGACTTCGTCGATATCGCCACCACCGCGCCCAGCCATCGTCCGCTGGTCGAAATGGCGGCACAGCACCGCGTGCCGGTGATCTGCCAAAAGCCGTTCGCGCCGACACTCGCCGACGCCAAGGCGATGGTCAGGGCATGCGCTGAGGCCGGCGTGCCGCTGATGGTGCATGAGAATTTTCGCTGGCAGTCGCCGATCCAGGGAGTGCGCGCCGTGCTCGACAGCGGCGAGATCGGTATGCCCTTCTTCGGTCGCATCTCCTTCCGCTCCGCCTATGACGTGTTTTCCGGCCAGCCTTATCTGGCGACGGGAAAGCGCTTCATCATCGAGGATCTCGGCATCCACATCCTCGACATCGCGCGCTTCCTGCTCGGCGATGTGTCCACGATCACGACGCGGACGGTGCGCATCAACCCCGGCATATCGGGCGAGGACGTCGCGACGATGCTGATGGATCACAACAGCGGTGCTACCTCGGTGGTCGACTGCAGCTACGCGACGAAGCTCGCCACGGAGCCGTTTCCCGAGACGCTGATCGAGATCGACGGCAGCGACGGCACGATCCGGCTGGCGCAGGGATACCGGCTGACCGTCACCGGCAAGAGCGGCACGGCCGTCATCGACGTCTCGCCGCCGCTGCTGCCATGGGCGTCGCGGCCTTGGCACAACATCCAGGAAAGCGTCGTCGCCATCCAGCAGCACTGGGTCGATTGCCTGGCAAAGGGCGTACAACCGGCGACCTCGGGCGCGGACAATCTCAAGACGTTCGCGCTGGTCGAGGCCGCCTATGCTGGGGCCGCGAGCCGGCAACCGGTGCAACTCGACGCCTCGCTGAAATGACCGCCGATACCTTCCTCCTTTACGGCACGCGCGTGGTCGAGGCCGAGCCGGTCAGGCTCAGCGCAGGCGCGCTCAGCGCCGACTTCGTCAACGGCAATCTGCGCACCATTCGGCATGGCGGCACCGAAGTGCTACGCGCCATCGCCTATATCGTGCGTGACCGCGACTGGGGCACCTATGCGCCAAATTTGACAGACCTGGTGATCGAGCAGGGTGCCGACGCTTTTTCGGTCAGCTATTCGGCAGGCTGCTTGGCCCCCGATGGAAGCCAGCTCGGATTCCGCGCCACCATCAAAGGCTCCGCCGATGGTTGTCTGGTCTTCGACGTCCGCGCCCTACCCGAAAGCGATTTCGAAACCAATCGCTGCGGCTTCTGTATCCTGCACCCGATCGCCGGCCTCGCCGGCAGCCCGGTCACGGTCGAGCATACGGACGGCAACGTGGTGGCGACAAAGCTTCCCGAACTGATCGACCCCTGGCAGCCTTTCAAGGATATCCGCGCCATCACGCATCAGGTTCGGCCTGGTGTCACCGCCGAATGCCGGATGGACGGCGATACTTTCGAAATGGAGGACCAGCGCAACTGGTCGGACGCCTCCTACAAGACCTACGTGCGGCCGCTGGCGCTGCCATGGCCCTATGTGCTGCCTGCCGGCCAACCCCTGCGCCAGACGATCAGCCTGCGCATCGCAGGTGAAGGCAAAGCGCCGGCTGCCACCGTGACCAGCGAACCGGTCCGCGTCGAACTCGGCGAGACCGGGCCAAGGCTGCCCGATATCGGCGTGGTCATCTATCCCGAGGATGTCGAGACGGCGCTGGCGAACCTCTCCACCCTGACGACACTCGGCCCCCAACAGCTGCTCTTTCACTACGATCCAACGCGCGGCCACGGGCTCGATGCCTTGTGCGCTTTCGCCCGGCTCGCAACTGCCCACGCTGCCGCAACGACCCTCGAATGCGTCGTTGTGTGCGCTGGCGATCTCGACGCCGAGCTGTCAGGCGTCGCCGACCTGGTACGTCAGGCCGGGCTGAAACTCTCGGCCATTGCCGTGTCGCCGTCAGTCGACCGGCAGTCGACGCCGCCGGGCAGCGCGTGGCCTGACTGTCCGCCGCTCGAGGACGTTTACGCGGCGGCGCGGCGCGCCTTTCCGGATATCCGCCTCGGTGGCGGCATGTTCAGCTATTTCACCGAGCTCAACCGCAAGCGCGTTCCGGCAGACCAGCTCGATTTCATCACCCATTGCACCTGCCCGATCGTGCATGCCGCCGACGATCTCAGCATCATGCAGTCGCTGGAGGCGCTGCCTTTCATCACCCAGTCGGCACGGGCGATCTTCGGGGCAAGGCCCTACCGGATCGGACCATCGACGATTGCCATGCGCCAGAATCCCTATGGCGGAGCGACCAAGCCCAATGCCGGGGGACAGCGCATTGCCATGGCCGACAGCGACCCGCGCCATGCCGGCCAATTCGCGGCGGCTTGGACGATCGGCTATGCCGCACGCGTCGCGCCTGCCGGATTGGAGATGCTGACGCTCTCCAGCTTCACCGGACCGTTCGGCGTGCTGGCGTCATCCGGAGAACCCGTCGTGGAAGGATCGCCCCGGCCGCTCTTCAGGGCCATCAAGGGGCTTTGCGAACTGGCCGGCCTTGCGCATGTGGCGGCAAGGACGAGCGATGAGACCAAGGTGCTGGCGCTGGCTGGGCGCTTGGCCTCGGGCGAGACTGTCGCGTGGCTGGCGAACCTGACGGCGGACGACGTGCCGGTCGACATTTCAGCTTTTGGCCGAGGCCATCTTGTGATGACCCCTTACGCGATCGTCCGGATCGGCTGAAGCTACTTTTCGGAATTCATCACGTAGAGCGCGCGCGAGCGTTCGAGATGCTTGATCATCGCCTTCTCGGCGCCGTCCGCATCCTTCTGTTCAATGCGGCCTATGATCTCTTCGTGCTCGGTGAGCGTGAACTTTTCCTTGCCGGTCCAGATCAGCATTTCGGTGTGGTATTCCTTCAGCCAGCCGAGCATCGCCTCGCTGACGGCGACATAGATCGGGTTGCCGGAGATCGCGGCGATCTGGGTGTGGAACTTCATGTCGGCCGAAATGAAGGCTTCGGAGTCGCCACGAAAGCCGCGCTGTTCGGCAACGGTGGCCCGCAGCCGCTGCACATCCTCGGCGGTGGCCTTCTCGGCGGCTTCCCGAACCATGCCGCGCTCGAAGAAGATGCGTGCGGTCTTCAGGTGCTCCAGCGTGTCCTTCGACGATGACAGGATGATCTTGGCGGCGCCATCGACCTGCCTGATGATCGACTTGGCGGTCAGCTGCAGCACCTTGGCGCGTTCGCCATGCGAGATCGCCACCAGCCCCATATTGCTCAGCGCCTGCATCGCCTCGCGGATCGCCGGCCTGCCCACCTCGAAACGCTCCATCAGCTCGCGCTCCGACGGCATGTCGTCGCCCGGCATCAGCTCGCCGCTGGTGATCAGGCGTTTCAGCCGCAAGAAGACCTCATCGGAAAGCTTGCGCCGGACAATCGGTTCCGAACGGTTCATCGTCGCGAATCACTCCCTTGATCCGGCCCTATCTAACACTGCCGCCACAATTCACGGAATTGCCGTCTGTCGATCCCGTTGCCGGATATGACTTGCAATACTTATGTACTCATTATACCAGATTTGAAACACCGGTGAACCTTTTTCGAACGCCTTGGCTTGAGACAGCGGACCATGATCACCCTCACCTACCGCATCGAAACGCCTGAAAGCATCGAAGCGCTGGCGGCCAAGATCGCCAGCGATCAGTCCACCGGCACCTTCGTCGCGCTGCCCGGCGAGACCGAGGAGTTGAAGGCCCGGGTGGCGGCGCGTGTGCTGGCGATCCGGCCTTTGCCCGACGCCGAGCGGCCGTCGCTTCCCGATGACGGCAAGGGGCCGTTCAAGCGTGCGGATGTCGACATCGCCTTTCCGTTCGATGCCATCGGCACCGACCTTTCGGCGCTGATGACGATCGCCATCGGCGGCACCTATTCGATCAAGGGCCTCACCGGCATTCGAGTCGTCGACATGAAGCTGCCGGAGAATTTTCGCGGCGCGCATCCCGGCCCACAGTTCGGGGTCGCCGGCAGCCGCCGGGTGACGGGTGTGGCGGACCGCCCGATCATCGGTACGATCGTCAAGCCGGCGCTCGGATTGCGACCGCACGAGACGGCGGCAATGGTGGCGGAACTGATCGCCGCCGGTGTCGACTTCATCAAGGACGACGAGAAACTGATGAGCCCGGCCTATTCGCCGCTGGCCGAGCGGGTGAAGGCGATCATGCCGCTCATCCTCGATCACGAGCAGAAGACCGGCAAGAAGGTGATGTATGCCTTCGGCATCTCGCACGCCGATCCGGACGAGTTGATGCGCAACCACGATCTGGTGGTGGAGGCTGGCGGCAATTGCGCGGTGGTCAACATCAACTCCATCGGCTTCGGCGGCATGGCGTTCCTGAGGAAGCGCTCCAGCCTGGTGCTGCATGCTCACCGCAACGGCTGGGACATCCTCACCCGTCACCCAGGTCTCGGCATGGACTTCAAGGTCTGGCAGCAGTTCTGGCGGCTGCTCGGCGTCGATCAGTTCCAGATCAACGGCATCGCCTCGAAATACTGGGAACCGGATGACTCTTTCGTCGAATCCTTCAAGGCGGTGACGTCGCCGATCTTTTCGCCTGAGGACTGCGCCTTGCCGGTCGCCGGCTCCGGCCAGTGGGGCGGTCAGGCGCCCGAGACATATGCGCGGACCGGCCGGACCGTCGATCTTCTCTATCTCTGCGGCGGCGGCATCGTCAGCCATCCGGACGGACCGGGCGCCGGCGTGCGTGCCGTGCAGCAAGCCTGGCAAGCGGCGGTCGACGGCATTCCGCTGGCGGACTTCGCCCTGAACCATCCCGAACTGGCGCGGTCGATCGAAAAATTCGGCGACGGCAAGGCAGCCTGAAGCCATGCAGGACCTGCTTCTCAGCTATTATGGCGACGACCTGACCGGCTCGACCGACGTCATGGAGGCGCTTGAGCTCGGTGGCGTGCCGACCGTGCTGTTCATGCGCCAGCCGGACCCGGCCCTGCTGTCCCGGTTTGGCCATTGCCGGGCGATCGGGCTGGCCGGCACCAGCCGCAGCGAGGCGCCGCAGTGGATGGACACGCATCTGCGCGATGCCTTCGCCTGGTTGAAGACGCTCAACGCCGCGATTTGCCACTACAAGGTCTGCTCGACATTCGATTCCAGCCCGACGATCGGCAGCATCGGCCGAGCCATCGAGATCGGCCGCTCGGTGTTCGCGCAGGATAGCGTGCCGCTGCTGGTCGGCGCGCCGCAGCTCAAGCGCTACACCGCCTTCGGCCACCTGTTCGCCGCCTATCGCGACCAATATTTCCGCATCGATCGTCACCCTGTGATGAGCCGCCACCCGACGACGCCGATGGATGAGTCCGATCTGCTGATCCATCTGTCGCGGCAGACGGCGCTGAGCTCCGGACTGGTCGACCTTGCGACGCTGCAGTCGGCATCGCGGTCGGCGGCGTTCGATCGCCTGACCGGAAACGGCACCGCTATCGTGCTTGTCGATGTCGATAATCTGGAAACCCAGGCCCTTGCCGGCAAGGAGCTATGGCGCGTTCGCAAGCCCGGCGGTTCTTTTGTCGTCGGCTCGTCCGGGGTCGAGTATGCATTGCTGGCCGAATGGGCGTCGAATGACATTGTCGGCGCTGGACAAGGTTTCACGCCGCCGGGCGCTGCCGAGCGGATAGCCGTCGTGTCGGGCAGTTGTTCGCCGACCACCGAGCGGCAGATCCGGCATGCTCTGACCGACGGTTTCGACGGCATCGAGGTCGATCCCGTCGAGCTGGTTTCGGAGGCCTCACAGCAGGCGATCGCGCGCGCAACGGAAAGCGGCCGTACCAGTCTGCAAGCCGGGCGCAGCGTCATCCTCTACACCGCGCTTGGCCCCAGTGCCGACAGGGGCGCCGAAATCGACCGCCAGGAAGGCGCCCGCCACAGGCTTGGCCGCGGCCTTGGAGAAATCCTTCGAGCGCTGACGATCGAACAGAGCCTGCGGCGCGTGGTCATTGCCGGCGGCGACACGTCGAGCCATGCACTCGGCGAAATGGGTGTCGATGCCCTGACAATCCGCATGCCGCTGCCCGCTTCGCCTGGCTCGCCGCTCTGCGTTGCCCACTCGCGCGTCAAGGCGATCGACGGACTGGAGGTCGCGCTCAAGGGCGGCCAGGTCGGAACCGATCGCTATTTCTCAGCCATCCGCGACGGCCTCGGCACTTGAACCAGCCGACACCTGGATTTCAGGTGCCGCCGTGCGAGAGCACTTCAACACGCGAAATGCGCCCTGCCGGGTGGAAATCCCGGTAACACCCGGTATTATCTGCGAAAATGCCGAAATCGGGAGGATGCCGGGTGCAGACCAAGAAGATCATCAACGATGGCAACCGCGCCGTCGACGAGATGCTGGAAGGCATCCTGGCAGCGCATCCCCGCCATCTCAAAAGCGTGGACGGCAGTCCACGCTCCATCATCGCCCGCGACGGACCGCGCCAGGGCAAGGTGGGCCTCGTCATTGGCGGCGGCTCGGGCCACGAGCCGAGCTTTCTCGGCTTTGTCGGCAAGGGATTGGCCGACGCGGCGGCCATCGGCAATGTCTTTGCCTCGCCACCGCCGGACCCGATCCTCGAATGCGCCAAGGCAGTCAGCGGCGGCGCCGGCGTGCTCTTCATGTACGGCAATTATGCCGGCGACGTGATGAATTTCGACATGGCCGCCGAGATGGCCGCCATGGACGACATCGAGGTGCGCACGGTGCTGAGCACCGACGACGTCGCCTCGGCACCGCGCGACCAGCGGCACAAGAGGCGCGGCGTCGCCGGCAATTTCTTCATCTTCAAGGCGGCCGGAGCCGCCTGCGACCGGATGCTGTCCTTCGACGAATGCGAGCGCATCGCCGGCAAGGCCAACGACCACACCTTCACCATGGGCGTGGCGCTGTCGCCCTGTTCGCTGCCGCAGACCCGCCGGCCTAATTTCGAGATCGGTCCGGACGAGATGGAGATCGGCATGGGCATCCACGGCGAGCCCGGCATCGCGCGCGAAAAGTTGAAAAAGGCCGACGAGATCACTGACGAGATGCTGGACAGGATCCTCGACGAGATAGCGCCGGCGCGCGGCGACAAGGTCGCGGTGCTCGTCAATTCGCTGGGCTCAACGCCGCTGATGGAACTCTACATCATGAATCGGCGCGTGAAGCAGAGGCTCGATGAGATCGGTGTGTCCATCCACGCAAGCTGGGTCGGCAATTACTGCACCTCGCTCGAAATGGCAGGGGCCTCGATCACTCTGCATCGGTTGGACGGCGAGTTGCAGACGATGCTGGACCACCCCTGCGACTGCGCCATGTTTCGCGCCGGCTAAACCCACTCTGTGGCAAGGACTAAGACATGACGACAATCGACACCGCCCGCCTTGTCGCGATGTTCGCGGCGATCGCAACCGCCATGTCCGCCGACAGGGACCGACTATGCGCGCTTGACGGGGTTATCGGCGACGCCGACCACGGCATCGCGATGGAGCTTGGATTTTCGGCGGCACGCGATGCAGTCGCCGCACTGGACATCGAGGCCACCGATCCGACCACCTTGCTGAACACGGCGGCAAAGTCGTTCCTGAATGCGGTCGGCGCCTCCTCCGGTCCGCTCTATGCGACCGCGTTCATGCGCGCCGCGGCAGCCGTCAAGGGCAAGACGACGCTTGACGACGCGGATGTGGTCGCTCTGTTCCAGGCCATGGCCAAGGGCATTCAGGATCGCGGCAAGGCGGAGCCTGGCGAAAAGACGATGATCGATGCATGGGCGGCGGCTGCGCAGGCGGCAGGCGAAGCGCTGACCTCCGGCAAGGATCTGGCGGGCAGTCTCGAAGCTGCGGCGCAGGCTGCAAAGGCAGGCGCGGAAGCGACCAAGTCGATGGTCGCCACCAAGGGCCGGGCATCGCGCCTCGGCGAACGCTCGCTTGGCCACATGGACCCGGGCGCCGCCTCCGCCGTGACCGTGATCGAGGCGATGCGGGTCGCCCTGACCGACTGATCAGCAGCGGACTGCCGCGTCTTTCAGCGCTTGGCGTCGAGCTTGTCGATGGCCTGCACGTTTGTGGCGGAGGGGCCATTCGGATCGAACTCCGAGGCAAGCCACGCGTCGGCGATCGATTTCGCCAGTTCGGGACCGATGACACGGGCGCCCATGGTGATGATCTGGGCGTTGTTGGACTTGGCGGCGCGCTCAGCGGAATAGGTGTCGTGGGTCAATGCGGCGCGAATGCCCGGCACCTTGTTGGCTGAGATGCTGACGCCAATGCCGGTGCCGCAAAACAGGATGGCCCGGTCGTAGTTGCCGTCAAGAATTTCGTGGCCGACCGCAGCGGCGATATCGGCGTAGAATCCGGCCTGGCTGAGGTCGACGACCTGCAGCTCCGGTTTGCTGGCGAGATGCTTGGCGATGACGTCGAGCAGCGGCTTGCCGGCGCTGTCGGCTCCGAGTGCGATCTTCATGATGATAAGCTCCTTTGCTAGGTCTTTTGGCGGTCAGCGCACGATGGCGGCTGACGCCTTTTTCAGAATGTCGATATAGCCTTCTGCTTGCCACGCCGAGCGGCCGATGAACAGGCCGTCGATATGCGGCTGGCCGATCAGTTCGGCCGCGTTGCCGGGATTGACGCTGCCGCCGTAAAGCACAGGCGGAGCAATCGGCAGCCGGTCGGCGGCAACCTTCTTGATCAGCTGCTGCTGCCTGTCGGCATAGTCGGCGCTTGCGGGAATGCCCTTCTCGCCGATTGCCCAGACGGGCTCGTAGGCAAAGAGGATTTCCGCCTTCAGTTGATCGCCGCTGAGCTCCTGCAGCGCGCCGAGAACCTGTGCCGTCAACACCGCATCGGCGCGGCCTGATTCACGCTCAGCCAGCGTCTCGCCGACGCAGATCAATGGCACGAAACCATGCCTGACCGCCGCTGCCGTCTTCAGTCCGACGGTCGCATCCGTTTCGCCGAAGTGTTCGCGGCGCTCGCTGTGGCCGAGTTCGATCACATCCAGCCCACAGTCTTTCAACATCACTGGCGAAATCTCTCCCGTCCAGGCACCGGCATCGGCCCAATGCATGTTCTGGGCGCCTACCTTCACGCGGGTGTCGGCCAGCGCCGCTTTGACCTGGCGCGCGACGGTGAAGGGGGGAATGACGAAAGGCTGTATCGCCTGATCGAAACCAGGCACAAAGGCGGCCAACGCATCGGCGAACAGCAACGCCTCGGCAAGCGTCTTGTTCATCTTCCAGCTCGTGCCGACCCAATATGGGGCCATTCTTCGTCTCCTTCGATCTGTTGCGGCCGACGTCGAAGCCGGCTTTCGGGCGACGTATTCGCTCAAGTCCGAGGCTTGAGGCTGTCGCGGCCACTGTCGACGTAAGGCGCCCAGAAATCCACCGACTCGCGGATCATCTCGATAACCTGATGGTCGACTGGTTCCCTCTCCCTGAAGGAAAGTTCAAGGCAAATTTCATTGTCGGTTCCGCCACCCTGCCGAACCGCGTCCAGCAACTTCTGCGGCACTATGCGGCCATCCTTGTTGTAGGCGGCCGTGAACGGCCAGTGGCCGCCCTTGTTCATGGAGGATTGCTTGATGTGAATGATGGGCGATTGCAATGGAAATGCTTTCGCCCAAGCATAGGGATCGGTATCGGCAGGGTTGGGCGAGGTGACGTCGCCATGGTCGATATCCACCATCATCTTCATCGGGATGGGTAGCTTCGCCGCATCGATGGCGCCTTGCAGCGTGACGCAGCTTTCGATCGTTTGGCCGAACTCGCGGCCGACCGACATCGGCTCCCAGAACAGGTATGTCAGACCCGCCGCCTTGGCGTGCTCGGCCACCTCGCGCCAGCATTCGAGCGCGATGTCGAGAAGTGCTGCCCGCCGTTGCGGATCGTCAAAGTCCTTGTAGGTGAAAATGGCGAATTGCGTGCCCATGCCTGACGCGCCGAGTTCGGCTGAAATGTCAGCGAAGGTCTTGAACCAGTCGACATAGTAGCGCCGGACATCCGCGTCCGGGTGGCCGAAATGATTGAGCCGGCCATAAGGCCCGGTCATGCCGGAGGTGATCCTGACACCGGTCCGCGACAGCGCCCTATTGAACAGGCGCAGGAATTTGGCAATCGTCGCCGCCGGCCAGCCCGGATTGACGAATTCATGCGTCAGCTGCACGTCGCGGATGCCGATGCCATAGGCGATCGCATCGATCAAATCGTCTGGATCGGCGAAGCGATTGACCAGAGGATTGGTGTTGAGGGAAAGCGTGAAGGCCATCAGTCTGCCGTCGCCATGATGTTAACGAACCAGTCTTCGAATGCCTGCCGCTCGGCCGCATCGATATGCAGGCCATGTTTGGTGCGGCGTTCCAGTATATCGGCTGATGTGCCGGCCCATTCGGTCTCGACCAGGAATCTTGCCTCCCGCTCATACAGATCGGGACCGAAGCGGCGGCCGAGATCCGCTTCGCCATGCGCGCCGGCGAGCAATTGCCTGGCGCGGGTGCCATAGCTTCGCGCGTAATGCTTTACCAGTGACGGGCTGAGCCATGAAAATTCGGCATGCAATTCGCTCAGAAACTGCTCGAAGTCCGCATTGGGCAGGTCGCCTCCTGGCAAGGGAATTTTGGCGGTCCAGGCTTTCTTCATCGTCGGAAAGAACGGCTGGATCTTTTCCAGCGCATGTTCCGACAGCTTGCGGAAGGTGGTGATCTTGCCGCCGAATACCGAAAGCAGCGGCGCGTTGCCGTTGGAGGCGTCGAGTTCGAAAATATAGTCGCGCGTCACCGCGCTTGGATTGTCGGCATTGTCGTCATAGAGCGGACGCACACCGGAGAAGCTGTAGACCACGTCCTGTGGCGTCAGCTGCCGCTTGAAATAGCGGTTGACCACCTTGATCAGGTAGTCGACTTCGCTGGCCTCGGCGACCACTTCCTCGGGCCTGCCTTCGTAGGGAATGTCGGTCGTGCCGATCAGCGCCAGATCGTTCTCGTACGGGTTGACGAAGATCACCCGCTTGTCGTTGTTCTGGATCAGATAGGCCTGCCGCCCCTCCCAGAATTTGGGCACGACGATATGGCTGCCTTTTACGAGCCGAACATTGCGCGTCGAATTCTGCCCGGCGACGCGGCTGACAATGTCGTTGACCCAGGGCCCTGCCGCGTTGATCAGCGCCCGCGCGCGGACTTTCGTGACGGCGCCCGTGCGGCCATCCTGCATGTCGATCGACCATAGTCCGCCTTCACGGCGCGCCGCGACACAGGCGGTGCGCGTGAGCACTCTGGCGCCGCGCTGGCTGGCATCAAGCGCATTGAGCAGCACCAGGCGCGCATCGTCCACCCAGCAATCGGAATATTCGAAACCGCGCTTGAACTCGTCCTTGATTGGCTCGCCTTCCGGCGCAGTCTTGAGGTTCAGCGTCCTTGTCCCCGGCAGGCGTTTGCGGCCGCCAAGGTGGTCATAGAGAAACAGCCCGAGCCGGACCAGCCATGCCGGCCTGTCCTGCGGGCTGTGCGGTAGAACGAAGCGCATCGGCCAGATGATGTGCGGCGCCGCCTCGAGCAGCACCTCGCGTTCGATCAGCGCTTCGCGAACCAGCCTGAATTCATAATATTCGAGGTAGCGCAGGCCGCCATGCACCAGCTTGCCGGAGCGCGAACTGGTGCCCTGGGCGAGATCGTCCTTTTCGCACAGGATGACGGACAACCCGCGGCCAGCCGCATCACGCGCTATGCCGGCCCCATTGACGCCGCCGCCGATCACGAAGAGATCGACGACATCAGTTGTATTGCTCAAGATCCTGCTCCTGTGCGGTGCGCCATGCCCTTCCACACCGGTCGAAGCGCCTGGCGCGCCGCAACGAAGGAAGGGAAGAGCGCATCGTATGTTTGCGAAAGCGCCTCGTCATAGGCATCGCAGTCGCCGAGAAGCGGCGTCACCCATTCGGCGGCGCAGTCTTCCATGGAGCCGTAGACGCCGAGCCCGACCGCGGCCATCATCGCGGCACCCGCCGCGCCGGCTTCCTGGCGGCTGCTGGTGCGCACCTGCGCCCGGGTCGCCGCCGCGATGATGCGACGTAGAGACGGACTGCGCGCGGCGCCGCCCGACAGGCGGATCTCGCTCGGCACGGCGCCCATCGCCTGGTAGCAATCGCGGGCGGCGAAGGCCAACCCCTCCAGCACGCCGCGTGCCAGATCGCCAAAGCCATGCTTGACCGAAAGGCCGATGAAGCCGGCGCGTGCGTCAGGGTCGACGAATGGCCCTCTTTCGCCGGCTAGCGAGATATAAGGCTGGTAGATCAGCGATCCCGGCTCCGATGCTTCCACCCAAGCATCGAGGGCCTTCAGCAACTCGTCATGAGAAGGTTTGCCGCCAGCCGTGGCGAGCACGTCGCGCGCAAGGCCAAGCACCCAGTCTATGTTGAGCGTCGCCGCCATGTTGGATTGCAATTGTGCAAAGGCGCCCGGAATAGGCATGGCGATCGTGTAGCCGGAGCCATCGGCGTTCAGCACGACATCATCGGGAGTGGCGGCGAAGCGCGTGTGTATGCCGGTCGAGCCGATGACCGTGCAGCCGACATTGCCTGAGGGATCATAGAGGCCGGCTCCGAGCGCCGTCATGACCATATCGACGTAGCCCAGCACCACCGGCGTGCCTTCGAGCAGGCCGGTCTCCGTCGCCGCCGATCGCGATAGCGGATGATGGTCGGTGGTGCCTTCGAGCATGGGAGGCAACAGGCGGCGATGCGTCGTCAGATCCAGGATGTCGAGGGCTTCGTCGGAATAGGTGCGCGACCGAAAATCGCCGAAAGTGAATGTTCCTTCGGAGGGATCGCTGGCGCGCTCGCCCGTCATCTTGAAGTAAAGCCAATCCTTGCAATGCAGTGCGGTGGCCGCCCGCTCCAGCATCTCGGGATGGTTCTTTTTCATGAAGGCAAGCTGGGCGCCTTGCTGGCAGGAATTCAGCCCCGTGCCGGTCAGTTCGAACCGCCTGCGATCACGGGGATCGGCGCGCATCTCGTCCACCAAATGTCCGGCGCGGGCATCGAGCCACAGCCAGGCGCGCGAGACAGGCAAGCCGTCGCTATCGATCAGCCAGGTTCCGTCGCCTTGCCCAGTGATGGCCACCGCCGCGGTTCGTTGTGCGAGGTCGGTAATTTTGGCCGCAAGATCGCGAACGGTCCGCGCCATGTCGCGCCAGGTCTGGTCGAGATCCTGCTCGGCGCCGCCGCCTTCCAGCGTGACGAAGCTGTTGGGCACCGACGTCATGGCGAGCTGCCGCCCGGACAGATCGAAAGCGATCGATTTGATCACCGACGTTCCCGCGTCAATGCCGATCAGCAGGTCTTTCATGCCGCAAATTCCGATTGGTTGCGAAGGCAGTTCACGAAGGCAGTCATTTCGTAGAAGAGGCAGGGAGTGTCCGCAAGGACACCCCCTGTGCAGGTTTTATTCAGACAGCACGAAGGGTGCGGTGTACTTGTCGACATTGTCCTTGGTGATGAGAAGGCAATCGAACAGCTGCTTCTCGGTCGCCGCACCGGTGGCACCCGTCTTGATAAACGAGTCCGCCTGCTGCACGGCCTTGGCCGAGAAGATGGCGACCGGCTGAAGCACGGTGTACTGCAGTTCACCGGACTTGATCGCCGCAACCGCGTCCGGGGAGCCGTCGAAGCCACCGACCTTGATGCCAGCGAGCTTGCCAGCTTCCTTCAGCGCCGCAACCGCGCCGAGCGCCATTTCGTCATTGCCGCTGATCACGGCGATGATGTCGGGATTGGCCTGCAGCATGCTCTGCATCTTGTCGTGGCCCTGGGTACGATCCCAGTTGGCGACCTGCGAAGCAGCCTTTTCGAGATCCGGATACTGGCTCAGCACAGTCGCGTAACCGTTCGAGCGCGTGGCGGCATTGTTGTCCGACGGGGCGCCGAGCAGTTCGACATATTTGCCCTTTTCGCCGACCGCCTGAACCCACTGTTGGGCACCGAGAGCAGCACCCTGCGCGTTGTTGGAGACGAGCTGCCCCTTGGCGAGGCCTTCCTGGTTGATCTCGGCATTGACGAGGAACACCGGGATATTGGCTGCAATCGCCTTCTTCACCGCACCGACAGAGCCATCGGCGTTGGCCGGATCGAGAATGATCGCCACCGACTTGTTGGTGATGGCGGTGTCGATCAGGTTGCTCTCCGTGTTGGTGTCGCCCTTGTGGGCGCCGACATTGGCCGTGTAGCCAAGCTTCTCGGCCTCGGCCTTGGCGACGTTGCCCTCGGTCAGCCAGTAGGGGTTGGCCGGATCGTTGACGATGATCGAGATCAGGCCCGCGGCTGACGCGGCGGCCGTGAACCCGACGACCATTGCGGCGGCGAGCAGACTTTTCAGCATGGTTTTCATGTACATTCCTCCAATGATTACGCGGTGTTGCTGCCAGTTCATCTGGCAGTCTTCCCTTGGGCAGGATTGGCCGGTTCGGCCTTCCCCCGTTTCTGAGAAGTCGGTTGGCCACCTGTGGCGCTTGGGAGCTTGCTGCGGCGGCGATACTGAACGGCATTGAGGAGCACGGCGAGCACGATGACCGCGCCCGTGAACACTGTCTGCCAGTAGGATGAGATGCCGATGATCACCAGACCGTCGGACAGGAAGCCTATGACGAAGGCCCCGAGCAGGGTTCCGCGGATGTTGCCGCGGCCGCCGGTAAGCGCCGCGCCGCCGATGACGACGGCCGCGATGGCCGTCAGTTCGTAGGTGGTGCCGGCGGTCGGCCCCGCCGACGTCAGCTGCGAGGACAGGATAAGGCCGGCAATGGCGGCGCAGATGCCTGAAAGCACATAGACGGAAATCTGCACCGTCTTGACCGGAACGCCGGACAGTTCGGCCGCGCGCTCATTGCCGCCCGAGGCGTAGAGCCAGCGCCCGAAAGCGGTGCGGTTCAAGACGATGCTGCCGATGAGCGCGATGACCACGAGAACCACGACGCCCGTCGGCACGCCGAACAAGCGGTTGAAGCCAAGCGCATCGAAGCCGGTGTTTCCAAGCTCTGGCTTGCCGCCGAGATTGTTGTAGGTCAGGCCGCTGGTCATCAGCAGCGCCAGGCCGCGCGCCATGTACATGACGCCGAGCGTGGCGACGAAAGCCGGAACCTTGAAGCGCGCGATGAGCACGCCGTTGATTAGTCCGACGACGGCGCCGAGCATGCAGGCCAGCACCGCGACCACCCAGACCGGCGGATAGAGAACGACACCAAGCCAGGTCAGCGTCACCCCTTGCATCAGGAAACCGGCAACGACGCCGGCCAAACCCAGCGTCGACCCAACCGACAGATCGATGCCGCCATTGAGGATGACGAGCAGCATGCCGATCGCGAGGATTCCGAAGATGGCGACATGCGAAGCCATGGTCAGGAAGTTCGCCACCGAGAGGTAGTAGGGCGACAGGATCGAGAAGACGACGATGATGACGATCAGGGCAAAGAAGGCCCGGCCCTCGAGCAGCAACTTGGCAAGATCGAAGCCTTCGCTCGCGCTTGGACTGGACTGTTTTCTGGCCTGGCTGACATCGGTCATGGTGTGGGCTCCGAAATTCCTGGTGATCAGGCGACCACGGCTTCGCCCGAGGCGGCCATGATCTGCTCTTTGGTGGCATTGGCGCCGAATTCGGCTGAAATCCTGCCGCGGCGCATGACGACGATGCGGTGGGCAATGCTGAGGCATTCGTTGACCTCAGAGGTCGAGAAGACGACGGCAAGGCCCTGCGCAGCGCGTTCGCTCAGCAAGCGGAAGACTTCGGCCTTGGCGCCGACATCGATGCCGCGGCTCGGCTCGTCGAGAAGGATGACCTTGGGGTTGGTCGTCAGCATCTTGCCGATGACGACCTTCTGCTGATTGCCGCCCGACAGCGATCCGATCATGGCGTTGCCGCCAGCGGTCTTGACGGTCACCTTGCGGATCGAGTCCTCGACCAGCTCTCGCTCTCTCGAACGGGACAGAAACAGCCCCTTGGCGAACGCTTCGATGCTGGCGAGCGAAAGATTGCGGCCGACGGTCATCGTCTGCACCAGCCCGTCGCGCTGGCGATCCTCGGGGACCAGCACAAGCCCTCTGGAGATGCGCTGGGCAATGCTCAGCCCCGAAACGTCCTCGCCTTCCAGAAGCGCGCGGCCGCCAGCCATCGGCACCCGTCCGGCGACGGCTTCCAGCAACTCCGTGCGCCCTGCGCCCATCAGCCCGTAGATGCAGACGATCTCGCCTGCCCTGACGTCCAGCGACAGGTGATCGACGACGGAATAACCTGAGCCCGAAGTGTCGACGACGCTGACATCATCGATCGAAAGGGCGACCCCACCGAACGCATGATCGGTCGGCGGCGAGCCGAGATCGAAGTTCTCGCCGACCATGTTGCGCACGATCCACTCGAGATCGATATCCCTGGCTTCGGCCGTTGCCGTTATGGCGCCGTCGCGCAGGACAACCGCGTAGTCGGTGATCTGCAGCGCCTCTTCGAGGTGATGCGATATGTAGACGATGGAGACGCCGCGGCTGGTCAGATCGCGGATCACCTTGAACAGAACTTCCACCTCGGTTGCGCTGAGTGCCGAGGTCGGTTCGTCCATGATCAGGATGCGCGAATCGACCGACAGCGCCCGCGCGATCTCGACGATCTGCTGTTGGCCCAGGCGCAAATCCTCGACCAGGGTCATCGGATCGATGTCCTCTTCGAGATCGGCCATCAGAGCGCGCGCCTGGCGCTGCTCCTCGGCGAAGTCGAGGCCGGTCCTGGTGCGCAGTTCGCGGCCCATGAAGATGTTGTCGCGAACGCTGAGGTTGGGCGCCAGGCTGAGTTCCTGGTGGATGATCGAGATGCCGCGATCGCGCGCGTCCGAGGACGAGGAAAAGCTGACGAGATTGCCGTCGAGCACGATGTCGCCGGATGTCGGCGTGACCACGCCGGACAGGATCTTCATCAGCGTCGACTTGCCGGCGCCATTCTCTCCGAACAGCGTGGTGACCTTGCCGCGATGGATGTCGAAATTGACGCCTTTGAGCGCATGGACGCCGCCATACGACATGACGATGTTGCGCGCCGAAAGCACGGCGTCGCCAGTCGCGGGTCCGGTGTCGGTAGCCGGTTTCATTTGACGTCCAGCCTCACGGGGGTGACGAGCCAGCTCTTCGGGTTGACCAGCTTGAATGCGCCGACCACCGATATGGTCTTGCCGGTCAAGGTGCTTGTATCGATCTTGGCCAGGACTTCCTTCTTCATCTCATTGTTCAGCGCCGAACCGGCATCCTGGTATTCGATCTGGTTGGTGAACTGGCCGAATGTGATCTTGCCGGTGGCATCGCGAAGCTCGGTGCCATTGATCGCCGGTCCCGTCTGCACGCGGATCATCAGCGTGTCCGGCACGCCGTCGACGGCGACCTTGTAGATGCCGGATTTTCCTTCGCCGACGACACCGGTGAACTTGACCGAGATGACCGGTCCGACGCCCGCGGGCACGCCGTATTCCTTTTCCGCCGTTGCCCTGTCCTTGGCGATCGCCGTCGCCACCGTCACCGCGTCGGCGGCGCGTGCCTCGACATCGGCCTGCACCTTGGGAAATTCCGACTTGCCGTAGTCAGCGGCGGAAAACACGGCGCTGCGAACGTCGCCTGCCGACCCTATCCTGACCACCTTGGTATCGAGCGCCATGGCGCCGAGCAGGACGACAACCGCGGCGCCGGCAAGTGCCCGACGCAGGGCGGGCGAGGCCGGCCTGGTCGATGCGGTGGCGGCTTTCGCGCTCATGACGCAACCGCCAGCAAGGCTGATCCGCGCTTGTCACGCATTTGACGATCCTCCGTTCATATGGCGCTTCGCGCCATTGGGTTTGTTCTGTTCGACAAGGGCACGAGCGGTGGACTCGTCGGTGATCAGGCCGCTTAGATAACGGCTTTCGAGCACCGCTTTGATGGCGCGTATTTTCACCTTGCCGCCGGCGACGGCGACGATCCGGCGGCCCTTCAACTGGTCCCGCGGGAGTGCCAGAATTCTTTCCGACAGCGCCGTTTCCACTGGGCGTCCCTGGTCGTCGAAGAAGTGGGCGAGCAGCTCGCCGACGCCGCCATCGCGTTTGACCTCATCGATTTCGGAATGTTCGATCATGCCGGTGGCGACCAGCGAAGCTTCCCGCTCGGCGGTGCCTATGCCGACGAACATCAGGTCGGACCGGCTTGCAAGGTCGAAGACATCGCTGATGCCGCGCTGCCCAAGCAGCACCTCACGGTCCTCGGCGGTGTTGGCGACAAAAGGCACAGGCATCACATAGGCCTGCGCGCCGGTCCGCTCGGCCAGCCGATGCATGACGTCGTGCGGGTTGGCCGCGAATTTGCGCGTCACACCGCCAAGCAGCGAGACGAAACGGATATGGGCGGCGGCGGTGCGCGTCAGATACTCGACGCTTGCGGCAAGGGTACGGCCATGGCCGACGCCGATCAGCATGTCCTCGCCGCGATCGATCTCCCGTTTCAGAAACTGAGCGCCGGCGATGCCAAGGGCCTTCAGCGGCAGCTCGTCCTGATCGAGATCGGGGACGACCTCGCAGTAATCGAGCCCGTAAGCATTGATCAGCTGCTGCTCGAGGTCGATGCATTCGCCAACGTCGCCGTCGATGATCACCCTGACAAGGCCATCCTGGGTGGCGCGGGTGATGAGCCGATGCGCCTTGAGGCTGGTCAGGCCGAGCCGCTTGGCCACCTGGGCCTGCGTCAGACCCCCGGCATAGTGAAGCCAGGCCGCGCGGGTGGCGAGGCTGGACTCATGATCGCGGTTAGTGGCTCCGCCGGATTTCAAGCCATCTCCTCCCTGAGATGATATTATTATCTTTGTGTGCAAAAATTTTCACATCCCTGCATCGCTGTCAATCCCTCGCCGGATTGGCGCATGCACATACGGGGAATTCACAGGTCTCGCCCTTGCCGAAACGTCGGTCTGCCGGCGTTTCGGCAAGCAACATCGACCTATTAGGAGGTGTGCATGTTATCCGATCATAAGATGATGTTAATTTAACGTCAATACGTGTTATATCACGCCTTAACCAGCAGAACTGTACGGCTCTCGGCTATTCAGTTTTCTGCTAACTATCTATTTATAAAGAATAATATATGATATCGGCAAAATCCCAATCTGCCTGTGAGTTGGGCGATTTGTGGATGCGGCGCATCCATGGGCAAACCGATCGGACTGCCTTCGGAAAGCGCATCGGCGACGGAGCGATCAGCTCAGCCGCATCAGGTTCCGGCCCTCGAGTTCCACAATTGCGGCCTCGACTTCCCTTGCAAGGCGCCCAGCGCTCCAGCCCAGCGCCCGCCCGGCAATCGTCGCAATCTCCTGCAGATCCCGGCCCGTCAGTGACCCTGATATCGCCAGGGTGCTGCGGCGCATGACGATATCGGCCAGATGTTCGACGAACTCGGTGCGGACGATGTAGTCGATTTCCGATTTGCTGTAGCTTTCTGAATCCGGCAGCCGACCGTCATCACCCGGCCCATGCGTGGCGATCTGCGTGGCTCTGGTGCCATATCGCGACAGCAGCGCCTCGAGACGCCGTTCCTCAGCGCCCGTTTCCGAGTAAGCCAGAGCCAGCCAACTTGCTCGCGCTGCGGCATCCGCCGGAAAACCCCTGCCGCCACCGATCGGCATGGCCTGCGTCGTCACCTTGCGGCTGCGTTGCAGGCGGCTGAGCACGGTGTCGGCGACTTCCTCGGCGAAGCCGCGAAAGGTCGTCCACTTGCCGCCGATCAGCGAGATGACTGCGAAAGGTCTGTTCCGATCCGGCTCGGCGACCGGCGCCGAGTGGTCACGACTGATCAAGCCGGGCACCGATGCATCCGAGGCCGGCAGCGGCCTGATGCCGCTATAGGCGTAGACGATCTGGTCGCGCTCGAACGCCATTCCAGGCAGCAGCGTGCGTACGCTGTCGAGCAGATACTCGACTTCGTCAGGTTCGCAGCGCACCGCGTCGGGGTTGTCGGCCTTGATGTCGGTGGAGCCGACCAGCGCCAGGCCGAGATAGTCGTAGACAAGGCAGATACGGCCGTCATCGGCCTCGAAATAAAGCATCCGCCCAGCAAGGCTTTTGACCAGTTCGTCATGCTTCAACAGGATGTGCGAGCCCTTGGTGCCGCCGATCATCTTCGACGGTGCGCCAAGCAAATCGTTGACATTGTCGATCCACGGACCGGCGGCATTGACCACCAGCTTCGGCCGCACCGAAAAAGCCGCGCCGTTTTCCGGCTGGAAGGTCAGCACGCCATCGGCGGACTTCACCAGCTCCGTGTAGTTCGCGCTGGCCGAGGCCGCGTTTGCCTGTAGCCCATCAAGGATCAGTTCGAGCACCAGCCTTTCGGGATGGCTTATCTTGGCGTCGTAGTAGGTGCCGGTGGCGACGATCGAAGGGTTGAGCGCCGGCATCTCACGGAGCGCGTGGCGCCGCCCGACCATGCGATGGCGCGGCATGACCTGGTTTCGCGAGCCGTAGAAATCATAGATCATCAGGCCGATCTTGATCAGGATGGCGCCGCGGCTGCGTGGCGCACTGGTCGAGCCTAACAGCGTTCGCAGCGCCGCGAGCATGCCCTTGCTCCAGGAGAAGATCGGGATGACGGTCGGCAGCGGGCTGACATAGTGCGGCGCGTTCTTCAAAAGCAGATTGCGTTCGAGCGTCGACTGCGCCACCAGACCGAACTCGCCGGTTTCGAGGTATTTCAAGCCGCCATGAATGAGCCGCGATGGCGCGGCACTGGTGCCGGAGCCGAAATCCGCCTTGTCGACGATCAGGCAGCTGACGCCCTGCGCGCACAGGTCGCGAAACAGCCCTGCCCCGTTGATGCCGGCGCCAAGGATGACGACGTCGACCTCGCCGGTCCCGGCCATGGCGGCGAGACGCCCGGCTGGATTTTCCGTACGTATTGCTTCGCTCGAGCTCATGGCGCTTTCGTCTTGACGATGCGCAGCTTCACGCCGGCCCGTTCGAGGGCCCGCGCCCGCGCATCGCCCATGCCTTCGGTCGCCAGCACGACATCGAAGCTGGTCAGATCGTCGAAGACATGCAGCGCGATCCTGTCGAATTTGGCATGGTCGATCAGAAGGATGCGCTTGACCGATGCGGCCATCATCGCCTGCTTGACCCGCACGACATTTGGGTCCTGGATGAAGGCCGTGGTTCCGGTGATGGCCGAAGCCGAACAGATCAGCACATTGGCGCGCAGTTGCGCCACGGCGTTCTCGCAGACGATACCGATATAGGCGTTGTAGGTGTTGTGGTACTGGCCGCCGAGACAGATGAAGTCGAGTTCGTCGACATTGATCAGCAGTGATGCCGTCGCTACGGAGTTGGTGATGACGGTCAGCGGCTTGACGTCGAGCAGCAGTGCCGCGACGGCGTTTGCCGTCGAGGAATCGTCCAGCATCACCACCTGGCCGGCCTCGACATAATCGAGTGCTGCCCGCGCCAGGGCATCCTTCTCGGCCCGATTGACCGTCACCCGGTAGCGGAAGGCGCTTTCATAGAGGCCGGAAGGCTGAACCGTCACCGCACCGTGCAGCTTGCGCAGCACGCCCTGCTGCGCCAGCCGGTCGATGTGCCGGTGGATGGTCATGCGTGACACGCCGAAATGCTCGACCAGATCGTCGATGCGCACCTGGCCGAGCTTGATCACATAGTCGGCGATCTCTTCGCGTCGTTCGTCGGCCTTGATCATGCGGTTCCCCCGGTGTGTGGCCGCGCCAGCTTCTCGATCTCCGGCCAAAGCGGTTCGAGCGTACCGGCTATGCGGCCATAGAGGGAAAAGCGCTCGTTGAACACAGCACTCGAGGCCGGGGCAGGCTCGTATTGGAGCGCCGTCATGCCGGCCTGCCTTGCGCCTTGTTGCGGCGTCGCGAAGATGCCCACCGCAGCACCCGCGCAAAGGGCAGCGCCAAAGGCCGCGGCCTCGTCGGTCGAGGTGACGATAACCGGGGCGTTCAGCACATCGGCAAACATCTGGACGAAAGCCGGATTGCGCGAACCGCCGCCGGTCAGGCGGATTTCGCTGACGGCAAAGCCGTCGCGCAAGGCCTCAACATGGGTGCGATGATTGAAAGCAATGCCCTCCAGAACCGCCTTCAGCATATCGCCGCGATTGTGCCAGCCGTGCAGGCCGACAAAGCTGCCGCTGGCGACATCGCCAAAGGGGGAGCCGAACAGATAGGGATGAAACAGGATGGTCGACCGGTTTTTAAGCGCCTCATCGATCTCTGCTGCCAAAACTTCATGGATCGATCCGCCATCGACCGATGCCTTTTCCTGCTCCGAGCGGCAGAACGTGTCGAGAAACCAGTCGTAGTTTGCGGTCGAGGCCGGCGAGATCGCCATGTTGTTCCAGCTGCCTGCGTCGATGGCATTGCGGCAGAACCAGCGCGGGTCGATGCGCGGCTCTGATGAAACGACTTCGTTGATCGAATAGGTCCCGGCGACGATGGCAAGCACGCCCTCCTCATGGCCGCCCATGCCAAGTGCGGAGGCGGTCACGTCATGCAGTCCGCATGCGACCGGAGTTCCTTTGGACAAGCCCGTCATTTCGGCGGCTTCGGCAGTGACATGCCCGACGATCTCGGCAGAGTGCGCCATTGGCGGCAGCGCGTCGAACAGATCGTCCAGCCCGAAGATGCGCATCACTCCCGGCGCGTAATCCTGCGTGCGGAAATCCGTGAATGAGGTGCTGGCCTCGGTACGGTCGGTGCCGATCGTGCCCGACAGGCAAAAGCGCAGCCAGTCCTTGCAGGCCAGTATATGCCCGATACGCCCATAGCGGGCCGGTTCGTGCTCCCTGATCCAGGCCAGCAGCGCCGACGGCGCCGAGACGTGCGGCGCCTGGCCGGTGCGCGCCAGCGCGTCTTCGAAGACCCGATCCGCCGACCATCGCTCGACAATCTTGCCGGCGCGGCTGTCGAGCGACAGGATCCCGGGGCCGAGCGGCCGACGATCCTTGTCGAGCAAATAGAGACCGTCGCCATGCGCGGTTGCCGCCACCGCCCTGATGTCCTCCGCCGGGCGGCCACACAGCGCGATCGCCTCCTTGATTGCAGCGGCGGTCGCTTGCCAGAGGCCCACCATGTCGCGCTCCACCCAGCGCGCATGGGGCATCGATTGCGGAACCCGCCGACGCGCCACCGACAACTGCGTGCCATCGGCATCAAAGATCACCGCCTTGGTGACCGTGAGACCGTTATCGATTCCGAGCAAACTGGGCATGGGCGCCGCCGCTTTCAGCAACTGGTGAAGGGCGCTGCAAGGCAATCCTGCAGGTTGGGATAGGGATGACAGACATGACGACAATCAACGAGCAACGGTGATACAAAAGCGACGCATCCGACGCGACAAACAGACCATAGTAGCATGTTAAGTTAACGTCAATATATGAGATATTTTGTGGAAATGTCTGATGTATCCTTGCCGAAACCGATGCGCTGGCCGTGCTGCCATTCTCCGTGGTCTTCGCGCAGCGCAAGGAAAACCGGGTGACGGTGCTGCCCTATGAAATCCCGCAGCCAGCCGCTCACTCGGCATCCTGCGCCGGGTCAGCGGGCCACGCTCACCGGCGGCAGAGCGCTTCGCGGGCCACGTCACGACCGCCTTCGAGAATCTGAAGCACATCATCAAACGGCACGAGAATGCCGTCGTCTGGGGGCGGTAATCCAGCCGCGCTATTCGAATGATGCGGTAGCGTCACACAACGCGCATGTTTCCTTCAGCCGGAGGCGCTTCATCCCCGCGTCGCCGGTTAGGCTCGACGGCCGCCCGCCCCCAAAAGCCGTCGGGCCGCCAGAAATTCCGATATCCTATTGGTCACGCCCTCCTCCACCTCGCCATCACTGCGTAAACGCTTTGGACATCTGATCCGCAAAGGGTTTCAACAGATAGGACCAGACATTGCGTTCGTCGGTGCGGATATGAACCTCGGCAGGCATGCCTGGCCTCAGCACCTTCGCTTCAGTCAGGCAGTTCGATTTGCTTTCAACCTTGATCCGCGCCGAGAAATAGGAAAGCTGACGTTGCGGGTCTTTAATCAGATCTGCCGAGATGTGTTTCACTGACCCTTGGCAGACCGGAGTGGTTCCCACGTCGAACGCCGGAAAACGGATCGATACCGGCTGCCCAGGCCGGACGTCGTCGACCCGCGACGGAGGGATCAGCGCGTCCACCACAAGATCGTCGGCATCAGGTACGATGGTCATAAGCATCTCGCCAGGCGCGATAACGCCGCCAACGGTATGGACAGCCGATTCCTGTATCGTTCCGGACTGCGGTGCACGGATCGTTGTCTTGGTCAGTTCATCCTGCGCCACAATCCTGCGTTCGTTGAGTTCGGTCTGCTTGGCTTCCGTCTCGCGGAGCTCGGTCGTCACGTCAGTGCGCCTTTGGTCATCCAGTTGCAGCATCTGCAACCCCGTTTCGCTGATGCGCGCCTGGGCTTCAGCTACTGCTGCAGCGAGGCGCCCCGATTCTCCCCTGGCCCGGGTGGCATCCAGCTTGATGTTGCTCACCCTCTCCTTGGAGACGAGTTTTTTGGCGTAGAGGGAATCAACGTCGGCGAAATCCTTACTCAGCAGAGCCACCGATTCATCCACCGCGCTCTGTTGCGCTTTAAGACCGTCGATCTGACGTTCAAGTTGCTGAGATTGGCTTTTCAACTGTGCCTTCTGCCCAGCCAAAGCCGAAGCGCGCGTTTCAAAGAGGGCGCGCTCGCCGTTGACGAGCGCAGCCAGCTCCGGTTGGTTCATTCGCGCCTTCAGGCCGACCGGCAGCTGCATTTCCGCCAGACCCGTGCGCTCGGCCTCCAGCCGGACGAGGCGGACGGTCGCGCGATCGAGATCCTCACTGATGATT
>NZ_RZQL01000291.1 GCF_003997935.1 Mesorhizobium sp. M7A.F.Ca.US.006.01.1.1
GCCCTATTCGGCGGCCAAGTTCGGTGTCATCGGTTTCACGCAAAGCCTCGCCAAGGAGCTCGGGCCGCACGCCATCAGGGTCAACGCCATCCTGCCCGGCATCATCGAGGGACCTCGCATCGAAGGTGTTATCTCGGCGCGCGCCAAGCAGGTCGGTATCAGCCACGAGGAGATGACCGGACGCTATCTGCAGAATATCTCGCTGCGCCGCATGACCAGCCCCTATGATGTGGCGTCGATGGTCGCCTTCCTGCTCTCCGATGCGGGGATCAACATTTCCGGCCAGTCGCTCGGCGTCGACGGCAACGTCGAAACACTTTGAGGAACAAGCCATGGCCAATGTCGCGATCGTCGGAAGCGGGTTTATCGGGCGGGCCTGGGCGATCAGCTTCGCCCGCGCCGGCCATGATGTGCGGATGTGGGACCAGTCGCCCACTGCCACAGGTGGCGCCCGCGACTACATTGCCGGCGTGCTCGGCGATCTCGCCGCGAACGATCTTCTGCGGGGACAGCAAGCCGGTGACGTGCTTGACCGTATCTCCGTTGTCGCCGAGCTTGAGGAGGCGTTGGCGGGTGCCGTGCATATCCAGGAGAACACGCCCGAGAATCTCGGGGTGAAGCGCAAGGTGTTCTCGCTGATCGACAGCCTTGCCGATCGGCAAACAGTCATTGCCAGTTCCACCTCGGCGCTGTTGCCGTCGAAATTCACCGACCATCTGCAAGGGCGGCAGCGCTGCCTGGTCGTGCATCCGATCAATCCGCCCTATCTCATTCCGGCGGCTGAGGTCGTGCCGGCGCCGTGGACGTCCGCCGAGACGGTCGAGAGAACCCGCGCCTTCCTCATCGACGCCGGTCATGCGCCGCTGGTGATGAAGCGCGAACTCGACGGCTTCATCATGAACCGCCTGCAAGGCGCGTTGCTTGAGGAAGCCTTCCGGCTTGTCGCCGACGGCTATGCCAGCGTCGAGGATGTCGACATCGGCATCCGCGACGGGCTGGCGTTGCGCTGGTCGTTCATGGGTCCGTTCGAGACCATCGATCTCAACGCACCCGGCGGCGTGCGCGACTATGTCGAGCGCTATCAGGGCATCTATTCCAACATCTTTCCCCAGACGCAGCGGCGCGTCGACTGGGCCGGCGAGGTCATCGACACGGTCGAGGCTGATCGCCGCAAACGACTGCCACAGCAAAGCCTAGGCGACCGGCAGGTGTGGCGTGACCGCCGGCTGATGGCACTGGCGGCGCACAAGAAAAAATCGGACCAGGAGTACGGACAATGATCGAAACGAGCCGCAAGCCAGGTGCTGCGCAGACCAGGGGCAAAGTCATCATCACCTGCGCGGTGACGGGCGCCATCCACACGCCGACCATGTCGCCCTATCTGCCGATCACGCCTGACCAGATCGCTTCCGAGGCGATCGCGGCGGCCGAAGCCGGTGCTGCGATCCTGCATCTGCATGCCCGCGACCCGGAAACCGGCAAGCCCGACCAGACGCCGGAGGCCTTCGCTCGCTTCCTGCCGCGCGTCAAGCAAGGCACCAACGCCGCCATCAACATCACCACCGGCGGCAGCCCCTACATGAAGGTCGAGGAGCGTGTGCGCCCGGCCGCCCAGTTCAAGCCGGAAGTCGCCTCGCTCAACATGGGCTCGATCAATTTCGGGCTCTATCACCTGGCCGACAAATACGAGACCTTCAAGTTCGATTGGGAAAAGCCGCATCTGGAAGCGACGCGCGATCTCGTCTTCCGCAACTCGTTCAAGGACATCGAGTACATCCTGGCGACCTGCTACGACAACGGCACGCGCTTCGAGTTCGAGTGCTACGACATCGCCCATCTCTACAACCTTTCCCACTTCGCCGACCGCGGGCTGGTGAAGCCGCCTTTCTTCGTGCAGTCGGTGTTCGGGCTGCTGGGCGGCATCGGCACCCATCCCGAAGACGTCGCCCACATGAAGCGCACTGCCGACCGGCTGTTCGGCGACCAGTTCCGCTGGTCGGTGCTGGGCGCCGGCGCCAGCCAGCTTCGCATAGCCGCGCAATCGGCGGCGCTTGGCGGCAACATCCGCGTCGGGCTGGAGGACAGTCTGTGGGCAGGTAAGGGCAAGCTTGCCAAATCGAACGCCGAGCAGGTCTTGCTGGCCCGCAAGATCATCGAAGGGCTCGGCATGGAGGTCGCGACGCCCGACGAGGCACGCGAGATACTGTCATTGAAAGGCGGCGACAAGGTCGCTTTCTGAGGCGGCCCGAGCAATCGCCGCGAGACGCAAAAACGGAGGAGGACGGCATGAAGATCGAAGTCGTGGTGGACGTGAAGACCACACTGGGCGAGGGGCCGCTGTGGGACGTCGAACAGGAACGACTCTACTGGATCGACAGCTTCGACGGGCGCGTGTTTCGGGCGACCGCCGACGGACGCGAGATCCGGTCATGGGATGTGCCGATGAAGATCGGCTCGATGGCGCTGCGCAAGGACGGCAGCGGCGCCGTGGTGTCGCTGCAGCGCGGTTTCCATCTGCTCGATTTCGCCTCCGGCGATGTGACGCTGATCCACGATCCCGAGCCGGACAAGCCGATGAACCGGCTCAACGACGGCAAGGTCGACCGGCGCGGCCGCTTCTTCGCCGGCTCCATGGATACGATGGAAGAGGGGCCGTCCGGCGGGCTCTACCGGCTCGATCCGGACTTCTCCGTCACCCGGATCGATTCCGGCATCATCTGTTCCAACGGTCCATGCTGGAGCCCCGACGACCGCACCTTCTATTTCGCCGACACCTGGACCGGCGAGATCTGGGCCTACGACTACGACATCGCCACTGGTGCCGCCACCAACCGGCGCACCTTCGTGCGCGTCGACACCAGCCGGGGCGGTGCGGCGGACGGCTCGACCGTCGATGCCGAGGGCTATCTGTGGAATGCGCTGGTCTATGACGGCCGACTGGTCCGCTATGCGCCCGATGGCAGCATCGATCGCATCATCGACATGCCGGTCAAGAAGATCACCAGCGTCATGTTCGGCGGACCGAAGCTCGATACCCTCTACGTCACCTCGATGGCCAAGCCGCCGCTGCCCCGTTTTCCCGGCGACGGCGTTTTGCGCGGCAGCCTGTTCGCCATCACGGGCCTTGGCATCAAAGGCGTTGCGGAACCGCGCTTCGGCAGCTGACGCCAGGCAAGCGAAGCGCCCGTAGCATACGCGGATCAGGCCTTGGCACGCAGGAATCCCTCATTAAAAATGTAACAGCACGTTCGTGGCGTCTGCTCTTCACCCAATGGCACAATGAGCGGTCAACGGATCATTGGCCAAAGAGGTCCGGGCGGGCCACGTTGAGCCGTTGAACCGTGCGAAGCACTTCGCGCAAATGCGCCGCCATACGCGCGCCTGCCTGCTTTGCCTCGCCGGTCTCCACGGCCTCGAAGATCGCCACATGCTGAGCGAGCAGCGTTTCAAGGTGGCCGGGCTCCGGCAGGCTCAGATAGCGCACACGGTCCATCTGCAGCTTGACCACCTGGATCACCCGCCAGCTCTTGGGCAGGCCGGCCTCTTCGCAAAGGCTGCGATGGAAGCCCTCGTCGAGCTCGAGAAAAAGCTCGCGGTCGCCCTCGGCCACTGCCTTGGCCTGCTGGGCAAGGTTCACCCTGCCTGCCGCGGTGAAGGCGCTCGAACCGTGGCCGGCCAGCTTCTGCACGACGGAGACTTCGAGTGCCTCGCGAATGAACTGCGCTTCCTCGACGTCACTTAGGCGGATCGGCGCGACGAAGCTGCCACGTTGCGGCAGGATGTCGATCAGCCCTTCATCGGCAAGCCGGATCAGCGCCTCGCGCACCGGTGTACGGCTGACACCGAGCTGCTGGGCAAGGTCCTGTTCGCTGAGCGCTTCCGACGGCAACATCGCCAGCGTCGTGATGGCGCGGCGCAGGCGCTCGTAGATCTGCGGCGAGATCGGCATGCGATTGTTGACCGGCTCCAGTACCCGCGAGGGTTCGCGCTGACCGGCGTTCTTCAGCCTGGCAGCATTGCCTGAAAACCTGGTCGCCCCCGAAAGCTTGGTCCCCATGACGAATCCGTTGCTGTGAATGGCACTGCACTGCTCCGGTCATGACACTGCGCAGGCTGCAACTCAAGCGCCAAGCAGGATCGAAGCTGTATTGACATACTACCATGGTAGTGTGTATGACGCCAGCAGGCTAGGGGAGAGGAGCCGGTATGAAGATCACGGACATCAAGGCGACCACCGTCACCGTTCCGCTGGAAGCAGCCTTGCGGCACAGCAACGGTACGCATTGGGGACGCTTTGTCCGCACCGTGGTCGAGGTCGAGACCGATGAGGGCATTGTTGGGCTCGGCGAGATGGGCGGCGGTGGTGCCGGAGCGGAACTCGCCTTCGCCGGCCTGAAATCCTACCTGGTCGGCCATGACCCTTTCGATCTCAACCGCATGCGCTACGCCATCTGCAATCCGACGGCTTCGCTCTACAACAACCGCACGCAGCTCCACGCAGCGCTGGAATTCGCCTGTCTCGACATCATCGGCAAGAAGCTCGGGGTGCCGGTCTACCAATTGCTTGGCGGGCGCGTGCGCGACCGGATCGGCTTCGCCTCCTATCTGTTCTTCCGCTATGCCGACCGCCGCAGCGGCAAGGGCGAGGTCCGCACCATCGATCAATTGCTCGAGCATGCCCGCGCGCTCAAGGCCGAACATGGTTTTCATGCCCACAAGCTCAAGGCCGGCGTGTTTCACCCCGACTATGAGCTGGAGTGTTTCAGGGCGCTCGCCGCCGAATTTCCTGCCGATACGCTGCGCTATGATCCGAACGCCGCCCTGTCGGTCGAAGAGGCGCTGCGTTTCGGCCAAGCCATTTCCGATCTCAGGAACGACTATTTCGAGGACCCGACCTGGGGCCTGGCCGGCATGCGCCGCTTGCGCGAGAAGCTCTCCATCCCGCTGGCCACCAACACCATCGTCATCGATTTCGAACAGCTCGCCACCAATGTACGCGACCCTGCGGTCGACGTGATCCTGCTCGACACCACCTTCTGGGGCGGCATCCGCGCCTGCGTGCGCGCGGCGCAGATATGCGACACGTTCGGCCTCGGTATAGCGGTGCATTCCTCTGGCGAACTCGGCATCCAGCTCGCCACCATGCTGCATCTTGGCGCTGTGCTGCCCAACCTCGTCTTCACCGCCGACGCGCATTACCACCACCTTGCCGACGACATCATCATCGGCGGCAAGATGCGCTACGAGAATGGTGCGATCGCGGTGCCGGAGGCACCGGGCCTCGGTGTCGAGCTCGATCGCGACAAACTCGCAACCTATGCCGAGCTCTATCGCTCGCTGGGCGGCTATGCCTACGACCGCGATCCCGGCCGTCCGGCCTGGTATCCGCTGCTGCCCAATACGAATTTCGCCGACCATTTGAACGATGCCGTGCCTGATCTCGGGCTGGGCTGACATTTTCGTTCGAAAGGATCGGCGGGAGGACGCTATGACTTTCAACCGGAGGAGAACAACAATGAGCAGGACCACAGCCTTATTCGTTGCAGCCATGCTCGGCTGCACCAGCTTTGCAACGCTGGACGCTCGCGCCAATGAGGGCGTCGCCAAGGGCGACACTTCGGCCAAGAAGATCGCCTTCAGCAATTCCTACGCCGGCAATTCCTTCCGCCAGGTGATGATAAAGAGCTTTCAGGAAATGGGCGCCAAGGCCGTGGCTGACAAGCAGGTCGCAGCAACAGCCGTCGTCAGCTCGAACAATTCGGTGACCGAACAGGCGAGCCAGATCGAGAACCTGATCCTGCAGGGCTACGACGCGATCATCGTCCTTGCCGGCTCCGACACCGCACTCAACGGCGCCATCAAGGATGCCTGCAATGCCGGTATCACGGTCGTTGCCTTCGCCAGCGGCGTCACCGAGCCTTGCGCCTATGTCGTCGACTACAACCTTGATTCCTATGCCAAGGCAGAACTGGATTTCATCTCCAGCAAGCTCGGCGACAAACCGGCCAACATCCTCGAAATCCGCGGTATGGCCGGCGACGGTTTCGACAAGCGCCTGCACGAGGGCGTCGAGAAGGCGATGAAGGCGCACGCCAGCTACAAGGCTGTCGGCGAGGTCTATGGCCAGTGGACGGCGACCGTGGCACAAAAGGAAGTGTCGGGCATCCTGCCGTCGCTGCCTCAGGTCGATGCGGTGCTGACGCAGGGCGGCGACGGCTATGGCGCGGCGCAGGCATTCAAGGCCGCCAACAGGCCGCTGCCGATCATCATCATGGGCAACCGCCAGGACGAATTGGCGCTGTGGAAGCAGGAGCATGACGCCAGCGGCTACGAAACCTTCTCGCTGGGTGCCACGCCCAGCGTCTCGCAGGTCGCGTTCTGGGTTGCGCAGCAGATCCTGGCCGGCAAGCAGGTGCCGAAATTCGTCGAGGTGCCGCTCTTGCAGATCAACCAGCCTGACCTTGACGCCTGGCTGAAGACGGTTCCCGCAGGCGGCGTCGTCAATGCCGAATATCCGCAGGAGCTGGTGGCCAAGATCATCGACGCCAACGTCAAGAAAGAGCCTCTGCCGGGCGTTCCCGCGCCGAAATGAGCAGCATTGCCGAATGATGAACGATCCTACGTCGCCCAAAAAGGACGCAGCAGAGACGGTCAATGCCGACGGCCTCTTCATCGAGGTGCGCGATGTCCGCAAACACTATGATGCCGTGCATGCCCTGGGCGGCGTGGATTTTCATCTCAAACCCGGCGAGGTCGTTGGCCTGGTCGGCCACAATGGCGCCGGCAAGTCGACGCTGATGAACGTGTTGGCCGGCACGGTCGAGCGCAGCGGTGGCAGCTTTCGCCTCGGCGGGCGTGAGATCGGTGCCTGGAGTGCGGCCAGCGCCCAGCAGGCCGGGCTGCGCTGCATCTTCCAGGAACTGTCGCTCTGCGCCAATTTGACGTCGGCGGAAAACACCCGCATCGTGCACAGGTCCTTGCGTGGGTTGGGCTGGCGGCGGCGCGCGCGCCAGGTGATCGGTCCGGTGCTGGACGAGATATTCCCTGGCCACGGCATTGATCTCGACAGGAAGGTCGCCGACCTGCCGATCGGCGAGCGACAGATGGTCGAGATCGCCCGCGCCTTCACGCAGACCAGCATCAAATTGCGCGCCGTCATTCTCGATGAGCCAACCTCGGCGCTCGGCCATCAGGCGACGGAACAACTGCTCACCCACATTCGTCGTGCCGCCGGACGTGGTATCGCCTGCATCCTGATCACCCATCGACTGAACGAGATCCTCGCCGTCTGCGACCGCACCGTCGTCATGGTCGACGGCAAGGTCGTCGCCGAGCAGGCGACCGCCGGCCTGTCACGCGCCGCGCTGGTCGAGCTGATGGGCAGCATCGAACGGCCACGCGATCGCTCCGTCGGCAAGGCGGCTTCGGTGCAGGCTCCAGTGATCCGGCATGCGGGTCGCGACGCCGCTGATCTCACCATCGACGTCGGCAAGGGTGAGATCATCGGTTTCGCCGGGCTTGACGGCCACGGCCAGCGCGAGCGGCTGCGCGCGATGTTTTATGC
>NZ_RZQL01000292.1 GCF_003997935.1 Mesorhizobium sp. M7A.F.Ca.US.006.01.1.1
ACCAAGGTCGGTGGCAGGAAGGTCTCGTCCAGGGAGACGCCGCCATCGGCTCGAATCCCCTTGAGGTCGGCTATCGGCAAGGCCGTGTAGCCACCGACCGACTTGCCGGGTGCGAGCAGCAGCGCCTGCGGCCGGGCAATTTCGATTTCTTCAGGGTCTGAACCGCCCTGGACGGCGTCACGCACCGAAACGATCCGCCCATGATATCGCGCACCCGAGGCGGCAGCGTGTGCCGGATCGAAGCCGACACCGCCCGGAGGCTCCAGCGGCAAGGCGATCAGCACCGGTCCGGCGCCCGTGTCAGGGGTGACCGGCAGCGGTCGCGGCGCGTCCATCATGTCCGGGATGGAAAAAGGTGTCCCATCCGGAAAGATGCCCCGCGCGGACAGGATCGAGATCTGGCCGGCTTCCAGCAACGCCTGGTCCAGCGTCAGCTGTTGGAAACCGAACGTATGCAATTGCCCGGCCTGCAACGCGCCGCGCACCGTCGCCTCGAAAAAGCGATCCTGCTGCTGGAAATGCTGGGTCCGCAGGAAAAGCCCTTCGGACCATAGCACCCTGTTTGCATTGCTCATGCCGCTACTCTCTGCATCGAGCTCCCCTTGCCCTTTGCCGCTAGGCGGAAATGCCGCCGCTGCCAAGCGTGACGTTGATCGTGAATTTCGATCCCGACGACACCGACTTAGTTGTCCGCCAGTTCCGGCCGCCGGGCTCGCGGATCAGAGCAACAAAGCCCAGCGCCGTCGCGTCCGGCTCGACCGTGATGGTTTTGGATGCGGATTTTCCCGGCCCGACGGAAATCTGGTCGGATCCGATGAGATCGCCCGCCAGCGCCGTGCCGGCATCCCCCTGCAGCGCGAAATAGTCGGCGGAATTGAATTTGCCGGTGCTTTTCAGCCGCATCACCAGGATCGTTACCGGCCGGTCGCCGCCGCCTGGTCCCGGGTTCATGCCAGCACCGCCGTTTACGTTGACGGTGATCACCGATGGTTTCGGCGGACCACTCTGGCAAGCCGCAAGCAACCCTGTCGCGCCCAAGGCAACAACAAATTCACGTCGATCAATCATCTCTCACTCCTCCTCATATGCATCTCGAAAATCAGCGCCGATTTCGCCAAGGAAGCTCTTTTCAGCACTCTCGGCGATTTCACGATGGCGCTTCTGGTAAAGTTCCCACAGCTTGGCGCCCCGCCCCCCAGAGAGAAGGGTTCCGATCGCGGAATTCGATTTCAGCTCTTCCTCGATCACTACCGGGTCAAAACGGTCGATCATCCGCCGCATGGCGGTCTGTATGCCTCGCCAGGCGCGTACGTGATGTTGCGCGAGATCGCGCACCGCATCGGTGATTGCCGCTTCACCGCCGAGAAATCCTGGGCTGCGCTCAGCGATAAGCGTTATGATGGCGTCGTCGACGGTCGGCAGGAACTTGAGCGGATTGACTTCGGAGGCCCCGACCATGGTCTGCGCGACGCGCGCGTTTCCCTTTTCCTCGGCCCGCTTGCGCAGAAGCTGCATCAGGCCTTCCATCATCATCCGGTATTCGCGACCGAACTTCTCCATTTCCGCGATGCTGTCGCGTCCGGGGAAATCGGCTTCCTCGACACCCATGCCATGCAGGAATGCGGCGCGAAGCGCCATCTCCTCCGGCCGCGCCGCACCCAGCGCCGGGGCGGCTTTGGGAGCAGCACCCACACGTGGTGAAGCAGGGGTAGCTGCGGGCTGCACCGGCAAATCCCAGGGATTGGCTGATTGGGATCGCTGGGCGATGCGCTCGCGCTGTTCGATCGAACTGGCGCCGTTCGCCGAACTGAGCGTGGCGGCTGGTCCGAAAGCAAAGTCATCATGGGTTCCGGACGGCTTGTCACGGGCGGCTTGGGCTGCGCGGTCGGGGGACGGTACCGCGTCGAGGCTGAACGGGTCCGCTTGGCTCGCCGCGCCGCCCGGTTCGCGATAAGGGGCGGGATTTTTCGACACCGGCGTCGAAACCGGATCGAGGCTGAACGGGTCATCGAAAGCGGCCGAGTGGCGCTGGTCGGAGTTGGCACGTTCGAATGCACCCGCAACCGGCTGCTCGAAAGGGTTCGGCAGATCGGCCGGACGTGGCCGTCGCGGCTCTTCTTCGACCTTGGCGGAAAAGAAGTCATCGCGACCGATGCTCACCGGGGCCCGGGATGCTGGCGGCGCGCGTTCCGAAACCGGCTGGCCGGCCGCTGGTGCTTGAGTGGCTGGCGTTTGCAGGTCGACATGGACGACGTAGTCGCCCAATCTCAGCCGCATGCCACTTTGAAGGCGCGTCGACTTGCCGGCACCGAGCGGGCTGTCGGAGTCGTTTATGAACAATCCGCTGCTCGACGTGTCGGTGACGAAATATCCATCTCGCCCGCCAGAGATCTTGCAATGTGCCCTTGAAACGAACATGTCGGGATCGTTGATCTGCCAACCCGCGTCCGCGCTGCGGCCGATCACCAGCTCACCCTCGTCAAGCCGGGCCTGCCGCACAGCCTGGGTGCGTGGCCCTTGCTCCAGTGTCAGCAGCAGGCTCATGCCGCGACCCCCGTCATTTCCGGCCGCCATCCGACGATTGTCCGCAGCCGCATGTCGTCAGCATCGCCCCTTTCGATGGGTCGCGCAAGCCAGGCGGTCCGCCCGAGCCGAACCGCTCCGATTTGGGGCGGCGGTACGGCTTCACGCGCAAGCACGATGCGCAGATCGACGTCGAGCGACTCCCCGACCATGTCGCGAACGGCCTGCTTGAACAGCTTGAGCCGCTCCCCGCCAGGCAGGAACGCCTTGAACTCCTCATACCCCAGCGGGCCGACACGCAGTTCGATCCTGCTTTGGCGGCTGAAAACGCGTGGGCCGATCGTCGCGCCCTTGCCGAGCCCTGCAAAGGCCTTTGCAAGACGGGTCTGGAGACCGGTTGGTACTGTTATCCAGGCGGAGATGAACTCCTTGATCTGTACCGGCGCCTTGAACGCTTCCGCCAGGAACAGCGTCAGCCGTTCCGGGCCGTCGACCTGATTGGCCAGCGAAGCCGCCTGCCGAAGCTTCACCGTATCGAGATTGGGGTCCTGCGTGCCGGGAAGTCCGATCCCGGCCATGGCTTCAAGCATGGCGCGAACGCGCCCGCCGACCGCGCGTTCGGCCTGCACGGCCGGGTGCGCATCCGCCCACGCCCGATAGTAGAGGGCGATCATACGGTGCTGCAGAATGTTGACGAAGTCGACGAACGTCGTGTCGCTGGTCAGTTGTGCCTCGGCGCCGGCGAACCAGCGTTGCGAGAGCCGGTCGAGCACCCAGCGCGTCAGATGCAGCGGCATTGGACCCTCAGGTCCCAGCAGACCAAAATTTGCCACCGTGACCCGGGCCGGTGCCGCATCGCGGGCTTCGCGGAACACAACCAGGTCCCGTGCGGAAAAGGCGAGGCGTACATGCTGGCCGAGCCGTGCCGGCTCACGGTCGGGACGGCCGGAATGGCCGAACAGACCGTTCCGTTGTTCGAGGCGGCGCAGCAGTTCGAAAAAGTCGAACGTCTCGGACAGACCTTCGGCCCTGTTCGGGCCGGGCGTGTCTAGATCAGGTAGCGATTGCCGGGCGTCATCGGCCATGGCACATCCTCCTGCTTCTGCAGCAGCCGCGTGCGAGTTCGCACGAAGCCGTTTATCCCGGCGTGACGAGCAAACAACCGCGCCAGCAAGGCCGAAAGCAGCAAGGTACTTTGGCCGGCCAGGACCGATTGATCAACATGCAACGTGACTTCGGTACCGCGTCCAAAGCACATCGGTCCATCGATTTGCAGACGTTCGATGACCGGCTGCGAGTCGATACGCACGATCGAATGCACATTTCGGGCAAGGCTTGGATCGCCGCGATCGGCATAAAGGTCGAGTAGCGCATGCAGGGGATCGATGCCGCGGCCTTCTTTGGCAAGACTGAGAAAGTTGAGCGCGAGCTGCGCCACCAGCCGCCAGGCGAGATCATCGGCCCGCGATTCCCCGTCGGCCCCAGCAGGCAGTGCCGCAGGAATAGCTGGCTGCGGCGCACGCAAGGCGCCAAGAAGCCTCACGGTTTCGACCGGGTCGCCGGCCTCTAACGTCAACGTCGGATTGTCATCGAGGATCGGCAGATCACGATTGGTGCAAAGCGCCATCACGTCGAGCCGCTTCAGCGGCCGGGTCGCCGGCCTTACGAGCGGCCGGGACACGGCCAGGAAAACGTCATCCCCGGTATAGGACGTTCGCGTCAGGCCTTCGCGGCGCTCCTCCTCCATCGCGCGGCGAGGGCGCCTTTCGGTCGAATAGACCCAACCACTACCGCCGTTCTGACCCAGGCTGAAGAGCTCGGGGATTTCAGCGTCGTTACCTTCCGTGTCGGCGTCCTCGACGCGGATGACCCGGTAGATTTCGAAGTCACGCGCCCGCGTCCGGTCCGCATGCAACACCTGGCGCGTCTTGCGTTCATCGACTTCGACGACGTTGCACTCGCGTTCGAACAGATTGATGATCGGTGTCGCGAAAAGTTCGAAGTCCGCCGGCGTCAGATCGGCCAGCTCGGGAACCGTGCGTTTGAACAGGAAAATGATCTCGAGTCCGGCCGCGCATTGGCGCACGACAGGCTGCAATCCCAAAACCCGTGCATAGTGAAAACGCTCGGGCATCATGAAGTATTCGCGCAGCAACCGGTATCCTTCGAATGTCGGGCGGGTGCGCGGCATCAAGGCCTCGTCGTCGCTGATGCCGATCATCTCGGGTGCCGGCAACGGCGACAGCGGGTTGGTCTTGCCTTCCGGTCGCGCTGCTGTGGCCGTGCAGGCGCCGAAAATCGCATCGAACAGTAGCGGCGCCTTGGTGCGTCCGGCAAAATAGAGGTCAAGCCGGTCGAGAGCCAGTTCGTCGAGCTTGCCTTTTCCGGTCCTGGCCAGCGTGAGGCGGAGCGCCGACTCGCCGCTGACACCGCCGATCGGTCCTATGCCAGCCATCGCCATCGCACTGCGGTCCTGAAAAAAGCTGACCGAAGTGACCGCGATCGGCCATAGAGTCATTTCCTGGGCGGTTGAGAAAATGCAGCGCGTTGACAGGCCTGGCTGCAGGCTGGAAACCAGCCGTGTGTTGCGCTTGACGACGTGGCCGGCCAGCATGGTCTGGACCTGCTGGCCGGGTTTCAGCACCGCCATCGCCGTTGCCGGCGCCGGCGTGACCAGATCGGGATAGAGAACGTCGAGCACACTGCGGGAAAATCGCGAGCGCTCGGCATCGACCTTTAGCCGGGTGCGCGCGGCCAGGAAGGCTACGCCATCGAGCAGGCGCTCGACATATGGGTCCGGACACGGCACCGTATCGAGGGAAAGGTTGCGCGCCACCGCCGGATGCATGTCTGCGAATTCCGATGCAAGAGCGCGGATATGGCTCAGTTCCTCCTCGTAATATTCGACGAAGACCCGATCCATCTCAGGCCTCCCCAATTTCGGTCCGCGCCAAACCGTTGTCGAGATTGATCGTGGTGCGCAGGCGCATGCGTTCGGGAGTCGGGGTCATGATCAGAACGGCGTCTATCTCGATCTTCAGGCCGACGGTGTTGTCGCCAAGCGTGACCGTTACCTTTGTTGCGCTTTCCTTCAGGCGGGGCTCGAAGGTCGCGAGCACCATGCGGATCTCACGTGCCAACACCTCGCGATCGAAGTCGCGCGACGAGCGGCCCGAGAAGGAGGGCACGCCGTAATTGACCACGCTGCGGCGGACCTCCGGGAAATCGGCAAGCGAAGGGGGATTGTCCGCAACCTGTTCATTTTCCAGGTCGGAAAGAAGCGGCGTCGCCTCGAAGCGCTCTGTGTTGAAGAGCGCCTCGATGTCACGCCGTACCGCTTCCCTGAGCACGCGCGCCGATACCACCACGCCACGGCTTTCGATTTCGACGCGGTGCTGGGTCTGAACGGCCAACCGATGCAGACGGCGTTTCTGATCCGGTGTCAGTACCACATCGGCGTCGATGGCACGCGTGCTGCCGGCAACGAGTGTGTCGAGACGGTCCGCGCCAAGCTCGTCGAGCAGGACATGGCGCAGCCCGTCTATTTCCGAGGTCAGGCCCGGCAGATCATTGACGAGACGATCCCAAAGCGACGGCTGGACGGCTTCGCTTTTCGCCCGCAAGCTGCCAGTGGTCTGCTGCATGCCCGCGCCGGGTCGCCGAACCTCACTTGCCGACATAGACATCCATTTCGGCTTCATCATTGCCGTCATAGACGAATTTGATCTTCTTGTAGGCGAAGCTGACCTCTTCCTGGATCAGGTCTTCCTCATCCTCGGCCTGCGACATGTCGTATTCCATGATCGAGGCGTCGGTGAGGGTAACGACCAGGTAATCCTTGGTCTCGCCATCGATGGTCCGGCGGGCCGAGAACACCACCTCATCAAGGGCCTTGTTTTCGAACAAAGCCTTTTTCAGATAGGGCGATGATTTGTCGTAGTGCTTGGTGAATTTGATCATCCCCATGGAGACGCGGCCACGGCGTGACAGCGAATTGGGATCATAAGGTGCGACCATCTTGTAGTCGACGCCATGGATTTCAATCTCGTCATCGTGGCCGTCGCGGGTGCTGGGGCCTTTGATATCGGGAACCTTCAGGAAGCCATCAATCTTCGTAGTCGGCATTGTGTTTCTCCACCGCTTTCAAAAAACCAGGTTGTCGTTGCTGCGATCAAGTCTTAACGGACGGTAGTTCCGAGACCAGTCGGAGCGACGCATTGATGCCCTCCAGCTGGTAATGCGGGCGCAGATAGAAGCGGGCATTATAATAGCCCGGCCGCCCCTCCACGCTGTCCACCTGGACCTCGGCGGCGGCAAGCGGGCGCTTGGCGCGCGCCTTGTCGTCGGCAAAGGCCGGGTTGGCCAGCACGTATCGATTGATCCACTCGGTCAACCAGATCTGCATGTCGGCGCGCTCCTTGAACGAGCCGACCTTGTCGCGCGCGATCGCCTTGAGGTAGTGCGCAAAGCGCGAGACCGGGAACAGGTAGGGCAGGTTGGCGCTCAGCCGCTCGTTCGACTGTGCATCGGGGTCGACCAGCCGCCCCGCCCGCGTTTCGTCGTCCTGCAGCGAGTGTGCTCCGATGAAGGCCGCGAGATCGGTATTCTTCCGGTGCAGGATGGGCATCAAGCCAAGCTTGGCCAGTTCCGCCTCGCGCCGGTCGTCGATGGCGACTTCCGTGGGACATTTCATCGCGATCGAGCCATCATCGGTCGGGAAGCTATGCACCGGCAGGTTGAGCACCGTGCCACCATTCTCCACGCCGCGGATCTGCGTGCCCCAGCCGAAAAGCTTGTGACTGCGGTTGATGTTGACGCCCATCGGGAAGGCGGCGTTCATCCAGACATATTTGTTGTGATCGCCCTCCACCTCTTCCTCGAAGGTGAAACCCTTCACCGGAACGGTATCGGTGCCGTAGGGCAGCCGCGCCAGGACGCGGGGCATGGTCAGGCCGATGTAGCGAGCGTCCTCACTCTCGCGCAACGACTGCCACGAGGCATAGGCGGGGTTGG
>NZ_RZQL01000293.1 GCF_003997935.1 Mesorhizobium sp. M7A.F.Ca.US.006.01.1.1
AAGCACGATCTTGAGGTGCTTCGAGCTCATGTCGGCGATCAGTCGCGTGGCATCCTTGGCCGAGGTGACGATGTTGGCCTGCTCGGGCTCGATGCCGAGATCGACGCCGGCGCCTTCGGCCAGCGCCAGCGCCTTCTCCATTTCGGCGGCCATGTCGGACCAGGCGGCCGGATCGGCATTGTCGGAATGATACGCCCACTGGTCGGCGGCGTTGCGCGAGCCGGTGCAGAGCGTGACCAGCGGGATGTCGAGGGCAGCAGCAGCCTCGATGACGACAACGAGACGCCGAAGGCCATCGTCGCGGACGGCCTTGTCGGGATGCGCCATGTTGTAGGTGCCCGACAGTGCGGCGAGCGAAACCCCGGTCGATTGCGCTGCGGCGCGGATGGAAATGACTGCTTCCGCCGGCTCGACATCCGGCATCGACGGCAGGCCGGCGCAGGCGAGATTGAACTGCGTCGTCTCATAGCCAGCCTGCTTAACCGCCGTCAGCACGGCGGCCGGCTCGGTGCCCGAAAATGTCTTGGCGAAAATGCCGAGACGCATCACACCGCCCCCGAAACCGAGGCGAGTTCGACCCGCTCACCAGTCTCGACCGAACGCGCAATGGCGACCATGGCGCGGATCGAGGCGATGCCGTCCTCGACATTGGCGCCGCGCATCGGCGCGCCGTTCAGCACCGTGTCGGCAAGCCCTTCCAACTGGCGGCGGAAGAAATGACCGTCGGCGCCGAGCGGCTTGTGGGCGGTGGCGGTCTTCTCGTGAAAGATCTCGACCTCGCTGGCGCGGAAGTACCAGGGGTTGAATGTCTTCGCGATGACGGAGCCGTTCTCGCCATAAAGCTGAAAACCTTCGTGCCAGTCCATGCGCACAGCAACAGTCAGGTCGAGATGGCCGAGCGCGCCACTGGCGAACTCGGTTTCGACGAACCAGCAATAGGCGCCGAATTTCTCATTGAGCCGGGCGCGCACGGCAACGATATCGCCGCACAGGAAACGCGCCGTGTCGACGAGATGCGAGCCATGGGCCAGCATGAAGTATTGCCTGAGATCGGCCTTGGGATTTCCCGCTGGCTTCCTGGCCAGCTTGCTGGTGACGGGCAGCGGCTGCACGGCATCGGTGTTGGTGTAGCGATGGGTGGAATCGCAGTACCAGGCCTTCAGCGCCAGCAATTCGCCGATCTCGTCGCGGACGAAGTCGCGCGCCGCCTCCAGTGCCGGATCGAAGCGCTTCATGTGCCCGACCTGCAGGATCTTGCCCGAGCGCCTGACCGCTTCGGCAAGCGCCTCGCCTTCCTCAACCGAGGTGCCGATCGGCTTTTCGCAGAGAACATGCTTGCCGGCGTTGAGCGCCCTGATCGACATCGGCACGTGATAGGCGTCCGAGGTGGCGACGATCACCGCTTCCAACTCGGGATCGGCGAGCATTGCCTCATAGTCGGAATACATCCTCTGCGGCTCGTAGGTGGCGCCCATGCGCGCGAGCAGATCGGGTGCCGCATCGCAGATGGCGTAGAGGTCGGCATTTCCTGCCTTCACGCAGGATTGCAGATGCGCGAACTGCGCGATGGGGCCGCAGCCGAGCACGCCGACCCTGAGGCGTCTGTCCTGTTTCTTGATCATCGTCTCGTTCTTCAGGCGCCGTAGGAGCGCATCGTCTGGCGGTTGGTCTTGACCGCGCCGGCGGGATCGGTGGCGGCCGTTTCGGATTCCTCCTCCAGCACCAGCCAGCCGTTGAAGCGCGGTGCGGTGTTGGCGATCTCGATGACCGCCGGGGTGTCGCAGACGCCCTTGCCGAGCATGGCCCAGGTGCCGTTGGCATCGACGTCCTTGAGGTGGATGTAGCGGATACGGTCGCGGTATGTGCGCAGCGTATCGGACATGTCCCTGTGGCCGCGCAGGATATGGCCGGTATCCGGCACCCAGCCGACCAGGTCGGGGTCGAGCAAGGCAAAGATCGCGTCGTAATCGGCGCGGTCGAACAGCAGCGTGTTATGGTGCGAGCTTGGATGCACCGCAACCTGGACGCCCGCCTTGCGTCCGATCTCGCCGGCCTTGTTGTAGACCTCGGCCGCGATGGCGAACTTGTCCTCGCGCGGGCCGTCGGACACCACCGTTGCAGAGCCCATCGACACCAGCGCGCCGGGGAAGGCGGCGGCGAAATCGATCCAACGTTTGGCGGTTTCGAGGTCGGCGCCGATCTCCTCGTTCAACGTAAAACCACTGTTCGAGCCAAAGGCGAAGGAAACCAGCGTCAGCCCAGACGCCTTCAGCGCGGCGGCGAACTCCTCCGGCTTGTCGCCATAATGTCCGATCATGGTGTCGGTGATCTCGATGCCGGCATAGCCACCGTCAGAGATCGCCTTCAGCAGATCGTCGGGGCCGCCGGTGAACCGGTCTCCCAGCATTTCCCAGGTGAAGGTCTGGCAGCCGACTTTGAGGTCTTTCACGTTCATCCTTTCATTCCTTGATATCGCCTATTGCTTGATGCCACCCTGCGTCGCCGTGGGATGGACATCCTACTTGACCGAGCCCGCGGTCATGCCGGCGAGGAAGTACCTCTGGGCAACGAGGTAGATGAGCAAGAGCGGTAGCGAGCCGAGCACGCTCATCGCCATCATCTGGTTCCATTCGAAGGCGTGCTGTCCCATCAACAGCTGGATGCCGATCGGGACGGTGCGCATGGACGTCGACTTCGTCAGCGTCAGCGCAAAGAGAAATTCGTTCCAGCACAACAGGAAGGTGTAGACCGACGTCGCCACGATACCAGGCAGTGAAATCGGGACAATCACCCGCCAAAGCGCTGTCCAACTGCTGCCGCCATCGACAGCCACGGCTTCATCGAGATCGCGGGGCAAGGTGTTCAGATATCCCGTCATCAGCAGGATTGCGTAGGGCAGCGTAAACACCAGGTAAGTCAGGATCAGTGCGACGTAAGTGTCGAAGATGCCGTATGAAACGACAAGTCCGAAGAAGGGGATCAAAAGTGTGATCGGCGGAATCGTCTGCGTGCTGATGATGATTGTGTTCAGGATGCCCTTGCCGCGAAAGTTGAAGCGGCTGAACCCGTAGGCCGCCAGCAAGGCGATCAGCACCGTCAGCACGGTCACCGCTCCCGCCACGAAATAGCTGTTGAAGAAGAAGCGCAGCTTTACCGGGTCGCCAAGGATGGCTGCATACGCTTCCAGTGTGAAGGCCTTTGGCAGGATGGTTGGTGGCAGGGCAAAGATTTCGGTATTCGATTTGAACGAACTGCTCAGCATCCAGTAGATCGGGAATGCCGCGAAGAACAGTCCAGCCGCAAGAGCAACATGCAGCGCGACGGTGATCAGCTTGTCTTTGCCAGAGTTTCGTTTCCTCATGGTGACTACCGAGCCTTTTGATAGCGAATGTAGAACAGCGTCAGGCCGAGAGAGATCAGCAGGATGACCACAGCGCTGGCTGAAGCCTGCGACAGGTTGTAGCTCGAAAACGCCAGCTTGTACGTGTAGGTGCTGAGGACCTCGGTCGAGTAGATCGGGCCACCGCCCGTCGTTATCCAGATTAACGGGAAGACCTGCATGGTCCAGATGAAGTCGAGCAGCGAGATGCTGATGATGATCGGCATCAGCTGAGGGATGGTGATGAAGATCAGCTTCTGGTAGGCTTTGGCCCCGTCGATATCGGCGGCCTCGTAGAAATCCTTGGGAATGCCCTGCAAACCCGCGAGCAGGCTGACCATGAAGAGCGGATAGCCCGCCCAGATATTGGCAAAGGTGACGGCGTGCAGCGCGGTCGCAGGCGAGGAAAACCATTCGACCTTGGAACCGATGATGCCGATTTGCATGAGAATGCTATTCACGACACCGTTCGGCTCAAGCAGGAGGCGCCAGATCACGGCGATAATCACCGCGGTGAACAGCCAGGGCAGTATGTAGAGCACGCGCAGAATATTGCGCAGCGTGGGATTGATGCGGTCGCTGTTCAGCATGAGCGCGAAGACCATGCCGATGGTCATGTGGAAAATGACACTCATGCATGTGAAGTAGAGCGTGTGCCATAGCGAAGCCCAGAACACGGGGTCGTCGAAGATCGCCTGGTAGTGTTTCAGTCCGGCAAAGGATGGGTCACGACGCAGCACCGCGCTGTTCTGGAACGAGTAGCCAATCACCGTCACCATCGGCAGCAGCATCAGAAGCCCGATTATGAGCAGCGAGGGCGACAGATAGAGGTAGGGTGCGACCGCTCGTTTGAGCTTGTGGTGGGAGCGCTTTTGCCGGGTCATGTGCCAACCTTGGGATACGCCTTCAAGAGAAGGTAAGCTTTCGGAAACAGGTCCATCTCAAATTGCCGATCCGTTGTTGCCGGGTGGCCTGCCCGAAGTCAGGCCACCCGGCCGAAGATAGCAAACGGGAACAGGCCGATCAGAATTTCGCCATCCAGCCCTTCTGAGCGGCGGCGGCTGCTTGTTCCGGAGACTGCTCGCCGGCGAGCATCTTCTGGGCTTGCACGTCGAACTGAGTCATCAGGTCTTCAGCCACCGGCAGGCCCGTGAACTCATTGGCGAGATAACCGGTCTTGAAGATTTCGAAAGCCTTGCCGAAAGCCTTGTCCGAGGTCACGAAATCGGGCTTGGCGTTGACGTTGCCCGGGAAGGCGTTTGCAAGCGACACGAGCTTGGCGTTCACCTTTTCACTCATCACATATTGGACGAGTTTCCAGGCCTCTTCCTGATGTTTCGAAGCCGCAGAGATGCCGATGCCCCAGGAGGCATAGGGAAGGCCGCGCTTGCCGGTATAGTTTTCCACGACCGGGACCGGGATGAGGTCGAAGTTCAGCTTGGGATTGCGCTTGCGGATGAGGTTCACATGCGCGAGCGAGTCAATCATCATCCCGACGCGGTTGTTGACGAACTCCTCGACCTTTTCCTGCTCGGTCTTGGTAGCGATGCCGGGCGAGATGGTGCCGGCGTCGTTGAGTGATTTGACGAAGGTGAGCATATCCACCACCGGTTTGCCCTCAAGGTCTGGCTTGCCGTTCGCCATCATCGACTGGCCCGAAGCCCAAACCCACGACATCATGTCGTTCTGGACGCCGGATGGCGTTTGCAGCGACAGGGGCAGCACCCAGCCATACTGGTTCTTGTCGGCGTTCGTCATCTTCTTGGCGGCTTCGAGAAACTCCGCACGGGTCGACGGCAGCTTGGTCACGCCTGCCTGGGCAGCAAGGTCCAAATTCACGAAGACCGGATAGACGAAGGAAGCCACGGGAAACATCACCGCCTTGCCGTCCACCTTGATGATGTCCGCGACCTGGCTCTTGTCGAAACCGCTCGCATCCATCATTGGATTCATGTCTGCGAGGGCGTTCTGCGCATTCAGATTGTTCACCCAGGCACCGTCGAGACCGACGACGTCGCTGAGCGTTCCGGTTGCAGCACCAACAGAGATCTGGTCTCGCGTGGTCGCGTAGGGGCCGCTGACCAGCGTCACTTTGATTCCGGGGTTTGCGGCCTCGAAGTCATCCATGATTGCCCTGAGCGAGCCAGCCGGCAATTCGGGCTCCCACCATTGGGTGAATTCCAGCGTCGTATCCGCCATGGCGCCGGTTGCGCCAAGCAACCATGCGACCGCGGCTATTTTCAGCATCGCGGATTTTATACGAAACGTCATCTTCTCCTCCTTCTTTATATTCGCCCGCACAATGCGGCCGATCGTCTGATTGTTCAGAAGTCTTCTTACGCAGGCGCCTCACCCTCACCTGCGGGTCTTATCGCTGATATTCAGATTGCCAGATGCGTCTCCGGGTCGAAGAAATGGAGCTTGGTATCATCCAGGGCCAAGCTGATTTCCGAGCCGGAGCGGACTGTGCTGACCGGTTCGAATTTCGCCACCGCATTCGACGCCAGGCCGAAATCCTGCACCGCGTCAGGGTCGCCGGAGTCCACCCGGACCGCGTCGATGTTGAGATGGACGATTTGTTCGGATCCAAGTTCTTCGATCGAGGTCACCTTTGCCGGTATCGTCTGATACTTGCGGCCGGATTCGAGGCTGCTGTCATAGAGATCCTCCGGCCGTATCCCGAACACGACCTTGCGCCCCGCATACGACCTCAAGCCCGGCCTGCGCACGAAGGCTGCATCCTGCAGCCGGATGGCCAAGGCGCCGGACATCAGTTCGTCACCCGTCAGGGTCGCCTCGAAAAGGTTCATCGAAGGAGATCCGATGAAGCCGGCAACGAAAGCGTTCACCGGCGATTCATAGAGCCTCTTGGGTGTGTCGACCTGCTGCAGCACGCCGCCTTTCAACACCGCGACCCTGTCGCCCATCGTCATGGCTTCGGTTTGGTCGTGGGTCACATATATGGTCGTTACGCCGAGCTGCTTTTGCAGACTGGTGATTTCGGCGCGCATTTGAACACGCAGTTTCGCGTCCAGATTGGAAAGGGGTTCGTCCATGAGAAAGGCTGCCGGCTCGCGCACCATGGCGCGGCCCATGGCAACCCTTTGACGCTGCCCACCTGAAAGGTTCGCGGGTTTGCTGTCCAGCAGAGACGTCAGTTGAAGGGTTTTGGCGATCTCGTCCACGCGCTTTTTGCGCTCGGCCTTCGGCTTGCCTGCCAGCCGCATCGAAAAGCCGATGTTTTCGAACACTGTCATATGCGGGTAGAGGGCGTAGCTCTGGAAGACCATCGCGATGTCGCGGTCCTTGGGCGGCATGTCGACGACGTCTATTCCGCCGATCCGAAGGCTGCCGCTGGTGACGTCCTCCAATCCCGCGATCATCCGCAACGCGGTGGATTTGCCACAGCCGGACGGCCCGACGAGAATCAAAAACTCGCCGTCCTTGACCGACAGGTTCAATTGGTCGATTGCGTGAAAATTGTTCCCGTATGTCTTGCAGATATTCTCAAGAACGACTTCTGCCATATTCCTCCCTCCACAAGTCTAAGCCGCTGATTTTTATGATTGTCCTCGGCTTACGTTCACCTGCGAAATATTTCCTCGGATAGTTCGGGCTAGGTTCCGGTATCGAGCCGCGCACATTTCAGTTCGACTGCCGACGGCGCGTTCGTCGACGCCAGGAGTTCCGTGACCTGGGCGTCGGTCGGAAGCGCCTCGCGCCCGCCCCGGCCCGTTATCGAAAGGGCCGCCGCCGCGGCCGCGAACGCGACCCGGCCTGCCGTGTCGGCCCCGCGCGTCAATGCAAGGGCATAGGCGCCATGAAAGCAGTCACCGGCGCCGGTCGAGTCGACGACGGCAACCCGGTGCGGAGGCAGGTGCCAGAGCCCTGTCTCGTCGCGTCCGCGATAGAAGACGCCCCTGCCGCCATCCGTCAGGACCACGGCGGATCGCGACGGCAACCACAATGCATCGAGTATCTCGGCCGGCGACCCGCGGCCCGTGGCGGTCCGCGCAAAGCCGAGCGGAAGAATGAGATGGTCGCAGAGCCCGATCAGTCTCTCGGTGGCCGGGCCGCGGCTTCATTCGACATCGCCGAGGATCGCCAGGCCGAGATCGCGAGCCCGAGCC
>NZ_RZQL01000294.1 GCF_003997935.1 Mesorhizobium sp. M7A.F.Ca.US.006.01.1.1
TTATGCCGCCCTCTATTCAGGACACCGCTTCGCGCAAGAATTCGAGACCGGCGACCCGACGCCGCGGCGCGAGCGGATCAACCTTGCCACGTAGAACCAAGTGATGAGCGACCTCATGTCAGCACCCGCGACACCAAATTCCGAAAAGCTCTATGCCCGTGCCCGCGAGGTCATGCCTGGCGGGAACACGCGTACGACCGTCTACCGCAAACCGCATCAAATCTATGCCTGGCGCGGCGATGGCTGCCGGATCACCGACGTCGATTGCCATGTCCGGATCGACGCATTGGGGAATTTCACCTCTCTGATCCATGGTTATGGGAACCGCCAAATCGTTGAGGCGGCTACACGGCAGCTCGAAGCCGGAACGTGTTTTGGCATGCCCACCGAGAGCGAGATCCGACTGTCGGAAATCCTGTGCGAACGTCTGCCGTCCGTCGAGCAGCTTCGTTACACCAATTCCGGCACTGAAGCGGTGATGAATGCGATCAAGGCCGCGCGCGCCTACACCGGCCGACCGAAGATTGCAAAATGCGAGGGCGCCTACCACGGGACCTACGATCCGGCCGAGACAAGCCAGGACGCCAGCCCCGCCACCTGGGGTGATATCGACAGGCCGGGATCAGTGCCGACCGCCAAGGGGACACCCCAGGGCGTGCTCGACGATGTCGTCGTCATTCCCTTCAACAACACGCCTGTAGCCGAGGCAATCCTTCGCGCCAGCGGCAACAGCCTCGCGGCCGTGCTCGTCGATGTCATGCCCAATCGCGCAGGGCTGGTGCCGGCAAAGCCCGAGTATCTGGCGATGCTGCGGAGGGTTACGCGCGAGCTCGGGGCGCTGCTGATCCTCGACGAGGTCATCACCTTTCGCCTTGGCTACAACGGTGCGCAGGGCCGTTTCGACATCGATCCGGATTTCACCACGCTCGGCAAGATTATCGGCGGCGGCTTTGCGATCGGCGCCATCGGCGGCCGTGCGGAAGTGATGTCGGTGTTTGATCCAAGCAAGGGCCAGCCCGCGGTGCCGCATGGCGGGACATTCAGTGCCAATCCCATGTCCATGTCGGCAGGGATAGCCGCTCTGGAGGAACTGACCCCCGCCGCATTCGAGAAGCTCGAGGCCCTCGGTGATCGCTTCGACCAGGGTATTCATACCTGTTTCGCCCGACACGGGATCAAGGGGCAGGTTACCGGACTGGGTTCGCTGCGGCGTGTGCACCTGACGGACGCTCCGTTGAGCGACTACCGATCCACATTTGCCGCGGCGGATGGTGCCGCGCGGGTTTCGGCCCTCGCCAAGGTGTTGTTCGACGAAGGCGTGATCATTGCAGGCAATGGGTTGATGGCGTTCTCCACCGCCATGGAAGATGCGGATATCGACGAGATAGTGGGGGCATTCGACCGGGCATTGCTGCCTTTCGCATCATGATCGCGGCAGGAAAATCCAGGACAGCCAAGGAGCGGCACATGAAAAGGGCCAGGGTCGACGTGAACAACAAGTGGGGCGCGGCTATCGGTTATTCCCGGGCCGTCCGTGCCGGAAGCATCATTGTCGTATCAGGCACCTCCGCCTCCGGACCCGATGGCGCACTTCACCCCGGTGACGCAGAACAACAAACCATCGTGGTTCTGGAGCGCATCGGCGCTGCCCTGCGCGAACTCGACGCCTCGATCGACGATGTCGTCGAGACGCGTATCTTCCTTCGCAACATGAACGATTGGGAAGCCGTCGGCAGAGCTCACGGCGCGATCTTCGGCGACATTCGACCGGCAACGACGATGGTCCAGGCGGGAGCGCTCATCGACGATGGCCTTCTCGTCGAGATCGCCGCCACTGCCATCCCCGCAAGCTGAGAGAGAAGCCTCATGTCGAAGGACACCATCATCACTTGCGCCGTGACCGGTAGCCTGACGAGGCCGGAAGACAACGCCAATCTGCCGGTGACGCCGGAACAAATCGCGGCCTCGGCGCTTGAGGCCGCCGATGCAGGCGCGGCGATTCTGCATCTTCACGTTCGCCATCCCGACGGTCGGCCGTCGATGGAACTCGATCATTACCGCGAACTCGTTCGTCTGATCCGCGCCAAGAATACGGAGGTGATCCTGAATATCACCACCGGACCTGGTGGCCGGTTCCAGCCTGGAGAAGAGGATCCCAAGATCGCTGGTCCCAGGACGAATTTCGTGACCGCCGAACGTCGCGTCGAGCACATCCGCGATCTACGGCCGGACATCTGCACCTTGGACCTCAATACGATGACTTTCGGCAGCGAGGTCGTCATCAACACTCCACCCAACGTCAAGAAGATGGCGGAGATCATCTACGACTGTGGGGTCCGGCCGGAGTTCGAGCTTTTCGATAGCGGAGACATCAATCTCCTCAACGACTTTCTCGCAAGCGGCGTGTTTCGCGGCCCTCCGCTCGTAAGTCTTGTGCTCGGCGTGAAATATGGCTTCGCGACGACGCCGGAGACCATGATGTTCGCCCGCAACATGCTGCCACGAGACGCCATCTGGACAGGTTTCGGCATCGGTCGCGCCGCTTATCCGATGCTGATGCAGTCCTACCTGCTCGGCGGCCATGTGCGGATCGGCATGGAGGACACGATCCGCATGTCGAAGACCGAGCTTGTGAAGAGCAATGCCGAACTCGTCAAGAAAGCGAAATGGCTCCTGGAAAGCCTCGGCGCCACTGTCGCGAGCCCAGCTTCAGCGCGATCCCAACTCGCTTTGAAGGCTTAGCAGCCCTGAAACGATGCCAATAACGGGAACAAGGAGGATCTAAAATGAGATCGAGATTTGCTTTTGTAGCACTTGGGATCGCGTCGTCGACCATTACCGTCACTGCTGGTGATCTAAAGGCGCCACCAATTGCGGTTCAAGATGTGAAATCTAGCGCAACGCTACAACTGCGCTCCAACGACGACTTCGTTTCCTCAAAGGATTCTGTCGCCGCAGTGAAGCCATTTAGCGGACATCTCGCTTTTGCCGAGGTAAGCATGGTGAGTAGCGACAAGCTTGCACCGGTAAATGGCAAGGACCTGCATGCGTTTCCTGCTTTCGAAATCAGTTTCACGACCGTCGGAAGCACGCTCGTACCCTCTTCACAAGAAATCCTGGGGGACTTCAAGCCCACGGGAGCTGGGTCCTATTGGCAGATCTTGGTACAGCCCGGAAAAGTTTGGTCGGAGCCGAATGATCCGCCGGGCTGGACGCGCGCGTCGTTCCCACTTGCACTTATGAATCCCGTGGAAGGCGGCGAGAGCCATAACGGCGTCGCTTTATTTATGTACAAGGATGCGGATATCACGCCCTTGCATATTCAGATAACCACCGGAACGACGCCCTTCCAGGCAGGCGCGGTTTTCAAGGCAACAGCAACGTCTGTTTCGACGATGAAACCGATTTCGACAGAGGACGTCCACGCCATCGAAAAGGCCTTCAGCGTGCGAGAGGCCGGCCGTCTGCCGGTAAAATCCTGGGACAACCTGCCGGTCGGCCTAACCACAGCTCAAAGCGCTGAGTTCGGCGGCCGTATGCTAGACGACTGGAAAGTTGTGACCGCAGTCTTTGTTGATGGCACCATCTATCTGAAGAGTTGCCAAACGTCGGAGGGGCCGCTGCCTTACTGCGACAGGCAACGCTTCGGCGTGTGGTCCGCGACAAAATCCGCTGTTGCGCGAATGGCCATGCTTCGGATGGCGGCCAAGTACGGCGATCAGATCTTCACCATGAAGATTGACGATCTCCTGCCTGAAGCGAAACGCTTTCTGGCATGGAAAGACGTCACGCTGGGCAGCGCACTCAATATGGCGACCGGTGTCGGAAACGGGGCCGGGAAGCCGGAAGCGAACATCGGTGACGAGCCTTACGATGATTCATATATGGCATTTTACAACGATGGCGATTTCACATCGAAACTAGAGAAGGCGCTGGCACGCCCCAGATCCTATGGCTGGGGTATCGACAGGTTTGTTCGCTACAGAGACGAGGATTACTTCGTCTTGGTTGCGGCCTTGGATAGTCTACTTAAAGAGAAGGAAGGCGCTGACAAAGATATCGTATCGATGCTACGACGGGAAGTGTACGAAAAAATCAGGGTCTATGACCTGCCGGTGGCAACCACGTTTGGTGTAAAAAAGCAGCCGCTTGCGTTCGAGGGGCTGTATGCGACCATCGACGACCTCGTAAAAATTGCCGAGCTCTTTCAAAATGATGGCGCAGTTTCAGGGAGCCAAGTTCTTAGCCAGCAGAAGACCCAAGAGGGTTTGACGAACCATCACAAGTGGGGCTTGACAACAGGCCGTCCAACCGGCCTGGGCCAGAGATACTTTAGTTCTTTCTGGATCGATGACTTCTCCTTTGATGGGTGCAGCGGAAATTTCGCACGGTTCATGGGTTACGGCGGACAGGTTGTTGCAATCCTCCCAAATAAGCTGATCGCTGTCCGACTATCATCGGCGCCCACAGACGACGAGAGCGTGAGTGATTTTTCCGGCCTGGTTCAGGCGTCTAATGCTGTCGCAAAAGTCTGCAACGACTGACAAATGCTAGCAGCATGGAAACACCGCTCACCTGTCTTTTCACGATGCTGGTATGAAACTACGATGAGGGCTTTGAAGGGTTAGACAGCCTGAAGTCGGAAATTGTCGAGCGCTTTGTCGAGACGATAGGAGTCGAATCACCGCTCGACCTCACCGCGACGAGAAGTTGGAAAGGCGATCTCGATGTGGCGCTCAACGCGCCCGACATCGGTGGAGATTGTCGTGGGCTTCTTTGGCCATCCTCTTTTCCCGAGCCGAGCCCATTCTTGAGATCTTCGAGATAACGGGTGTAGAGCTCCTTGACGGTGATCGCCTCGCGATCGAGCTTGCGCTCTTCAGCGGGGTTGCCGCCCCTTGCAACCTGACCCAACAGGACTTTCGCCTCGCGCCTGGCTTCCGCACTATCCATTCTCCGAAGGCAGAGGTCACAAATTCGAGTCTGCAATTCGCAAAGTGTTCGGGGGTTCGAGTCGGGAGAGCGCTACCGCCTTTCCCCCCACTCAGCCTCGCCGCATTTCGCACTTCGTTGCCGCGCGTAGGCGTAGTCACTTAGCTCACAGCTGGCATCATGTGACGGCGCTTCGTCGCGTCATGTAGGACGACGCTTCTGTCTAGCAGATTATTGACGTCCTAGAAGTGTGCCCCGCCATGTTGGAAGGTCATAATCCGAGCGAGGCAGGCGCAGAAGCGACACCGCCATCGAAAGCCTGGGACAGCTTGCGGCCTGGCCCCGTCAGCCCAGTTTGGGCCCCCTCTTCATTCGATTGTCGTTGATGAATTCCTCGGCCGCCACGTAGTAGTCCCAGGCCTTTTGCGGATCTGTCTGGAGCAGTCGCAGGAAAGACCTTGCGCATGCGGCCTGAGCGCCAGCGGTCGAGATCATGTCCTGGATTCTTCTCCTCGCGATTTCGACACGATCCGATTTGGAACTCGTCTTCGTTATCTCCACGGCATCAAAGAGTGCATAGATCGTTCGAAAGCGATCCTCCCAGAGTTCCTCGCGCTGATTGAGCGCGAAGAAATCTATGGTGACCCTGCCGCGGCGGTGCGCATGGCCATCCTCCTGGGCGGGCAACGCGACCAGGCCCTCGAAGGTGATTAGCGATTCGGGATCTTCATCTGCTTCGCCCAAAGGGAAAACGAGAACTCCCTCCCTGTCTGGTGAAGCGCTGAAGGAGGCGGCTCACCGTTTCTCGGCCGTACCGGAGGTAGCAGGGCACCCGACCGGCGGCGCGGTCGACGTCCGGATCATTCAATCGAACGGTCAGGCGCTCGCTATGGGCACTGAACTGGGCGAGGATTGCCCGGACACCTACGTCTTTTCGCCATTCATCAAGAGAGAGCACTGGCGCAATCGACAGACGCTCAGGTTCTGCATGCTTCGCGCCGGCTTTGCGCCATTTGACGGCGAATGGTGGCATTTCTCATTCGGGGACCGTGAATGGGCGCGCTATTTCGACAAGGACAGAGCGATCTACAGCCAGCTCAGTTTCTCCATGGATAAGGGCGCGGAGACGACCTCTCGTTGATTGCCGCTGGAACTGGAAGCCTGCTCGCCTCGGAGCGGGCTCCATCCTGTATTAACGTCCTGCGACGGCAGAACCTGTTTGCTCGCTAGCGAACCCAAAAGAGCGCCGCCGCGCCGATCCTTCCAAGGACCTGTCATGACCGCTTCCACACTGCCGTTCTCAAACCTTCGCCGTGCCGGCGATACAGTCTACCTCTCGGGCGAACTCGGCTTCGATGACACTGGAAAAATCTCCGGCGACATTGTGCAGCAAACCCAAAACGTTCTGCGGCGGATCGAGGCCACCCTTGGCACTAGTGGATTATCGCGACGCGATATCCTCTCCTGTACCTGCTACCTGGTGCGCAAGGACGATTTCTCCGCCTTCAACCAGGTGTATCGCGCTTTCTTCAGTCACCATCCGCTGCCGGTCCGTGTCACTGTGGTTAGCGAGTTGGTCATCGACGCGCTGATTGAAATAGCTGTCATCGCGCAGGACTGTAGCGTTTGACTTGCCGATGAGTGAGTTTGCGATCCTCGGCGCCGGCATCGTCGGTGTGACGACAGCACTTGCTCTGCAAGAAGGCGGGCATGAGGTCATCATCATTGACCGTCGGCAACCGGGCAGGGAGGCAAGCTACGGAAACGCCGGGATTGTCCAGGTCGAAGTGATGGAGCCCTATGCATTTCCGCGGGGCGCGCTTGATGTACTGCGTCTGGCACTCGGGTTGGGCAACGACGTCAGGTACCAGCTGGCGGCTCTGCCCTCCGCGGCACTGCCACTCGCGCTCTACTATCTCAACTCTGCCCCGATAAGATATCGGACAATTTCCCAAATCTATAGGCAGTTGATTGGCCGCTGCGCCGCGGACCACGACAAGCTGATTGCCGGAGCCGGCGCAGAACACTTGTTCGTCAGACGCGGCTACATCCAGATGCATCGCGAGGCCCGTGAGCTCGATACGGACGCCGCGCAGGCGGAACGCTACAGAAAGGACTTTGGTGTTCAGTCGCGCATCTTGACCAATCAGGCGTTGAGAGGTGAGGAGCCCTGCCTGAAGAGGGATTTCGCGGGTGCCGTGCATTGGCAACAAAGCAGAAGTTGTGTTGATCCGGGCGGGCTCGTCGCGACGTATGCAGCGCTTTTTCGCCGCCGCGGCGGCACCCTGCTGGAGGAAGAAGTGCGGTCACTGACGCAGCCTGCTTCCGGCTGGCACGTCCACTTGCGGAACGGGCGGCGCCTGGCCACTGAAAACATCGTCATTGCGCTCGGTGCCTGGTCGCCATCCCTCCTCAGGCCGTTGGGCGTTTCCATGCCCATGATACGCAAGCGGGGCTACCACAGGCACTACAAAGCCGATCGCCTTCCAGGCAGGCCGTTGTTCGATGTTGCCGCCGCGGCCCTCTATTGCCCCATGAGTCAAGGGCTTCGGCTGACCACGGG
>NZ_RZQL01000295.1 GCF_003997935.1 Mesorhizobium sp. M7A.F.Ca.US.006.01.1.1
CAGCCGATATCATCGCCAAGGTGCGCCCGCCGGAAGCCGCCGAAATTGCGCGACTGAGGCCGGGCAAGACGCTGATCTCCTTCTTCTATCCCTCCCAGAACAAAGACCTGCTGGAGCAGGCCATGGGAACCGGCGCCGACATCATCGCCATGGATATGGTGCCACGCATCAGCCGCGCCCAGAAGATGGACGCGCTCTCGTCCATGGCCAACATCGCGGGCTACCGCGCGGTAATCGAGGCGAGTGCCAATTTCGGACGCTTCTTCACTGGGCAGGTCACGGCTGCCGGCAAGGTTCCACCGGCGAAAGTGCTGGTCGTCGGCGCAGGCGTCGCCGGTCTTGCGGCGATCGGTGCGGCCACTTCGCTCGGTGCCATCACGTACGCCTTCGACGTCCGCCCGGAAGTCGCGGAACAGATCGAATCGATGGGCGCGGAATTCGTTTATCTCGATTTCCCCGAAGCGCAAGTGGATGGCGCAGCGACCGGCGGCTACGCTGCCCCGTCCTCCCCTGAATTCCGCGACGCGCAACTCATGAAGTTCCGCGAGCTTGCGCCGCAGGTTGATATTGTCATCACCACGGCGCTGATTCCCGGCCGCGATGCGCCGATGCTTTGGACGAAGGATATGGTCGATGCCATGAAACCCGGCTCGGTCATCATAGACCTCGCCGCCGAGCGCGGCGGCAATTGTGAATTGACTAAGGCGGACCGGAAGATTGTCACGGCGAACGGCGTCACCATCGTCGGCTATACTGACTTCCCGAGCCTCATGGCCGCGCAGTCCTCGACGCTCTACTCGACCAACATTCGTCACATGCTGACTGACCTGACGCCTGCGAAGGACGGCAAGGTCGTGCACAATATGGAGGACGACGTCATCCGAGGCGCGACAGTCGCCTATCGAGGCGCGATCACCTTCCCGCCACCGCCTCCGAAAATCCAGGCCATCGCGGCTCAGAAGCCGAAGGAGAAGGCCAAGGGGCTGACGCTGGAGGAGAGGCGCGCCAAGGAAGCGGCCGACTTCAAGACCGCGACAAACGTGCAGGTCACGCTGCTCGGCATCGGTACCATCCTCATGCTGCTGGTCGGCAACTACGCGCCGCAGAGCTTCATGGGTCACTTCGTCGTCTTCATGCTTTCCTGCTTTGTCGGCTTCCAGGTCATCTGGAACGTCAGCCATTCGCTACACACGCCACTGATGGCTGTCACCAACGCCGTGTCGGGCATCATCATCCTCGGCGCGCTAGCGCAAATCGGCTCCTCGTCCTGGCTGGTGGCCATCGTCGCGGCGCTTTCGGTGCTAATCGCAACGATCAACATCGTCGGCGGTTTCTTCGTCACCCGGCGCATGCTCGCCATGTTCCACAAGTCTTGAAGCGCGGGGATTAGACAATGGCGTATCTCGAACTCCTCGGCTCGCATATCGCTGCGCCCGGCATCGTCACCGCGGCCTATCTCTCAGCGGCCGTACTCTTCATCCTGTGCCTCGGTGGCCTGTCGGGCCAGGAAAGCGCCAAGCGCGCAGTCTGGTACGGCATCGCCGGTATGGCGCTGGCCGTCGTCGCGGCATTCCTTACGCCCGGCGTCGATCATCACGGGCTAATCGTCATCATGCTGCTGATCGGCTCAGGTCTCGGCTATACGGTCGCAAAGCGCGTGCCAATGACGGCGATGCCGCAACTCGTCGCGGCGCTGCATTCCTGTGTCGGTCTAGCAGCCGTCTTCATCGGCTTCAACACCCATATCGAACTCGCCAATCTCAGCCATCTTGTCGACCTCGTCGGCAATCCGGAGGTGCCTGCGGCAGCGGCTGCCACCAATCCTCGCCTGATCGAAATGCTGGAAGGCCTTTCCGGCTTCGCGCTCACGCTTGCACGAAAAACCCCAGCCGAGATCTCTATCCTTCGCGTCGAGACTTTCCTCGGCGTCTTCATTGGCGCGGTGACTTTCACGGGCTCGATCATCGCCTTCGCCAAACTCGCCGGCAAGGTTGACGGCAAGGCGAGGAAGCTGCCAGCAGGCCACCTGCTCAACGCAGCCGCGGCGGTGATCTCGCTGATCCTGCTGGTCGTCTACCTTCAGACTGGCGACCTCTGGGCACTGGTCATTATGACGCTCGCCGCCTTCTTCATCGGCTATCACCTGATTATGGGCATCGGCGGCGCAGACATGCCGGTCGTGGTATCGATGCTGAACTCCTATTCCGGCTGGGCAGCTGCGGCCATCGGCTTCTCGCTCGGGAATGATCTTCTGATCGTCACCGGCGCACTGGTCGGTTCGTCGGGCGCAATCCTCTCCTACATCATGTGCAAGGCGATGAACCGGTCCTTCGTCTCGGTCATCCTTGGCGGCTTCGGCACAGTGAGGGGACCGACGATGGCAGTCGAGGGTGAACAGATCGCAATCGACGGTGAAGGTGTTGCGGCAGCCCTCAACGAGGCGGACTCCATCATCATCGTACCGGGTTATGGCATGGCGGTGGCACAGGCGCAGCAGTCGGTCTCGGAACTCACTCGCAAACTGCGCGCCGCCGGTAAGACCGTGCGCTTCGCAATCCACCCGGTCGCAGGCCGGCTGCCCGGCCACATGAACGTGCTGCTGGCCGAGGCCAAGGTGCCCTACGACATCGTGCTCGAGATGGACGAAATCAATGACGATTTCCAAAACACCGACGTCGTCATCGTCATTGGCTCTAACGACATCGTCAACCCGTCAGCGCAGGAAGATCCGAACTCTCCGATCGCCGGCATGCCTGTCCTAGAAGTCTGGAAGGCGAAGCAGGTGTTCGTCTCAAAGCGCGGCCAGGGTACCGGTTACTCGGGCATCGAGAACCCGCTCTTCTATAGGGAGAACACCCGCATGTTCTACGGCGACGCCAAGAAGTCCGTTGGCGAACTATTACCGAAGATCTCCTAAGCTACTACGATGGCCCGCGAAGCTGTGATGTGTCTCCCAGCAAAAAATGACGGGGCGGTTGGCTTGCTCGTCGTGGGTAGACTTCAGAGCATCGGCTGCAGTCTCGTTCGACCATAGCCGTCTGTATCCTACGACATGTCGCTTTCAAAAACTGCCCAATTGAGACCGTCCATAATTAGTTTATTCTGAACCATTTTTTGTAGGAAGGGTTCGCTGCCATTCCAAACCAGAAGCTTGACAGCTCTTTTGGATGCTCGTGCGAAGCCACTTAAAATGCAACAGTGAGAAAAAAGTGACCGTAAAAGTTGCCATCAACGGCTTCGGCCGCATGGCCGCAGCATTCTACGCGCCATCGTCGAATCCGGCCGTACCGATATCTCCTGGTACGACAATGAGTGGAGCTTCTCCAGCCGCATGTCCGACACGGCAGTCGCTTTCGCCAACACGATTTGCTATCACCTGAGCCGCATTCTTTGATTGTATTCGGCTTCTATTTTGCAGTCCTGATTGGAATTCGCCGGGTGCATGCTGCACAACAAGCTGGAGACTTGCCGCGCGACTAGAGCGACACGATGCTGCTTCAGATTTTGCGAGTAGATCAACGATCTTGCCGACAGGCGCAATGGGACTACCACGCGCATGTACCTGCCGCACGAGATCGAGCATAGGCATTCCATTGCTTCATCCGACCCGGCGGCAAGGATTGACCTCTGCATCATGTCGTCGCGGTTGGATGGGTCCACATGGTCGCCTGCCCCGCCACTTCACGGTGAGACAATGAGTCACCGGCGACGCCCTAACTCCACGGAACCGATGATCGTACTGCCTACCCGCTTGGATGTGCAGATGCCAAAGCCGTCCTCTCCTGAAACTGCTGCTATCGGTGGTGCTGGCCCATTATAGGCCGGAGATTCCGGATCCCGTGACCAAGACGGCGTGTCACCACGAACAAATGGTGGCCAAGATCGACCTACGAGAGACTGGACCCTGGAGGTCGCGTCGGGCCTCCAGATTGCCCCCCCCGCTGGGGTGACTCAGGCTGTGGCCTATCTCACTGAAAACACCCTTTTCCAGAACTGTCCGTGCGTCAGGATTATGCCTGCAAGGATCAGCACTAAGGTGGCTGCAGCCATCAGGCTCGATACTGCGGCGATCGTCGGATCCTGTTGGAACTCAAGGTAGTTGTAGAGAGCGACAGGGAGCGTCTTGACCGCGGGCTGTACGAGAAACAGCGTCGTCTCCACCTCGTCGAATGAAGTGATAAAACTGAAGAACAACGCGGAGAAAAGGGCGACGCGCATCTGTGGCAACGTCACCGAAAAGAAGGCTCGAACTGGTCCCGCGCCAAGGTCCCGTGCGGCGTCCTCTAGTGCCGAGTCGACATCTTCGAGCGCGGCGAGAAAGATAATCACGACGAACGGCGCGACCAGGATCATATGGGCCAACGCAATCCCCGGTAGACTGCCGAACAGCTGTGATCTCGTCGTCACGAAAAGGATGAAGAGGCCGAACCCCAGCACGACCCTCGGCACGACGAGCGGCGCGAGCAGGACGGAGCGGAGAAGCGCGCGTCCGTGAAAGCGGTAACGCGAGATCGCATATGCCGCAGGGATGCCGAGCGCTGTGATTCCGAGCGCAGCCAGCAGCGCGACGAGGAGCGATCGCCAGAGCGCCGCGGTAAATGCTTTGTTGGCCAACGCCTTATGAAACCACGAAAGGGTGAAGCCCGCGGGAGGCCATGCGTTGTAGGCGCTAGGGTTGAAAGCGTTGACGAATACAATCAGGATTGGCGCGGCCATGAAGATCAGGACGAGCACGAGGATCAGGTTGAGAAGGTTGCGCCTCAACGGTGCGTTCCCTCGTGACGAAAGAGCCGACCGAACTGCCTGATTCCTGTCAGCACAGCGACCGTGACCCCAAGCAGGGTGAGGCTTTGAACCGCAGCCAATGACCAGTCCAGGCTGCCTATGTTGTCGTATACCAGCCGCGGCAGAGTGAGCACTCGTCCGCCGCCGAGGATGGACGGCGTGACGAAAGCGGATGCCGCAAGCGCGAAGACGATCTCTATCGCGGAGAGCACGCCGGGCAGGGTGAGCGGGAAGACGACACGCAGAAACACCTGAATGGGACGCGCGCCGAGATCGCGTGCCGCCTCGACGCCTCCCGACGGCATCTGGTTGATGGAACTGAGCAGAGGCAGCACCGCGAAGGGGAGCATGACGTGGACCATCGCGATGGTGGCGCCGAATTCGTTCAACACGAGCCTGAAGGGCCCGACCCCCAGCAGGCCGAACATGGAGTTCACAAGTCCGTTGTTGGATAGCAGCACGATCCAGCCATAGGCGCGAACGATTACGCTCATGAGCAATGGCGTGAACAGGATCGTGAAGGCGATCCCGCGCAACAGCGGCGACCTCAGCTGATGCAAAGCGAAAGCGACCGGATAGCCGACAAGCACGCAGAAAAAGGTCACGCGGGCGGCAAGCCAAAGGGTCTTAGAGATCACCGTCCAGGAGAATGGGTCGGTGAGAAACCGCACCCACACCTCAAAGCCCTTAGAACCGTTGCCGGCAAAGCCGAACGCCGTCACCAGAGTGAGGCTTGCGATGAACGGGGCCGCTACGACGAGCACCACGGGCAACAGTAGAAGCGTAAATGGCCGCGCGGGCACGGTGGCCATCTCAGCCACCATTCGCCGGTTCGAGAGCGATGGCGGCATTCCTTTGCCAGTGAAGCCCTACGCTTTCACCGATCGCCGGCACGGCGTCCGATGGGGCAAGGGCGGAGACGTTGAGTTCTTCGCCGTTCGGAAGGCCAAATGTGTACAGGATCGTCGTTCCCTGGAAAACCGCGCGCACCAGAGGCAGGACGGCGTTCGCGCCGACGTGCGAACCGAGATGCAGACGCTCCGGACGCACGGAGAGCACGACCTTCCGGCCGATCGATCGCCGTGCGCCGGCGCCGACGTCGAATGTCAAGCCCGAGGCGGACACCCGGATCTCGTCGCCTTCGATGGACGTGACGTTGCCCGTCAGGACGTTCGTCTGCCCCATGAACCGGGCGACGAACTCGGAGGCGGGACGATGGAAAAGCGCGAGCGGCGTGTCCACCTGTTCGAATCGGCCTTCGTTCATAACTGCTACCCGGTCCGACATCGCCAGCGCTTCCTGCTGATTGTGCGTCACGTAGACGAACGTCGTCCCGGACGCGCGCTGGATGCGGACCAATTCCTGCTGCATGTGCAACTGCAGTTGAAGGTCCAGCGCGCCGAGCGGCTCATCGAGAAGCAGGACCGCGGGGTCGTTGATGAGCGCGCGCGCAATGGCCACACGTTGCTGCTGACCTCCGGACAACTGGGCGATCGACCGCTGCTCATACCCTTCGAGCTTGACCGTCTCCAACATCGAATTGACGCGCGAACGGATCGCCGCGCGCCCGACCCGTTTGAGCCTCAGTCCGAACGCGATGTTGTCGAAGACGCTCAGATGCGGAAACAGAGCGAGCTTCTGGAAGACCATGTTCGTGGGGCGTTTCTCGATGGGTATGCCCGCCATCGATTTTCCGCGAATCGTGATCTCGCCCGCCGTCGGCGCCTCGAGACCCGCGATCATCCGAAGTGTCGTCGTCTTTCCGCACCCCGACGGTCCGAGTAGGGAAAAGAACTCTCCCTGCCGGATTTCAAGTTTCAGTGGTGCGACGACCACCTGGTTGCCGAATTCCTTGGAGACGCCGTCGAGGCAAATGTCGACTGCCTTCGGGAAGGCGGTCTCCGCGGTCGCCGCTGTCACGTCAGATTGACTTTCACCCGGCGGTTCCACTGATCGAGCCAGCCCGCATGATTTGTAGCGATCTTCGTGTAGTCGAGCCGCAGGGCCTTCGCCAGTCGATCGTCGGACAAGGCTGGGTCGTTCGCGAGTTCCTCGGGAAGGCCCGACTTGTCCTTGAGAACCGGAACCACCGAAGCCGTGACTGCATAGTCGATGATATTTTCGCGCTTCAGGCTCGCGTTGATGAGGTCACGGCCAACACGCAACTGGTCGTCGGTGCTGCCGGCCAGAAGCTGCAAGCCCTCCGGAAAGAGGACCTGCCCCTCGTCGGGAGCGGCGTAGCCGAAGGGCGCGCCTTCCTTGATCCATGGCAGCACGATTCCCCGGAAGTGCGGGGCGATCCAGACCTCGCCGCTCGCCAGAAGCTGCTGGATCTGGGCATTCGAGGTGAAGAGCGAGTGAATATGGCCCGACTTAGCGGCCTCTTCGTAGATCTTCAATGCCGGCTCGACGTCATCGATGCTTCCGCCATTTGCATAGGCCGTTGCGACCAGTCCGTTGCCGGACCAGAAGCCATCGAAAACGGCGACCTTTCCCTTGTATTTGGGGTCAAACAGATCCCTCCAGGACTTCGGCGGCTCAGGCACCTTTTCCGAATTGTAGATGATGCCTCCGAGGTCGATCCAGGGGAATGCGCCGACATCATTCGGCTGCCGGAAGTCTTCGTCGATCTGCTCGAGGTTCGTCACTACGGC
>NZ_RZQL01000296.1 GCF_003997935.1 Mesorhizobium sp. M7A.F.Ca.US.006.01.1.1
GTATTGGGATCATCTCAATCCATCCAGCCGTGACACCAACGTGCTGCGCAAGACCATGCTGCTTCTGCTGCATCAGGCGTTCCCGCGGCATTTCGAACTGATGCGCTAGAGCAATTCCAGGAAAAGTGTGAAACGGTTTTCCGTTCGGAATTGCGCCAAACTTCGGAATTGCGCCAAACAAGGAGTTGGAGTGGTTCGCCGTTTCCGTAAAACGGTGAACCGCTCTAACCGCTTTCAGGGCTGCCGCAGATGGCAGCCGGCCTGCCGCTTCTGTTCTAGATACTCGTCGACGAGCTGGCGATAGCGCACCTTGCCGAAGCTGGGAAAATGGCCGCCGTGCACGACCGAGACATCGAGATCGCGCATACGCAGCAGTGTCGCCATGTAGTCTGATATGTCCGAATGGTAGACGTCGTCGATCAGCGGGCCGTCATAGATGATGTCGCCTGATAACAGGATGCCCGTCCTGTTTTCGTAAAGCGCGATGCCGCCGGGTGAATGGCCTGGCGTGTGGATCACCTCGAAGGCACGATCGCCGAGATCGACGACGTCGCCATGCGCGAGCAGGCGGCCGGCGGGTGCGGGGAGAATGCGGTAGCGTGCCGTGTCCCATCCCTCAGGCATGCCGTCGAACATCTCGTCAGTCGCATAGATGCCCGCCGCCGTCCATTCATTGCGCGGATCGGCGAGGATGCCGGCCTCGGCCGCGTGCACGCAGCGCTCGGGAAATTCGTGGTGGCAGCCAATATGGTCGAAATGCGTGTGGCTGGCGACGCAGGTCAGTTTTCGCTCAGTGACCAGCGGTACGTGGCGCCGAAGGCTGAAATGACCGAGGCCGGTGTCGAAGAGGAGATCGCGATCACGGCCGCGCACATGCCACATGTTGCAGCGGAAGAACGGTTTTATCCATGGCTCGTGGATCAGCGTGATGCCGTCGGCCATGCGGATGGTCTCGTACCAGTCCGGTGCCTCGATGACCGAAAGTGTTGCCATGTTCAATCCGTCAGAAAGTTCAGTCCGTCAGCAGGATGATCTGGTCGGTATCGCAGGAAATCGCAACCGTGTCGCCCGGCCGGACGGTGGCAGTCGCCGGCAGCCTGGCGATGAAATGAAGCGACGGGTCCTCGACGGAAACGGCGAGCACACGTTTGAAACTGCCCTGGAAAACGACGTCGCTCACCTCAGCCGTGCCAAGCCTGACACCGCCGCGCGCCTCGCCGAGGACAAGATGCTCCGGCCGTATGGCCAGCACGACGGCAGAGCCGACCGGTAACGCGCCGGGCAGCGAAACCGGCCCGACCGGCGTCGCGACAGTGCTTGTCCGGTTCCCAGCCTCCGTGACCGTGCCGGCAAGGATCGTGCTTTCGCCCATGAAGGTCGCTGAAAAACGCGTCGCCGGCCGTGCGTAGACGCGCTCGGGCGGACCTTCGTCCTCGATGCGCCCGTCATTCATCACCACGCAATGGTCGGCGAGCGCCATTGCCTCTTCCTGGTCGTGGGTGACGTGGATGAAGGCGGTGCCGACGCGCTTCTGGATTGCCTTCAACTCATCCTGCATCTGCCGGCGCAATTTGAGGTCGAGCGCGCCGAGCGGCTCGTCGAGCAAAAGCACCGCCGGCTCGATCACCAGCGCACGCGCCAGCGCCACGCGCTGCCGCTGGCCGCCGGAGAGCTGGTGCGGTTTCTTGTCGAAGGCGGAGGCGAGGCCGACCAGCGCCAGCGCGTCGCGCGCCTTTGCCGCCCGTGTCGCGCCATCGACGCCCTGCATGCGCAGGCCGAAACCGACATTGCTGCCGACGCTCATATGCGGAAACAGCGCATAGTCCTGGAACACCGTCGTGGTCGGCCGCTTGGCCGGCGGCACCGAGGTGCAGTCCTCGCCACGGATGAACACCTTGCCTTCGCTGGGGGTGACGAAGCCGCCCAGAATGGACAAGAGCGTCGTCTTGCCGGAGCCCGACGGCCCAAGCAGGATCGTATAGCTGCCGGGCTCGATCTGCAGCGAGACATCCTTCAACACGGTGTGCTGGCCGAAGCGATGCGAGACGCTGCTGATGTCGACGAGGGGCGCGCTCATGCCGGCTTTCTCCGAAGCAATGTCAGTTCAAAAAACACCACCAGCACGATGGAGACGGCAAAGACCAGCGAGCCGACGGCGTTGGTCTTCGGGTTGAGGCCCGAACGCAAGAGGTTCCAGATTTCGACCGGCAGCGTGGTGTCGAAGCGGGTGAGCAGGAAGGAGATCACGAACTCGTCCCAGGAGAAGGTCATCGACAGGAAGAAACCGGCGAAGATGGCAGGCGCCATGACGGGCACGGTGATCAACAGCAGCACCTTCCACTCCGGCGCGCCGAGGTCGCGCGCGGCGCGCTCGATGTTGATCTGGTGGTCGCCCATCTGGCTGTAGATGATGGCAAAGCACAGCGGCAGGTTGATCACGACATGGCCGATGCCGGCGGCAAGCAAGGATTTAGGTGCGCCGGCCCAGTTGAACAGCACCAGCAGCCCCATGCCGATGATGAGGTAGCTGACCGTCAGCGGCAGGGTGATCAGCCCGCGCAGCAGGCCGGAGCCCGGCAGGACAAAGCGGGCAAAACCCCAGGCGGCGAGGAAGCCGAGCGTGACGGCGGCAAGCGATGAGATGGACGCGACCAGCAGCGAATTGACCAGCGCCGAGGTCAGCCTGACGTCGGAGAGAACCGCCTCATACCAGCGCAGCGAAGGCCCGGTGAAGGGCGGAATCGGAAACGACGTCGCCTGCAGCGAAAACAGCACCAGCACGACGACCGGCAGGAAGATGAAGCCGTAGACCATGATGGCGTAGAGCCAGGAGGCGATGCGGACGAGCTGGCGCATTTCAGGCCCGCTCGATCTTCAGCCAGCGGGCGCAGGCAAGGTAGGCGATAGTAACCACCGCCATCAGGATGATCGACAGCGCCGAGGCCAGCGGAAAGTCGCCGCGCCGGCCGATCTGCATCATCACCAGTTGCGGCATCAGCAGCTCGTTGTTGCCGCCGAGGATCTGCGGCGTGATGTAGTCGCCGATGCACAGCACGAAGGTCAGGAAGGCGCCGACCATGATGCCGGGCAAGGTCAGCGGCAGCACGACATGCAGGAAAGTGCGCACCGGTCCGGCGCCGAGATCGGCGGCGGCCTTGCGGTAGCTCGGGCTGAGCTGCTTGAGGTTGGCAAAGATGGTCAGCGTCAACAGCATGACGAAGAAGTGCACGAAGCCGGTGACGGTGGCGAAACGCGTGTTGGCGAGCTGCAGCGGCTCGGCAAACAGGCCGGAGCCGGTCAGCGCCCGGTTCACGACGCCGTTCTGCGCCAGCACCAGCAGCCAGGAATAGGAGCGCACGACATAGGAGGTCCAGAACGGCAGCACCGCCAGCATCAGCGCCAGCCGCTGCCAGCGCTCCGGCACCTGTTCGGCCAGAATCCAGGCAAAGGGATAGGCGAGCAGCACCGAGATCACGGTGACGATGGCGGTGACCCGCAGTGAGTTCACCATCGCCTGCCAGTAGGACGGGTTGGTGAAGAACTGGCTGTAGTTCGTCAGCGTGAAACCGCCGCCCTCATGCGCCGTCAGGCTGGAAAACCCCATGGCGATGAAGGGCAGCACGAAGAACAGCAGCGTCCAGCCGAGCGCCGGCGTGACCAGCGCCCAGGGGAGAGCACGCCCGTTGTTTCCCGAGGTGCTCATGAGCGGTATCGGCTCATTTTGCCTGCAGCATTTCGGTCCACATGTCCTGCATCTTCTTGTCGAGATCGGCATTCGGCGCCGGATAGGCCTGGGCGCGCGCCAGGAAGCCCGGCTGTTCGTCGAAGCGCAACACCTTCTTCTGGTCGTCGGTGAGTGCTGCCTTGGTGTTGGCCGGCATGCCCCAATAGCAGGAGGAGGTGGCAAGGCGCGCCTGGCCTTCCGGGCTCATAATGTACTGGATAAACTTCAGCGCCATGTCCTTGTTCTTGGAATCCTTGAACATGGCCAGCGACTGCGACCAGAGAATCGCACCCTCCTTGGGGATCGAGAAGTCCAGCGCCGGGTTTTCCTTGGCCAGGCCCGCCGTCACCCATTCGCCGCCGCCGACCAATATGTCGACCTCGCCGGTCGCAAGCGCCGTCTGGCTGGCGGTCACTTCGCCGACCAGCTTGGCATTGGCCTTCATCTTCAAGAGCTCGTCCTTGAGGGCGGGCAGGTCGGCTTCGGTGAGATCGGCCGTCTTCTTGCCGATCGCCAGTGCCGCCATGCCGATGACCGGCAGGTAGTAGTCGTAGATGGCGACCTTACCCTTGTACTTGTCGCCGGTGAGTGCTGCCATCGACTGCATGTCGGCCGGGTCGACCTTGGTCTTGTTGTAACCGATCGTGTTGTAGCCGAACTTTTCGGTGATGCCGTAGCGCTTGCCGCCGACCACGGTGGAGCTGTCCATCTTCACCTGCGGGAACAGATCGGCCAGCGGCAGTTTGTCTTCCGGCAAGGGCTCGAACAGTCGCTTTTCGACGCCGCGCGGCACGTCGATGCTGTCGATCACCATCACGTCCCAGTCGCCGGGCTGCGACTGTTCGACGATGGCGAGGCCAGCACCCGTGCCCTCGAATTCCTTGACGTTGACCTTGACGCCATTGGCCTCCTCAAACGGCTGCAGCAAGGCCGGATCGGCATGATCGCACCAGATCAGCGCGTTGAGATCGGCGGCCTGCGCGCCCGTCGAAAGCAGCAGCGCCGCGGCTGCGGCAGCTGTGCGCAAACGGGTCTTCAGGATGGAAAGCGGATTGCTGGCTGTGTGTGACATCGAGTGTTCTCCCTTGCCTTTGTGGCTTCTTGCAAAAAATTGAACCAATTCTAAAATTGAGTCAATTCTGTTTTTGTGGCAAGAGGCTGGGAATGAGCGGATTGCGGGCTAGGCAAAAGGCGGACCGGCACCGGCGTATCATCGAGGCGGCCGCGGAATTGTTTCGCGAGGCCGGCTACGAAGGTGCCAAGATCGAGGCGATTGCCGCGCAGGCCGAGGTCTCGGTCGGCACCATCTACAATTACTATGAAAACAAGGGCGACATCCTCGGCGCCATCGTCTCGCTGGAGGTCAACGAGGTGCTCAATGCCGGGCAAGGCGTCGTTGCCAGGCCGCCGGCCAATGTCGGCGACGCGCTGGACACGCTGGTCGGCATCTATATCGAGCACTCGCTGCACTATCTAAGCAAGGAGATGTGGCGGCAGGCGATGGCGATCTCGACGCAAGCGCCCGACAGCCCGTTCGGCCAGGCCTATACCGGGCTCGACCGCTCACTGACCGAACAGATCCGCGCCCTGATCGCCCGGCTGCAGGTTCTTGGGCTGGTGCGCCAGGATATCGATGGTGCGGCGCTCGGCGAACTGATCTTCAACAACATGAACATGATGTTCATCGAATTCGTGAAGCGCGACGCGGCCAGGATACCGGAGCTGCGCGCGGCGATACGCCGGCAGAACCGGATATTGGTGGCGGCGATTGCGGTGTGAAAGTCAGGAGCAGGCAGGAAAAAGCGTCGCTTCCGCATAAGACCTGGTTTCAGATGCATGTCGCCTCTTGAGTTGAATTTAAAACCTGATACAACCTAGGAGGGCATAAGCGGGGGAGGGGTAAATGGGGACGTTTTCCGTCTGGCATTGGGCGATCATGCTGCTGTTGATCGGCGTGCCTGTTTTCTTTGCTGTTCGATCAGCCGCGAAGCCTTCGCAGAATCCTGAGGCTCTTATAGGCTTCGGCGGCTGGCTGATGCTGCTGGCGATCGGTCAGACATTGTCGCCATTGCGCACACTCGCCGACTTGGCCAATTCGGCCGACGGCTACCAGCAACTCATGACCCTCTCGAATGGCCCCCTGGTGGTTTATGGCGAGGTTGCTCTCAATCTGGCATTTCTGGCGCTTCAGCTGGTTGTGCTCGTTTCGATGCTGCGGCGTAGCCACCGCTTTCCGCAATTGTTTCTGCTCCAGTGGCTCGCCATCCCTGTCGTTTTCGTACTGGACACGATCTGGGTTGCGTCAGTTCTGGCCGTTCCGGTGAGCCTGGTGCTCGCAGGCGATGCGCTGGTGGCCCCATAGTCTCGTTTGTGGTGACAGGGCTCTGGGTCGCCTACGTCTACAAATCGGTCAGGGTGCGGAACACGTTCACCCGGGTTGGGGCATCGGCCCGGGTTGCGAGCGCGTCATAGAAGTCAGCACAACTTGGAATATTTTGGGCATCAGCGGCTCGGCGAATTGATCTTCAACGACATGAACATGATGTCATCGAGTTCGTGAAGCGCGACGCAGCGAAGATACCGGAGCCACGGGCGGCGACCCGACGGCAGAGCCGAATTCTTGTGGCGGCGATTGGGGTGTGACCTCGTGCACCACTATGTCGCCATCGAAGCTGGAACGGCCAGATTCTGAGCCGGCCGACCGAGACCGTCGTCCGTGACGGCTGCGACCTTTTCGAAGGTCTTTACTTCGGCCTCATTTAGACGTGCTGCCCGCGCTCTCGCCTGGAGATCAACTAGGCGCGCCACGAGCGCTTGCGACGTCTCGACTTCAGGGTTCATCATTTTCATTTGTCCGATCAGTGGCGATTTGACGAGCGCAACCCGGCGGCATCCCTGCCAGCGGGCTTGGCCGGTTCGAAGCTTCAGTCGTAGACTTTCACAGTCTTGCGTGTGCTCGGGTCCACCAAAACCGTTCGGTTGTCGACCACCGTATAGCGGTATTTGACGTTGGGAACCTCGTGGAGTTCGACCGTGTTCTGTGCCGCAACCGCCCCGACGCTGGCCAACAGCAGGAGCGCCGCAGCGGCGCTGCTTAGGTGCATCCTCATTTCTTTTCCTCCTCTTGTAACCTGGCGGCAGCACGACCGGCTGGGCGCCAGCACCCGAACACGCCGCCACGCCAAACGTTCCTCATACGGGCCTCTGTCTGAATCCGCGCAGGACCAAAGTCTGGTTGGAAGACGCAATGGTCTTACCCGTTGGGAGTAGGCGGAACGGCTTAGGCCTAAAGGTTGTTGTCTCTCCAAATTCGGAGAGAAACAGTGGAAAAAAGTGTCGGCCAGGCGCGATGGTTGCTCGCACCGATTTTCGCAACAGCCATCACCTTCCTGGTGATGGGGGTCGTTCTTGGCTGACATGGCGTGGATCGGCGCAGCTACGTCCCTTCCTGCGCTGATAGGACCCGCGAGCCGCTTCGGCTGCGGGTCCTGTACTTCACCGTGCGCCCACGTCTGCTCATTCGGCAGGCGTGGGCGCATTTTTAGCATGTACCTTGGGAGGTTTATTATGGATCGGCGATCCTTCTTGACTGCAATGTTTGGCGTTGCCGGGGCAGCGGCCCTTGCGAGCGCTATCCGCCCAATTGATGCAATGGCGGGTGTTCCAGGGGCTGGACACGGCATCCTCGATGAACTCGAAACGCCACAAACAGAGG
>NZ_RZQL01000297.1 GCF_003997935.1 Mesorhizobium sp. M7A.F.Ca.US.006.01.1.1
CATCGTGCCGCCGAACTGCCTGTCTGGCTGCACAGATACAATTGGCATCGTCCACATGGCAGCCTAAAGTCAAAAACGCCTATCAGTCGCCTCGCCCTGATCGAGGACAACCTGTTGAAGCTCCACACCTAGGTCACTATCGGGGGGCCTTAAACCTGAACAGCTCCATCGTCGCGGCTGCTGCGGAAGCAGGAGCTATCACTGGGACCCGTACTGGTGCTTGTCAGCCGCTGAGCCGCTACTTCGTCTTAGGAAGAGCATTGTCCTTGCCAAAAGCCGGCCAGTATTTCGAGATTGCCAGTGTGGCGCCGGCTGAAGAGAAATGACCATAGTCGAAATATAAAAACTCTCCTCTATCGAAATAGGCGCAGCGTCCTGCGCTGCACAGGAATTTCAGCGGATCGATGAATGTGGCGCCTTTGGTAAATGAGCGCACACGTTCGTTGACGTCGGGGTCCATCGCGATCGGCCAGGACGTATCGTCCAGATTTTGGCGCTTGGCGAAGAACGCAATTTTCCGGACGTCAGTTGGGAACTGCGGAGACTGGCCGATGACAAACACGCGCACGCCCAGGGCACGAAGCGTAGCGATTGTTTGCTGAAGACCGTCGAAACCTCTGACCTCATAGTCACTCCATCTACCGCTGAGGATAACCGTCTTGATGTCCGCTTCCAAGATGACGTCCAAGGCCTTGCGATTGAACCGGACACAATCAAGACGATCGTACGGGTAGTAATAGAGTATCGGCGCGCAGCTGGCGTACGTATATTCAACGATGTTCGCCTGCAATCGATTTATGTTAGCACCCAAGCCGGAAACATAGTGCGCGGCGAAGGAGTCGCCCCACAAAAAAACCGTTGTTGGAAAACCGCTGGTGCGCGTGCAATCCTCCATATTCCAGCTTTCGATCCGGCTGGTGCCCTCGTTGAAACAGATGCCATTCCTCCAGTCCCCGACGGAAATGCGCCGCTGGACATAGTCCGGAAACCGTTGCGGAAAGCCGTTGCCGAGCGCCCCCGCCGCTCCGCCGGCACAAAGGACAACGATCGCGAGCGCTGAAAAGGCGAAGATAGGCCCCGGGGAGGTGAAGGCCCTCTTCTGTCGAAACGGCTGCTCTACAAACTTCCAGGAGAATGCAGCCAATGCGAGGCTTGCCACCAACATCGCACCGGTCATCAACGGATCGAGTTTTTGGAACGAAAGATAGTGCGCGAACGCATTGAGAGGCCAGTGAACAAGATACAACGAATACGAGATGAGCCCAATCCAGACCAGCGGCCTGACTTCGAGCATGCGGGTGGCGACCGTCGAGGGGGTATTTTGGCCAACATAGATCAGAAGGGCCGTTCCGATGCATGGATACAAGGCGTTGTAGCCTGGGAACGGATCACTCGCCGAAATCGCGAAGAACCCGATGGCGAGAAGGCCAAATCCGGCCACCCCCACCGACTCCATCAGGAGTCGGTTGCCCAGCGGCGAGGGGCATTTGAGCATGAGCAGGGCGCCCAACATGAGTTCCCAGATTCGGGTCGGCAGCAGATAGAATCCGGCGGTGGGTGCCAGCGATGTCGCCATCACCGCCACTACGAAGCTGCAGAGAATTATCGGAAGAAGTGTCGTCAGCCAGCGCTTCCCGATGTAGCGATAGATTAGGAACATCAGGATTGGTGCGAAGATGTAGTACTGCTCCGCTACGGAAAGCGGCCAAGTGTGCAACAGTGGTAGAAGCGCGGCATCGATAGAGAAGTAACTTGACGTTTTCCAGAAGAAAACGTTCGACCAGAAGGTCGAGGTAGCTATGATGCTAAGACTGAATCCGCGCAGATCCGGTGGCAGAAGAATGAACAATGCCGCAATGCAGGTGAGAAGCATCACAAAGACGAGCGCCGGCAGAATGCGCCGGGCACGGCGCCAGTAGAAGTTGACGATGGAAAATTGGCCGCGTTCAAGGTCATCCAGGAGGCTTCCGCTGGTTAGGTAGCCGGAGATGACGAAGAAGATATCGACCCCGCTAAAGCCACCCGGGATCGCCGAAATTCCGAAATGAAAGAGTACGACCGGAAGTACAGCAACGGCCCTAAGGCCCTCGATATAGCGCCTATATTGCATCCAGCGGTTCCTTTTATTTTAGATCAGGACGCGATTGGAAGCTTTCAATCTCCGGTAGGAGTGCTGCCGAGATAAGGGCGGTATCAGCCACCTTTATCCGTCCCGAATGTTCTGTAAGTTGCAACTGGTACAGAAGCACGATCGCCATCGCCGGCCTTGACGGCCTGATTGTCGAGCAGATCGCGCGGATCGTTGACCATCACGGCCAGGTTATGTCCTGTCGAACAACCAAGCGGCTGTTTGAAGGATTCTTCATTGGGTAAGGCACCATATGAGGGACAGACCGGCGGACGGGCGTGATAGACAATCGCCTCAATTCGCACTGAGCCGGCGTCGTGTTGATCGCGCAATTGAATGTTGTCTTCTTCGATTGCCAACTGCCTGGCCTGATGGGCTACCCCTGCGCTGAGCTGGGGCGAACCGCTGATGAGGAGGTGGATGGCATCGAACCGGCCGCGACTGGCCTTGTCTAGGAAAACACGCAAACGCTGCCGTTCGGAAGCGCGCAGGCTTTGCAACGTCAGGACGGTGGTCTCCTCTCGGACAAGCATTGGTGCCGATGGTTCGACATCAACTGGCGTAGTGCTTGTGCAGCCACTTACGCTTGGTGCCAGAGCGACAAAGAGGATTATAAAACGCAACATCTTTGGATGACACTATTCGATGATGAAGCCGAGACCGCCCTGGGCGCTTGGCGCGCCCGCACGGATAGCAGCGCGGTCTCGCGGGGGACTTGTCACGGAATTCGTCGGAGCGCCCCCTCCGTTCAAAGCCGGTGCCGCCCGCTCGGTCGGTGCGCTCATCTGGTTTGGGTTGGAGCCTGGTCTTACAATGTAAGGCGTAACTAGAATGACCAGTTCTGACTCCTCTTTTTGAAACGAGGTCGAGCGAAAAAGCGGTCCCAGGATCGCCAGTTCTCCGAGCCAGGGAAAGGCCCTGACATCATTGTTGACGTTCCGCCTGATTAGACCGCCGATTGCGAAGCTCTGGCCGCTGGCGAGTTCGACGACCGTATCGGCTCGGCGCGTGGAAACTGCCGGCACGGAAATTCCGTTGATTTGCACGGCACCTTGCGTCGACAGTTCACTGACTTCGGGCGTTACGTGAATGTTGATTTGATTGTTGCTGAGAACTGTCGGCACAAATTCCAGACTGACGCCGAAGTGACGGAATTCAACCGATACCTGCCTGTTTTCCTGCAGGACAGGAATGGGAAATTCGCCGCCCGCGAGAAAGCTGGCCTTTTCACCCGACATAGCGGTGAGGTTCGGCTCAGCCAGGACGGAAGCTATATGCTCCTTGGCGAGCGCGTCGAGAACCGCGCTGACGTTGACGGCACCGTTGTCGAATCCGATTTCTGCTGTACCGCCACCCTGGGTTGAACCAGACCCAGCGCTTGCAGCGCTTCCGCTTAGAACGCCCACTTTGAAATTGCCGATTTGACCGAAGGCGGACAAGTTGACGCCGAGTGACTTCATGGCGCTGCGTGAGACTTCGGCTACGCGCACGCTGAGGTTAACTTGCAGGGATCCAGCGACCTTGATGTTGTTGACGACTTGCGCTCCGTCGCCCAGATATTGCTCAGTGACTCTTTTTGCGGTGTCGGCGACCTCTGCGTCGGGCGCCGTCCCGCTAAGGATTGCGCCGCGCGGCGTATAGTTGACGCGGATGGGATAGTCGCCGACCTGCTCCCGCAACATGGCGCGTAAATCCCCGATCGGTTGCGTGACAACGATACGCAATTCGGCGAGAGGCTCGCCATTGCCATCCAAGGCGAATAGGCTGGTCCGCCCCGATTTCTTGCCAAAGACGAAGATTGTTTTGCTCGATGGCGCCTGAAAATCCGCGATCGTGGGGTCAGCAACAAAGATGGTCGTGGCTGGCCCGGGCAGATGAACGGTCTCCCCGAGCGAAGAGGAAAGGGTCAGCGTGGCGTTGATGCTATTCGAAGCCGCATGCGGCGGGCCTTTGTCCTGCTTGTTTTGCGCCGCGACACCAAGTGGGAAAGTCACAATAAGCGCGCAGAGGAGATGGCCCAGGTAACGGGGCACTGCAGGTCTTGTAACCTTGTTGGCGATCGCCCGCCAATTGAGCGCAGCGCAAGGATGTTGAAGGATCAGCAAAATAGATCTTCTTTCGATTCGACAAACTATGCGGACGAGGCGTCAGTCAATTCTAGGATGTAACCAATGCCTCGGATGGTCTTGATCCGTGGCGTTGCACCTGATCTGGTCAGATGTCCCCGTAAACGATAAATTCCGACTTCAAGCGCGTTGGCAGACACGTCGTCGTTGAATGAATAGAGGTGATCTTCCAATTGCGCACGGGGCACGATGCGGCCTGCCCGGTTAAGCAGGTGCTCTAGAACACAGAGTTCGCGACGTGCGATCATCATTGGGTGCCCATCAACGAAAACCTGGCGGGCGACCGGATCAAAGTCGAGATTGCCAAATACGAGCCTCAGGTCGGTCATCTGTGTCGCCCGGCGCAGAATGGCTCTCATTCTGGCAATAAGCTCATCGGTAGAGATGGGTTTGAGCAGAAAGTCGTCCGCACCACCGTTGAAGATCGCAATTCGCTTATCGAGATCGTTAAGGCTGCTCATAATGACGGCAGGAACTGAATGCCCGTGGGTCCTCAACTGCCTCAGCCAACCCAAGCCATCGCCATCTGGCAGAGCCAATTCCAGCAGGAGAATTTCATAGCTGGCGCAAGAAAATGCACTCGAAGCCAGTTCCAGAGTACCAACGACATCAACGACGAAGCCGCCATCCCCGAGCGCAAGTCGCATGGCGCGCGCAAGATCCGCATGATGATCCACGAGCAGCGTTCGCATTTCATCTCCTCTCGAAGAGGGACGGCCCATCGAACGCGTCACCGGCGGCCATCTGATCGGAGCACACGGCGCGCAACTCGTCGCAGCTCTCGGAACTGGTCCGAGTCGGAGGGACATGCAAGTCGCTCGGTGGCAATAGGCGCGGGTGAGGACCAACTGACGGGCTCAAATACGCCGGTCGGCGAACCCACGAGGCCAGCAACCCGCGTGCGATTTCTCGTTGCATCATCTCTCCTACGTGCAGCCCCTGCGCTCGCAAGGCAGCGTCGCGGCTCAGAGCCCGATTCCCACAGAGGGTAGGGTTAGCTTTCGAGAAACTGATTGAACAAATCGATTATTTGGATCGAATGCATCCACGGTATGGATGCAGCGCACCATCTTCAACGACTGCGGCGTCCTGATGCACTGTTGTGTCTGTCGTGCTCTGCTTTTTTCGCTGTCCTTCAAGGCTGGCGAGCCTGGTGGAACCTGCGCGTCATTGGCTTGGTAGCTTGAATGCTCAACAACGGAGCGCCCTGCGCAAAGCCGCTCTCATTTCCAAAAAGCCTTGCAATCTGGTTGGAGCACTTCGCGCTCGACACCAAAATAGGCGAGGAAAACTGACGTCTGACAGGGATGTACATGCAACAGCCGATTTGCGGCACCAGCAAACGACCGCGTTCAGGCTGAAGATCGACGACCAACGGCTCCTCGATTTCCGCACTTTTACAAGCTCTTCCTGTGCGGGCGGATGCCGGCAAACAGCAGCACAGGGTCAGCGAAACCGGGAGCGGGCCTGCTTGATCGCCATGATCACATTGCCGCTGTCGCGCGTGCGGAGCGGAATGCAATCGGTCCAGCCGGCGGCAATCCGGTCAGCACCATCGTCTGCACGAAGCTCCCTGACGAAGACGTGCCCGAATGCGCTCAACAAAGCCGGGCGGCGGATCTTTCCAATCGCCGAAGGTGCGGGCTGGCACCGAGCGGCGAACTGCGAACTCATTCCTGCCCGGCGGCGCTGGCCGCCGCGAGCGTCGATGCGGACCCAGCCGCTCCGAATCCTCCCACAACACGATGAGCGCGTCGCGGACATCGCTGCCGTAACAGCGGCTGCGGCTCTTGCCCGCAGACGGCCTCTGCTCACGACGGTTCATAAGACGGATCGCGCGCTTGCGAATAATAGCCGGTTACCGCCTCGAACTCATCCAGAATGCGCCGCTTGTCAACGCCGCAATAAAGCTCCACGATCGCCGCTTCACCGTGTCGCCATGCTGAGCCGCGCCATCCTTCCCCCGAACCGGAATGGCACGACCTGTCCATCCCCTTTGGAACAGGACACTATTGGTAACATTTTGCTTGAGGCAATGCGGCTCGTTGCCTTCCTTTTCGCTGACCGGAAGGGTACCGGAAGTCGTCTATCGCATCTTACCCGCTGAAAGCGGCAACACCTCGACCTCAATCGCAGATCATAGGAAATAGACGATCGCGTCGGGGCCTCAGCATCGGTTCACCGGGTTTCCGTCATCGACTGAAGCGAATTGCCCCATCGACCGTCACCGGGTGGGCCGCGATACGTCGCCGTATATGATTAGCGAGCGCACGTAGCGGAGCCATAGCTCTCCACCCAGCCATGTTCCCCTAGTTGGAAAATGTCCGGCGGACCAGAGGTGCTGTCGTCAGCTTTTCCTGAATAGCGGCCAAGGCAATCCCTACCAGTCCATCACCACCTTGCCGGAACTGCCGCTCTTCATCGCATCGAAACCGATCTGAAAATCGTCGATGCCGATGCGGTGGGTGATCAGGCCGGAGACATCCAGCGGACCCTGCACAAGCGCGATCATCTTGTACCAGGTTTCGAACATCTCGCGGCCGTAGATGCCTTTGAGATGCAGCATCTTGAAGATGACCTTGTTCCAGTCGATCTCGAAGCCGGTCGGCGCGATGCCCAGAATGGCGATCTTGCCGCCATTGTTCATGGTGTCGATCATGTCGCGGAAAGCGGGGGCGGCGCCTGACATTTCGAGGCCGACGTCGAACCCCTCGGTCATGCCGAGCACCGGCATGACGTCGCGCAGCTTCTCCTTCGAGGCGTCGACGACATGCTGGACGCCGAGTTTCTTGGCTAGCGCCAGCCGCACCGGGTTGATGTCAGTGATGACCACTTTGCGCGCGCCGACGCATTGGGCGACGAGCGCGCCCATGATGCCGATCGGCCCGGCGCCAGTCACCAGCACGTCCTCGCCGACCAGATCGAAGGACAATGCGGTGTGGACGGCATTGCCCAAGGGATCGAAGATCGCGGCAATCTCATCGGGCACATCGTCGGGGATCGGCACGACATTGTGCTGCGGGATCGCCAGATACTCGCCGAAGGCGCCTGGACGGTTGACGCCGACGCCGAGCGTGTTGCGGCACAGATGCCCTCGCCCGGCGCGACAGTTGCGGCAATGGCCGCAGACGATGTGGCCTTCGCCCGATACACGCTGGCCGACCTTGTATTCGGTGA
>NZ_RZQL01000298.1 GCF_003997935.1 Mesorhizobium sp. M7A.F.Ca.US.006.01.1.1
ATGCTGGTCGGTGACGAGCCCTATTACGGGCCGCTCGGTTTCAAGCGGATTCCGCGCGGCCAGATTTCGATGCCGCGCCCCGTCGATCTCGACCGGCTGCTGTCGCACGAGATCGCGCCGGGCGCGGTAGCCAGGCTCTTGGGCGAGGTCTGTCACGCCGATCAGGCCAGGGTGGCCGATCCTGCCGCGGCGATGGCTTGACCTTTCCCTTCGATCTGGCGCCTGATCCGTCCCACTGTTCCTGAGATCAAAGGATGACGCCATGAACCCGAACGGCCAGATCGCGATCGTCACCGGCGGCGGCTCCGGCCTTGGCGAGGCAACGGCGCGCGCGCTGGCCGCCAAGGGAGCCCGTGTCGCCATCTTCGATGTCGGTATTGACCGCGCGGCCAAGGTCGCAGCCGAGATCGGTGGTATTGCCGTCCAATGCGACGTTAGCAGCGCCGACAGTGGGACTGCTGCCCTCGCCGACGTTACGGCCAAGCTTGGCCCGCCACGGATCCTGGTCAACTGCGCCGGCATCGCCATCGGCGTGAAGACCATCGGCAAGGATGGTCCCCATCCCCTCGATCAGTACCGCAAGGTGATCGAGGTCAATCTGATCGGCACGTTCAACATGATCCGCCTCGTCGCCGAGCACGCGTCGAAGCTCGAGCCGCTGCAGGGCGGCGAGCGCGGCGTCATCGTCAACACCGCTTCGGTTGCCGCCTATGATGGCCAGATCGGCCAGGCCGCCTATGCGGCGTCCAAGGGCGGCGTCGTCGGCATGACGCTGCCCGTGGCGCGCGACCTTGCCCGTTCCGGCATCCGCGTCTGCACCATCGCTCCCGGCATCTTCAAGACGCCGATGATGGCCGGCATGCCGCAAGAGGTGCAGGATTCGCTGGGCGCCGCCGTGCCCTTCCCGTCGCGCCTGGGCGAACCGTCCGAATATGCCGCTCTCGCCCTGCACATCATCGAGAACCAGATGCTGAACGGCGAGACCATTCGCCTCGACGGCGCCATTCGCATGGCGCCGAAATAGAAGGTCATGAGCGCCGGCCTGTCCGCTGCCGCTAAAACCGGTCCGCTGGTCGGGCTGAAGGTGATCGAGATGGCCGGGCTCGGCCCGGTGCCGCTGGCCGGCCTGATGCTGTCGGAGATGGGCGCCGAAGTGTTGCTCATCGAACGGGCGGGGACGAGCCAGCTCCTGTCGCTGCCGGATGAGTACAACATCGACCGCCATGGCCGCGCCGTCCTGCGCCTCGACCTGAAGCGCCGTGAAGGCACCGATCTGTTGCTGCGCCTTGCCGAAAAGGCGGACATGTTGCTCGAAGGCTTTCGCCCGGGCGTCATGGAGCGGCTCGGCCTCGGCCCGGAAACGGTGATGGCGCGCAACCTGGCGCTGATCTACGGCCGCATGACCGGCTTCGGCCAGGACGGCCCGCTCGCCGGCCGCGCCGGCCACGACATCACCTACCTCGCCTATAGCGGCGTGCTGCACGCCATCGGCCATGCCGGCTGCCGTCCCGTCACGCCGCTCAACCTTGTCGCCGACTGTGGCGGTGGCGCCATGATGCTGATTGCCGGCGTGCTGGCCGCCCTGTTCCAACGTTCGCGCACGGGCAAGGGTGAAGTCATCGACGCCGCGATGGTCGACGGCGCCTCGATGCTGGCGGTGCCCCTGCACGCCTTGATGGCGGCCGGCTTGTGGAGCGACAAGCGCGGCGCGAACCTGCTCGATTCCGGCGCCCCGTTCTACGACACCTATGAGACGTCGGACGGACGCCATATCGCCATCGGCTGTCTCGAGCCGAAATTCTTCGCCGAATTCGCCAGGCTGCTGCCGCTCGACGAGCGCTTTGCGTCCGGCCAGTACGACAAGGCACTGTGGCCGCCGATGCGCGCCGCCATTGCCGATCGGATCCGGCAGAAACCACGCGACGACTGGGACCGGCTGTTCGCGCAAACCGATGCCTGCGTTGCACCCGTTCTGTCGCTGCAAGAGGCGAAACACCACCCGCACAATCGGGCACGCAACGCCTCTGTGACGACAGGTGCATTCGAGCGCCCGGCCCCCGCGCCGCGTTTCTCGAGCTCGCAACCGACATTGGCCACTATACCCGGCGACGAGGACGTTTCGCCGGCGGCGGTGCTGGCACGTTTCGGCTTTGCGAAAGCCGAGATCGACGACCTTGTCAAATCCGGCTTGCTGACCGATAAGTAGAGAAGAGAGATCAACTTACTGCGGTGCTGCATTGGACGAGCCGAAAAAGGAGGTGATCCGCGAGACGGACGCCGAAGCGATCCGGCTGGCGAAGACGCTTCTGCGCAGCGCGCGCTTTGGCGCCCTGGCGGTGGTCGAACCGCAAACCGGCTGGCCGCTGGCCAGCAGAGTTGGCGTGGCCACCGACATCGACGGCGCGCCGCTGATCCTGGTGTCGATGCTTTCGGCGCACACCGGCGCCCTGCTTGCCGATCCGCGCTGTTCCCTGTTGCTCGGCGAACCGGGCAAGGGCGACCCGCTGGCGCATCCGCGCCTGACATTGATCTGCCAGGCGGCACGGCTTGAGCGCGGATCTGGCGAACACGCCGGCGCCGAGCGCCGCTATCTCAACCGCAATCCCAAGGCGAAACTTTACGCCGGTCTCGGCGACTTTTCGATCTTTCGCCTCGGTCCGCAACGCGCCAGCCTCAATGGCGGCTTCGGCAAGGCCTATCAGCTCGATCAATCGGACTTGCTCACCGGCGGACCGATCGTGGAGGAACTCGCGGCGCGCGAACAATCGGCCATCGACCACATGAACGCCGACCATCTCGACGCGATCGCCGTTTACGCACAGCATTTCGCGAAAGTATCCGGAAATGGCTGGCGTGTTGCCGGATTCGATGCCGATGGCATGGATCTGGTGTCGGGCGACGATGTTTGCCGGGCCTTTTATCCACAACCTTTGGCGGCGGCAGGCGAATTGCGGCACGTTCTGGTCGATATGGCCAAGGCCGGCCGAGCCATTGTCGACGCCGGGACTGAGACTTAAATATGCTGGATCAAAAGCAGCACTTGAGATTTAAGTGAAATGCTCTACCTTTTGGTGACGCTGAATCGCCAGCGCCGATCGATAAGTGAATTTATGGAATCAGACGTTATTGCCCCCATGGCGTCGGGATGAACAGAAAGCATGGGGGATCGATGGTCTCGACAAAGCTAATCGTGAACGCCGAATCGGCGGCAGAGTTTCTCATGCTGATGGGCAATGAGAAGCGTCTGTTGATCATGAGCTACCTCGCCGAAGGTGAAATGTCGGTTGGAGCCATCGCCGAGAAGGTGATGCTCAGCCAATCCGCCCTGTCCCAGCATCTGGCCAAGTTGCGGGCTCTTGACCTTGTCGAAACCCGACGCGACCGGCAGATGATTTACTATTCCTGCAAATCCGACGCCGTGCGCGAACTGCTTGTCATGCTGGACGGCATTTTCGGCAGCGGCAAAGATGACCTGTCCCAGATGGCGCACCGTTTGCGCCGCGCTGGAACCTGACCACATAGCCGCCGATCTCGCCGGTGATTTCAGAGCGACATGCGCCCACCCGGGGGCGCATAAAGCTGGCTGATTGTCCCGAATTGTCGCATCGTGCTTTCCAAACAAGGTGAGCGCCGGGAAGCAGTCGGGATTTACGGGCCGATGCGACGGTCGCGAGGACTGCATGGATCCCATTCGCATCGACGACCCGCAAGATCCGCGCGTCGCTGCCTATCTCGACATTCGCGAGCGTGACCTCGCCGGCCGGCAAGGCCGCTTTGTCGCCGAAGGCAAGGTGGTGCTCGACCTGCTGCTCTCGACCGGGCGCTTTGCTACCGAATCGGTCCTGGTCCTGGAAAACCGGCTGGCAGGTCTCGACAACATCCTGAGCAAGGCCCCCGCCGACCTCCCAGTCTATGTCGCCACCAGCGCAGTGATGGACGCTATCGCCGGATTTCACATGCATCGCGGCATCCTGGCCATGGGCCGCAAGGGAGAGCCGCAGCCGGCCGAAGCCCTGCTCGATGGCTTGCCGCCTCGTGCGCTGGTCGTAGTGCTCGTCGGCATCGCCAACCATGACAATGTGGGCTCGATCTTCCGCAACGCCGCCGCCTTTGGCGCTGACGCGGTTCTGCTGGATGCGACATGCTGCGATCCGCTCTATCGCAAGGCGATCCGCGTTTCGGTCGGCGCCGCGCTCAAGATCCCTTTCGCATCGTTCACCGACACCGCCGGCTTCACAACGATGCTCGCCCGACGTGGCTTCGAACAATTCGCGCTGTCGCCCCGCGGGAAGACCGACATCCGCGATGCGCAGCGCAGCGGGCGCCTGGCGCTCTATCTCGGCACCGAGGGCGAAGGCTTGCCGGGCAACCTGCTCGCAAGCCTGCACAATGTGCGGATCACCATGGCGGAAGGCTTCGACAGCCTGAATGTCGCCGCGGCTTCAGCCATCGCGCTGCATCATTTTTCGGCGAGAGCAATTCTAGGAAAAGCGTGAAGCGATTTTCCGTCCAGAATTGCGTCAAAGCAAAGAGTTAGGGCATTTCGCCGTTTCCGTGAAACGGTGAAATGCTCTAAGGAGGCCTGAATTCAGCTTGTGGCGTCAGCCTTCTGCAGCGCGCGCACGCGGTCGGCAAGACTGCGGTCACCATTGCCGGAGCGTGCGTCCGACGGTACCGCCAATGCCTTGGCGATCGGCGAACCAGGCCCTTCGAGCTTGGCCGTCAGATGGACGACCTCCGCCGCCAGTTCGTTCATCTGCTCGCGCAAGGCGGAGCCGCTATCCGTGGCCTTGGACACTGCCAGTGCGGTGAGATCCGCCTTCAGCCGCTTGTTCTCGCGCGCCAGCGCCGTCAGCCTCGCCTCGAGCTGCTCACGGTCGCTGTCGAGCCTGGCGATTGCCTTGTCGAAATCATCGCTCCTGGCGACATCGCCGCCCTTGCCGACCAGCCGCAAGGCTGGCGCGCTGTCCTCGGATTTCGATCTTTCGCGCATGCGTGCCAGTTCCTTTTCGCGGCGGTCGAGTTTGTCTTCGCGATCGGCGAGTGTGGCCAGCAGCCGTTCGACCTTCTTGTCGAGCTCGGCGGTCCTTTTCTTCTCGGCTTTCAGGGCGTCCCGCGCGGCCTTGCTTTCGGCCGCGATCTCCTGCCCGCGCCTGTCGGCTTCCTTGCGCTGGCCGCGCAGAATCGCAATGTCACTGGCGAGTTTCTGCATTTCGGACTCTCGCGTCACGAGCTCGATCTGCCGGCTGCTCGAGGAAAAACTGGCATCGTCATACATGCGCTCCAGTTTTTCCAGCTCAAGCGCGCGCTTTTCCAGCTTGCGTTCGGTTTCCTTCAGACGCTCCGAAAGCTGCTGCAACTCGCCCTCTCGTTGACGCAGCGCTTCGTTCTTCGCGCCCAGCTCGGTCAGCGCCTGGTTCTTGTCCGTCCGCTCGACCGCCAGACCCTTGATGGCCTCGCGACCGCGATTGATCTCGACCAGTTGTTCGGCCGCCTTTTCACGCAACGCCTTGACGCTGATTTCCAGGCGGCGCGTCGTCATGGCATATTCGGCGCGGATGCGATCCTTGTCCGCCTGGATCTCGGTCTGCGTCAGAGGGATCGAGGATTCGACGCGTCTGCGTGTAAGCGCGACCGCACGACGCCATATGGCCGGAGCCACCATGATCGCCAGAAAGCCAGCGCAGAGAAAGCCGAGGACGAAGAACAGGACCGACTGGACCAAGTGACTACCCGTTGTGGCCGGTAAGCATCAAACCAGATAAACCAAAAGCGCATAGAGCGCTTTGACTGTGCCACGTTGACATGGCGGAAATCCAGCGTTGCGGCAAGGGTTTGCCGCAACGCCACGAGTTTAATGCATGTCGACCCAAAAGCGGTCCCGGTTTTGGGCAACGACAGCCAAGGACTTCAGCTTAGAACGGATTCCAGGTGGCGCGCTCGGTAAGCTTCAGATAGCCGAGATTGACGCCAAGCCGGGCACCGACACCGGTGCGGATCGGCACCAAAATCACATTGTTGTTCTTCAGCACGTTGAAGCCGACGCCAGCCACCACATAGGCCGAACCGGCGACGCCGCCATAGCGGTTGTAGAGGCTGCCCACATCGTCGAGATTGTAGACCAGCATCATCACCCGCGACCCCTCACCGCCGAAATCCCAGCCGAGCGATGGGCCTTGCCAGAACACTTTGTGATCGCCGGCATTCTTGGTGTAGAGCGTGCCTTCGCCATAGGTCAGGCCGCCGATCAGCGCGCCCGAGCCCTCTTCACCCAGCAGATAGCCGTTGGGCAGGCCGTAGGAAGCAAAAATCTTCTCGACGACCGTGGCGAGCCCGCCGGATGTCGCGCCGAAGAACTTGTGACCGGAATCGACAATCTCCTGAGCGGTGTATTCCTGGGCCCGCAGGGCTGAAGTCGAGAAGACGAGAACGCCCAGGAGCGTGACCGCCATTGAGAAGACACGGAGAAAGCTCCGGTCGTAGTATCGGGAAAACATGCTTCCAATCTCCGTCAGGGAGCACCTTCGCCGACGCCTCGCACCCCGTACGGCTCTTTTAGCCGGCCGTTAAGGGTAACTGTTAGGGGCAAACTATGCCGTAATCCTTTTTCAACCATTAAGCTCCCACATGAACATGGCGGTTCGAAGGCTGTTTGGGGTCGCTCAAGTGGGGTCGGCAGCCTGCGTGAACACGCCATTTGCCATAACCACAATTTGGATTTGTTGCTGCACGCACGGGCGCTGTGTATTCAGAAAGCCCGAGGAGAGAGTGCGTGATTCGTGTGGCAGGCGACGATCGATCGCCCGGCCATGAGTTGTGAGATTTTGCAGGGATTTTTCGCCGATGGCCGATCTGTTCACCCTTTCCGCACCCGATCTGGCAGCGCTTTTGTGCAGCCGGGTCTGCCACGATATCATCTCGCCGGTCGGCGCGATCAACAACGGGCTCGAATTGCTTGATGAAGGCGGTGCCGATGAGGACGCCATGAAGCTGATCCGTCAGAGCGCCCGCAACGCTTCGGCCCGCCTGCAGTTCGCCCGCATCGCCTTCGGTGCCGCCGGCTCGGCCGGCATGTTGATCGATACCGGCGATGCCGAAGCGGTCGCCATCGCCTTCCTCAAAAACGAAAAGCCGGAACTGACCTGGAACGGACCCCGCGCGTTGCTGCCCAAGAACAAGGTCAAGCTGCTGCTCAACCTGATCCTCGTCGCCAATGCCGCCATTCCGCGTGGCGGCAAGCTTTCCGTGACGCTGGAAAATCTTGAGACCGAACCGCGTTTCGCGCTTGCGTCGGCTGGCCCGATGCTGCGTGTGCCGCCGAAGTTCCTCGAACTGCATTCCGGCAACAAGCCGGAGGAACCGATCGACGCGCATTCCGTGCAGCCCTACTACACACTGCTTCTGGCGCGCGAAGCCGGCATGACGATATCG
>NZ_RZQL01000299.1 GCF_003997935.1 Mesorhizobium sp. M7A.F.Ca.US.006.01.1.1
GGCCAGGGCATGCCCGACCTGCGCGACGCCGTGATCGGCGCGCTCGGCGAAGCGCGCGCCTTCGGCGAAGAAGAAGATGGCGAAGACGAAGACGTCGCTGCGGGCGAGGTGCTGATCGGTGAGGATATCGCCGATCCGGATGCCGAGCACACCTATGACGACACCAAGCCGATGCGCATCGCCGTCGTCGGCCGTCCAAATGCCGGCAAGTCGACGCTGATCAACGCGCTGATCGGCGAAGAGCGGCTGCTCACCGGACCGGAAGCCGGCATCACCCGTGATTCGATCTCGGTCGATTGGGATTGGCATGGCCGCCGCCTGAAACTATTCGACACGGCCGGCATGCGCCGCAAGGCCAGGATCCATGAAAAGCTGGAAGTGATGTCGGTGCAGGACGGCCTGCGCGCCATCCGGTTCGCCGAGATCGTCATCATCGTCCTCGACGCCACCATCCCCTTCGAGAAGCAGGATCTGCAGATCGCTGACCTGATCATCAGGGAAGGCCGGGCGCCGGTGATCGCCTTCAACAAATGGGATCTGATCGACCATCCCCAGGAGCTTCTGGCCGAACTGCGCGAGAAGACGGAACGGCTTCTTCCCCAGGCGCGCGGCCTCCAGGCCGTACCTGTCTCCGGCGAGACCGGGCGCGGGCTCGACAAGCTGATGGATGCCGTCATCAGGACCCACAAGGTGTGGAACAGCCGCGTTTCGACCGGCAAGCTCAACCGCTGGCTGGAAGGCATCCTGGCACACCATCCGCCGCCTGCCGTGGCCGGGCGCCGGCTGAAGGTCAAATACGTCACACAGGCCAAGACCCGGCCGCCAGGTTTCGTTGTCCAGTGCTCGCGGCCCGATGCGATGCCGCAATCCTATGTCCGCTATCTCTCCAACAGCCTGCGCGAAGCCTTCGACATGCCCGGCGTGCCGATCCGCATCGCGCTGCGCACGTCGGACAATCCATTCGCCGGCAGGTCGAACAAGCGCAAATAAGCGGTCGGGCGCTGGATACCTGTTCCGGCTGTCTAAGCGACCTCCTTCAACCGCTCGTCCCGCGGCAGCGCCTGCAACGCCGCCTGCAACAATATGTCGGCCAGCCGCGCTGCCACCGGATCCAGTTCAGCATCCTTCTGGTGCAGCACCAACGCCATTTTGGGCAATGCCGGCAGCCCGGCGATCTCCGGCGTCATCGCGCTGACGCTGGCCGGCAGGCCGATGTCGGTGCGGATCGTCAGCCCCAGCCCCGCCGCAACCGCTGCCCAGATGCCGCCAAGGCTCGGGCTGGAAAAGGCCATCCGCCACGACAGCCCGGCGCGGTCGAGCGTTTCGGTTGCCACCGTGCGCAGAAGGCATGGTGCTTCGAGCGCCACCAGCGGCAGCGGCTCACCGTCGCGCAGGCTGGTCTCGATGCGCTTTGCCGGCCCGATCCAACGCATCGGCACATCGGCGACATGCTGGCTGTAGGGCAGCGTTTCGCCGCAGTGCCAGGCGAGCGCGATGTCGAGGCTGCCTGACATGACCCTTTCGGCAAGGTCGTGGCTGCGTGCGATCCTGGCTTCGATCTTCACCTTGGGGTGCGCCCGGGCGAAGCGGCCGAGCACGTCCGGCAGCACCGCCTCGCCGAAATCTTCCTGCAAGCCGAGCCGTACCCAGCCTTCCAGCTCGATATCGTGGATGGCGGATGCCGCCTCGTCATTCAATTCGATCAGCCTGCGCGCATAGCCGAGCATGGTCTCGCCGGCCTCGGTCAAAGCGAGGCCACGTCCTGATTTGCGGAAGATCGGCGTCGCCGCCTGTTCTTCCAGTTTCTTCAATTGCGCGCTGACGGCCGAGGTCGACCGGCCAAGCCGGCCAGCGGCCTTGGCAAAGCTACCCAGCTCCATGCCGGTGACGAAACTGCGCAGAACGTCGAGGTCGAAAGTTACGCGTCGCATGTCTGAAGTCCCGATTTTTAGGATTGTAAGTTCAAAACTTCCTGATTTTCAGGATGAAATTATGGCGGTAGGGACAGATCGTCAAGGCCGGACCACGGGCCAGCACGGGAAATGAAATCATGTCCGCCATTGTCAATTGCACCGACCGGCAGCCGTCGGAACTCCTGGAAGATACTGGTTCCGCCGCGAGGCTGTTCAAGCCGGGCCATCGCTGGAAAGTCCTGGGCATCGGCGTTGCCGCCAATGCCGCCTTCTCGGCTACGTTTTCCGGCATCCCGGCGACGGCGGTCGTTCTTCGCCAGGGCTATCATTTGGGCAATGGCGAGCTCGGCCTGGCGCTCGGCCTTCTCGGGCTGGGGGTCGCGCTCAGCGAACTGCCCTGGGGCTTGCTCACCGACCGCTGGGGCGACCGCCGCGTGCTCCTGATCGGCCTCTGCGCGACGGCGGCGTGGCTCCTGGCCATGGCGATGCTGGTTGTGCCGACAAAGGCCGGTACTCCCAATGTCACGCTGCTCTCCGCGAGTCTGCTCATCACCGGACTGCTCGGCGGCAGCGTCAACGGTTCAAGCGGCCGCGCCATCATGGGCTGGTTTCGGGAAAACGAGCGCGGCTTCGCCATGAGCATCAGGCAGACGGCGGTGCCGCTTGGCGGCGGCCTTGGCGCGCTTGTGCTGCCCTCGCTTGCGCTGACTTTCGGCTTTGGTGCGGTGTTCGGGGTGCTGGCGGGCGCATCCGCTCTGTCTGCCCTGTTCGCCTGGCGCTGGCTGCACGAGCCGCCGACCGCAGGCAAGGGTCATCTCGCTTCGGCTTCTGTGGCCGGACCGGCGCCGCTGCGCAATCGCGATGTCTGGCGTATCGCGACCGCCATCGGCCTACTCTGCTTTCCGCAGGTGGCCGTGCTCACCTTCGCCTCCGTGTTCCTGCACGATTTCGTTGGGTTGGGAACGGCGGCAATCAGCGCGAGCCTCGCCGCCGTTCAGATCGGCGCCATGGTCATGCGCATCTGGAGCGGCCGCTTCACCGACCGTCACGGCAACCGCCGCCAATTTCTTCGCTTGTGCAGCGCGTTCAGCGCCCTTGCCTTCGCCATGCTTTGGCTGCTGGTCCTGTTCGGCCCAACCGTTCCGGGCGGCCAGCTCATCTGGTTGGCGGTTCTCCCAGTCGTGCTTATTGCCGCAGGCATCTCGGTCTCCGCCTGGCACGGCGTCGCCTACACCGAGCTTGCCACCCTTGCCGGCGCCGGCCATGTCGGAACCGCCCTCAGCCTTGCCAACACCTTTGTTTTCGTCGGCTTCTTCCTGGTGCCGGTGGCCATTCCGGGGCTCTTGCACCTCTGGTCTTGGTCCGGCGTCTGGCTGGCGGCCGCCATCTGCGCGCTGATCGCCCGGCCGATCTTCCTGCGTCCGGCCTGAAGGGTCGGCCGCAAAATCGCCCGACTTCGCAACCACGACCTCGGGCCGACCGGGAAAACCCGATCGAACCCGTTAACGTCCCATCAAGGTTAATGCATCATTTTGCTCTCCAGTGGGGTCTGTAGCGTTCCTGGAGAGAGTTCCGTGCATCGACGTGTGTTGAAGCGGCTGGTTGCCGCCGCCGGTGAGAGAAAACGTGGCTTTCTGGGTCCGCTCGTCATCGGTTTCGGCATCTGGATCGGCTTTCCGACCGTCGCCGCCTACCAGGACATGACGAGCCTGGTTTCCGGCCTCGAAGCATCGAGCACGCGCTGGAATTCCTATGTCGAGAAATCCGTAGCCGGATCGACCCATGCGGCCGAGATGCCCTTTGTCGATTCCGATTTCACCGGCTCCATTTCCGGATCGGGCGTCCATCTGGCCGGTGTCGGCAACGTGTCGTTTCGCGGCAAGGGCGGCAAGGTCAGCGGCACGCCCGATGAGGACCGCGTCGTGCGCGCCGAGAAGAAAGGGCGCATCGTCCAGATCTCTCCCGTCGCACCGCCGAAGAACTTCAACGCCGGCTCGATCTTCGAGCGCACCTCCTCCTTGCTGCGGCCCAGCATGGACAGCGGCCTGAAAATGGCCTTCGCCCAGCCGCAGATCAAAGGCAAGGAAATCCAGATCGCCGCCGCATTTCATGCGCGCGAGGACAAGAAGCCGGATCCCGGCATGCCGGCCATGCTGGCGGCGCTGGTCAACAACGACCATCCGGATGTGCTGGCGACCGCCTATGCGCAGTCCGAGCCGGACTATGCCAAGGCATCGCCCTTCGAAGCCCTGCTTCAGGACGAGCAGCCTAATGAGGGCCGCTTCATTCCGCCGATGGCCAAGGGCGATCATTCGTGGATCCAGAACCCGCTGCCGGCGAGTGTCTTCTCCAAGAAGGAGCAGGCATGCCTTGCCAACGGTATTTATTTCGAGGCGAGGAGCGAATCCGTGCGCGGCCAGGCCGCCGTCGCCCAGGTCATCCTCAACCGCGTCCGCAATCCGACCTATCCGAATTCGATCTGCGGCGTCGTCTACCAGAACGACAGCTGGTTCAACCGTTGCCAGTTCTCCTTCGCCTGCGACGGCAGGAAGAAGCGCGTCGATAGCCCTGCCGCCTACAAGACCGCTCAGGAGATCGCCATGGCCGTCACAGCCGGCAAGATCTTCATTCCGGAAGTCGGATCGTCGACCCACTACTACGCCCAATATGTCCATCCCGGCTGGGCGCGCACTATGCAGAAGATGACCAAGATCGGCCTGCATATCTTCTATCGTACCTATGGTGGCGGCTGGAGCTGAGCGCGGAACAGTCGCCGATCTTTGGCGCGGCACGCGGTCGATCAAACAGCCATTGCCCGGGGGATTCGCGCCATGCATCCTCGTCATCACGGCGGGCACGATGTCGCACCTTTGTAATCCATTGATTTCATTGCCTAAAATACATGGCAATGAACTTCCGCCCGTGGCTTGACGGGCGCAAACCCTCTAACTATGTTGCCGGCGACTTTAGAAGCGGACGGACGGTGACGGTCTGACCGGGCAGGGGGGTTGCGATGGCCGACAAGAATGGGCCAGACGGAACCGGAGAAACCGGCCGCGGCAATCAGCATGAACCCGACATCCGCGATGACGATCTTGAACGGCGCCGCCGTGATCTTGAAGCTTCGCTTGCGACAAGGCGGCCGAACCGGCTCGAGGGGAAAGACGACGCGAAAGCGGGCAGTGTGGCCGGTTATGGTCAGGCGCTCAAACTCTCCAGCGAGTTTATCGCCGGGGTGGTGGTGGGTGCCGGCATCGGCTGGATCATCGACCGTCTGGCGGGGACATCGCCATGGGGTCTGATCGTATTTCTGCTGCTTGGTTTTGGCGCCGGAGTGCTCAATGTGATGCGTTCCGCCGGCGTTGTGGCAGAATTTGGACAGGGCGATAAATCGCGCCGTGGCCAAGACGACAAGAAATGACCGCGCACCATGTGCGGTAATGGTAACGAGGCCGTACGCGGCATTGACGGGGTTTGAACGTGGCAGCTGACAAGGTCGATCCGATCCACCAGTTCCATATCAACAAGCTGATTCCGATCGACATCGGCGGCTATGACCTGTCTTTCACCAATTCGGCGCTGTTCATGGTCGCGACCGTGATCGTCGCGGCTGGATTCCTGTTTCTCACGACATCGAGCCGCAGCCTGGTTCCCGGGCGGCTTCAGTCGGTCTCCGAGATGGCCTACGAGTTCGTCGGCAACATGTTGCGCGACGCCGCCGGCACGCAAGGCATGAAGTTCTTCCCTCTCGTGTTCTCGCTGTTCATGTTCGTGCTCGTCGCCAATCTGCTTGGCCTGTTCCCGTATTTCTTCACCGTCACCAGCCACATCATCGTCACCTTCGGCCTTGCCGTGCTGGTGATCGCAACCGTGGTCGTCTACGGCTTCATGAAGCATGGTTTTGGCTTCCTGAAACTGTTCGTGCCGCATGGCGTGCCGGTCTTCCTGCTGCCGCTGGTGGTGCTGATCGAGGTGATCTCCTTCGTGTCGCGCCCGGTCAGCCTCTCGGTTCGTCTGTTCGCCAACATGCTCGCCGGCCACATCACGCTGAAGGTGTTCTCCGGCTTCGTCGTCAGCCTGAGCGCGCTCGGCGCGGTCGGCGTCGCCGGCTCGATCCTGCCTCTGGCGATGGCGGTGGCGCTGACGGCACTGGAACTGCTGGTCGCTTTCCTGCAGGCCTACGTCTTTGCCGTGTTGACCTGCATGTATCTCAACGACGCCCTGCACCCCGGGCACTAGGCCCAAAAGTTTCCGGCCCAAGAATTTCCAACATTGGCGTCGGATGGAATCGCAACGGAATTTTAGATCCAAAGGAGTTGAACAAATGGACGCAGAAGCAGCAAAGTACATCGGCGCCGGCATCGCTTGCCTGGGCATGGGTGGCGCAGGCATTGGCCTCGGCAACATCTTCGGCAGCTACCTGGCGGGCGCTCTGCGCAACCCGTCGGCTGCTGATGGCCAGTTCGGCCGTCTGATCTTCGGCTTCGCCGTGACCGAAGCTCTGGGCATCTTCTCGCTTCTCATCGCGCTTCTGGCCCTGTTCGGCTGAGCACTCGGGAAGATTGGACAGGCCGGCCGCGCAAGCGGCGGGCCTGAATTTCGGGGATAGTCCATGTTCGTGACATCTGCCTTTGCGCAAGAGTCCGCGCCATCAGCCGATACCAGCCACGCTGCGACGGAAGGCGAAACGCATTCCGGCACCAGCGTGCCTGCTGAAGCGCATGGCACGTTTCCGCCATTCGATCCGGCGACGTTCCCGTCGCAGCTTCTGTGGCTGGCGATCACCTTCGGGCTGTTCTATCTCTTCCTGAAGCGGGTGGTGATGCCGCGCGTCGGCGGCATCATCGATGTCCGCAACGATCGCATCACGCAAGACCTCGACCAGGCAGCCAAGTTGAAGGGCGAGGCCGACGCCGCCGTTGCTGCCTACGAGCAGGAACTGGCGGAAGCCAAGACCAAGGCCAACGCGATCGGCCAGCAGGCCAACGACGCGGCCAAGGCCGAGGCCGACACCGCTCGCAAGAAGGTCGAGGCCGCGCTCGACGCGAAGCTTGGCGAAGCCGAAGCCCGCATTTCTTCCATCAAGGCCAATGCCATGAAGGAAGTCGGCAGCATTGCCGAGGACACCGCTTCGGCGATCGTCGAGGCCCTGGTTGGCGGCAAGGCCAGCAAGGCCGAGATCGCGGCCGCGGTCAAATCCGTGGCCCGGTGAGGAGCGCATCATGGATTACACATCTCTCGCGACGCTCTGGGCCACGATAGCCCTGATCATCTTCCTCGGCGTTGCCGTCTACATCAAGGTGCCTGGCATGATCGCCAAGGCGCTCGACGCCCGCGCCGCCAGGATCAGCAATGAGCTGGACGAAGCGCGCCGGCTGCGCGAGGAGGCCCAGCAATTGCTCGGCCAATACCAGCGCAAGCGCAAGGAAGCCGAGCAGGAGGCCGCCGACATCGTCGCTGCCGCCAAGCGCGAAGCCGACATGCTTGC
>NZ_RZQL01000300.1 GCF_003997935.1 Mesorhizobium sp. M7A.F.Ca.US.006.01.1.1
GGTCACTCCCCTCCCCAACCGCCGCTACGGACCCACTGTGGCGCGCCGGATCGTCTTTGTCGGCTTCATGACGGCGGTGATCTGCTCGATCCTTGTCCCGCCCTTCCTGTTCCGTCACGGCCTGATCGAATTCGAGACCGCCGCCGACCGGCTGGTGCGTATCGCGGCCGCGTCCGGAGCGGCGTTCCTCAGCGCGCAACTGCTCGATGTCACCGTCTTCAACCGGCTGCGCCGGCAGAGTTGGTGGCGCGCGCCTATCATCGGCACGCTGGTCGGGTCGGTGTTCGACACCGCAGTGTTCTTCACCGTCGCTTTCTCGGCTGCCTTTGCCTTTGTGGGTCCGAACGACAGCTTCGCGGCGGAAACCGCATCTTTGATGGGCGTCTTCCATGTCGAGGCGATGCGCTGGATTTCCTGGGCGCTTGGCGATCTCTCGGTGAAACTGATCATTGCCGTGGTCGCGCTCATCCCCTACCGGCTGCTCGCCGCCCGCTGGAGCCAGCCGGCAGTTGCGGCTTAGACCATGATCCCGAAAAGTGGGACCCGGTTTTCGGAAAAGATCATGGTCGGACAAAGATCATGATTCCCTGGGTCCAGCTCGATTCGGCAAAGACCCCGGATGGCGCGCAGGAACTTCGCCTCAAGCGACGCGGCACCGAATTCTCGATCATGCTGGGCACCAACGAGCTGATGAACAGCCGCCTCAGCGGTTCCGAGGAAGCGCTGGCAAAACTGTCCTGCGGGCGGATTGCCGGCCATAGCCAGCCAGCAATCCTGATCGGTGGGCTTGGCATGGGTTTTACCTTGCGCGCCGCACTTGCAGAATTGGCCAATGATGCCGGAATCGTCGTCGCCGAACTGGTGCCGGCCGTCGTCGCCTGGGCGCGCGGTCCGATGGCCGAAATCTTTGGCGGCTGTCTCGACGATCCTCGCGTCACAATCCAGGAAGCCGATGTCGGGCAGCTGATCCGGTTGCGGCCGGCGGCCTGGGACGCCATCCTGCTCGATGTCGACAACGGCCCGGAAGGCATCGTCCACAAATCCAACGACGCACTCTACAGCGTACAAGGCCTCGCAGCCGCACGCAGCGCCCTCAAGCCGGGCGGCGTGCTGGCGGTGTGGTCGCAAGGCCCCGACAGCGGCTTCACGCGGCGGCTGAAGCAGGCAGGCTTCGCGGTCGAAGAGGTCAACACGCGCGCCAACGGCAAGCGCGGCGCGCGCCATGTCATCTGGATCGCCACCAGGACGTAAAGCCGGCGGGGTCAATCCTGGTGGAGAATGAATTCCAGATAGAGGTTGCGCTGCAGGATCGAGTGGTTGTCGTCGGAGATCAGCGACACCATCAGCGCGCCGTCATCGCGGGTCCAGATGTCGAGCCCTTCCATATTGTCGATCTGGTAGCCCATGTCGGCCTCCAGCAGCACCGGCCCGTCGGCGACCGCGCCCTTCTCGACGCTTTCGCCGTAGATGCGCCGCAGCCGCATCTTGACGCCGCTGGCCATCGAGAAACTGCGCTCCAGAAGCAACAGATCGCCATCGGGCAGGAAGGCGCCGTCGGTGATGTCGAAATCGCCATTGCGCTTGACGGTGAAGACGCCCTTGTGCGGCCCTTCGATGATGGCGGCATAGATGTTGCCGGCCTTGTCCAGGCTCTTCTCGGAGACCACTATCAGGCCACCCTCATGCTGGCCGTTGGCGTTGGCGTGGGTGACAGTCTCGAAGCCGCGATTCTGTCGCAGTTCACGGGCCGGCACCAGGAAATCCAGCTGCTTGAACGGCGCCTTCATATCGTTGGGGTCGATTTTGAACTGGGCGACGCGGTGGCTGCGCTCGAAGCCGACGGTGGCGATGCCGTCCTTGACCGCGAGACCTTCCGCATCGACCTCCCATTTCCTGTCGATCGGTAGGCCGGTCTGGTCGACCATCTGCTGCATGTGGAAATTCTGGATGCCGGAGGGCCGCTTTTCAGCGTCGCGGACCACCGTGCCGAAGAACCAGAAGCCGGTGTCGGCAACGCCGATGAAGTCACCGCCAGCCTTCAGGAAGCGGAAGGCCGACAGCGCGCCGAAATCGCGCGTCTGCGAGGTCATCTCTAGCCCGCCGACGAATTCGAGCGAGCCGAACTGCTTGCCGGCATGTCCAATATGGAATTCGGTGATCGGGCGGGCCGAGACCTCGCCCGGTTCAACCGAGGTGGAAACAGCCGAACTGGCTGCCGCCGAAGCCACGCCGGAAAACAAGGCGATCGCGGCGAAAAGCGTCTGTTGAACGCCGCGCGAAAAAATCATCCGGCGCGCCGCATACCACCGCCGCGTCGCGTATCCTTCGCGCTTTCCTCGGCGAACAGCGAAGCCAGCTGCTCGGTCATGGCGCCGGCCAGTTCCTCGGCATCGACGATGGTGACGGCGCGGCGGTAGTAGCGCGTGACGTCATGGCCGATGCCGATGGCCAGCAGTTCCACCGGCGAACGCGTCTCGATCAGCTCGATGACGGCGCGCAGATGGCGCTCGAGATAATTGCCCGGATTGACCGACAGCGTCGAATCGTCGACCGGCGCGCCATCCGAGATCATCATCAGGATCTTGCGCTGCTCGGGCCGGGCGATCAGCCGGTTGTGCGCCCACAGCAGCGCCTCGCCGTCGATATTTTCCTTGAGCAGGCCTTCGCGCATCATCAGGCCGAGATTGCGCCGCGCCCGCCGCCATGGATGGTCGGCGGACTTGTAGATGATGTGGCGCAGATCGTTGAGCCGGCCTGGGTTCGGCGGCTTGCCGTCCTTCAGCCACTTCTCGCGTGCCTGCCCGCCCTTCCAGGCTCGCGTGGTGAAACCGAGGATCTCAACCGAGACACCGCAGCGTTCCAGCGTGCGCGCCAATATGTCGGCGCAGGTTGCCGCGACCGTGATTGGCCGGCCGCGCATCGAGCCGGAATTGTCGAGCACCAGCGTCACCACCGTGTCGCGGAACTTGGTGTCGCGCTCCTGCTTGAACGACAGCGGCTGCATCGGGTCGATGACGACGCGTACCAGCCGGGCCGGATCGAGGTAGCCTTCTTCCAGGTCGAAATCCCAGGAGCGGTTCTGCTGCGCCATCAGCCGGCGCTGCAGCCGGTTGGCCAGCCGCCCGACGACGCCGGACAGATTGGCAAGCTGCTTGTCGAGGAAGGCGCGCAGCCGGTCGAGCTCTTCTTCTTCGCAAAGCTCCTCGGCGCCGACCGTCTCGTCGAAAGCGGCGGTGAAGACCTTGTAGTCGATCTCCTTCGGCAGATTGGTGAAGGGATTGTCGTTGCGGCGCGCTTCGCCGGGTGTTTCGGCATCGGCGTCGTCATCGTCGGACAGGTCGTCGGCGGTGGCGTCGGAGGCTTCGGTCTCGGCCGACTGCTCGTCATCGGCCGAAGCTTCGGCGTCCTCGGACTGCGACTGCTCGGAGCCGGAATCCTCTTCGCCGCCCTCCTCGCTCTGCTCCTCGCCTTGCGGCTGGTTGTCGTCATTGTCCTCGGAGTCTTCCGTCTCCTGGTCGTCGCCGAGTTCCTCCGCCATCTCCATGGAGGCGAGCATCTCGCGCACGACCCGGGCGAACGCCTGCTGGTCGCCGAGCTTGGCCGACAATCCGTCGAGGTCGGCCTTGGCCTTCTCCTCGACCCAGGGGCGCCAGAGTTCGACCAGCCGCTCGCCGCTTTTCGGGACCGGGCGGCCGGTCAGCTTCTCGCGCACCATCAGGGCAAGAGCCTCCTCGATCGGCGCGTCGGCCTTGTCCTTGATGTCGACGAGGTTGGCCTTGGCGTATTTGTCCTCCAGCATCGAGCCGATATTGTCGGCGACGCCCTGCATGGCGCGAGACCCGATCGCCTCGACGCGGGCCTGTTCGACCGCGTCATAGATGGCGCGGGCGGCCTTGCCTTCCGGCGCCAGCTTGGTGTGGATGCGCACATCGTGGCAGGCGCGCTTCAGCGCCATGGAATCGCCGAGGCCGCGGGTGATCGCAATGTCGCTCTTCGATGCCTTCTTCGGCAATTCGGGCAAACGCGCACGGCTGCCGGCGAGCGCCGGCCGGTCCTTGGCGAAACCGACTTCCAGTTCCTTGTCGCCGGCAATGGCGCGCATGCAGACGGTGACGGCACGCTTGAAGCTGTCGGCTTCAGAGCCCGTCTTCGACTTGTTGCGCGTGTTGTCGCCCGGACCCGCCATCGAGACTGTGCTTACCCCAGCACCACGTTGGCGGCGCTCTCGGGCAGATCCTCGCCGAAGGCGCGCTGATAGAACTCGGCCACCACCGAGCGCTCCAGTTCGTCGCATTTGTTGAGGAAGGTCAGCCGGAACGCCATGCCTATATTGCCGAATATCTCGGCATTCTCGGCCCAGGTGATCACCGTACGCGGGCTCATCACGGTCGACAGATCGCCGTTGATGAAGGCCGAGCGCGTCATGTCGGCGACGCGCACCATCTTGTTGACGATGTCCTTGCCCTTGCCGTCGCGATAGTGCTTGGCCTTGGCCAGCACGATGGCGACTTCGTTGTCGTGCGGCAGATAGTTCAGCGTGGTGACGATCGACCAGCGGTCCATCTGCGCCTGGTTGATCTGCTGGGTGCCGTGATAGAGGCCGGTGGTGTCGCCGAGGCCGACCGTGTTGGCGGTCGAGAACAACCGGAAGGCCGGATGCGGGCGGATGACCCGGCTCTGGTCGAGCAGCGTCAGCCGGCCCGACGATTCCAGCACGCGCTGGATGACGAACATCACGTCCGGACGGCCGGCATCGTACTCGTCGAAGCACAGCGCCACATTGTGCTGGTAGGCCCAGGGCAGGATGCCGTCGCGGAATTCGGTGATCTGCAGGCCGTCCTTGACCACGATCGCGTCCTTGCCGACGAGATCGATACGGCTGACATGGCTGTCGAGGTTGACGCGCACGCAAGGCCAGTTGAGGCGGGCGGCGACCTGTTCGATATGGGTCGACTTGCCGGTGCCGTGATAGCCCGACACCATGACGCGGCGGTTGTAGGCAAAGCCCGCAAGGATCGCCATCGTCGTGTTCTTGTCGAACAGATAGTCCGGGTCGATGTCGGGCACATGCTCCGATGTCACCGAATAGGCCGGCACCACCATCTTGGATTCGAAGCCGAATTTCTCCTTCACCGACACCGTCGTGTCGGGCAGGTTGGCGATGTCGCGATCGACCTTGTTCATATCTCTCAACGTCTCCACGGGCGAAACGTCTGATTTCGCCGGCAATCGATTTTGTCCGGGGGCGGTCTTAGAGCCTTTTCCAACCTTATGAAAGTTGGAAAACGACACGAACCGTATGGTCGCTCAGCACAGGCCCGCCTGTTTGAGCACGCGATAGGCCTGTAGCACATCGCGGAACCGGTCTTCCGAACCTCTGTCGCCACCATTCGCATCCGGATGGTGTTGTTTCACCAGTTCCTTATAGCGCGCCTTGATCTCCTTGCCAGTCGCCTTTGTATCAAGGCCAAGCGTTTCCAGCGCCTTGGCCTCAAGCGGCTTGGCCTTGCGCTCGCGCGCCTCGCGCGGATCCTTCGGTCCCTTGAACAGGTCGAACGGGTCGCGCATGCGGTTATAGTAGCCGGCGCGGCCGGAACGCATCTGCGCCATATCGGGCGATGACCGCGTCGAGGGGCCGGTGGCGCCCATCTTCCAGGTCGGCCGGTGCCCGGTCATGGCTTCCTTCTGGAAGCGCGCGACCTCGGTGTCCGGCACGCCGGAGAAATAGTTGAAGCCCTTGTTGTACTCGCGCACATGGTCGAAGCAGAAGCGGAAATACTCGCCCTCCTTCATGCGCCCCACCGGTGCGCGATGGGTGCCCGCCTCCTTGCAGCCGTCCCACTGGCAGATCGGCGAGTGCGACTTCAGCTCCGCGTCCTTGTCGGGGCGGACGCGAATCTTCTCGAAATATTTGGGGTACGGCTTCATCTTACCCATTTATGGGGCGTTCGCAGATGCGAAACAAGAATTGACATTTTCGCGATCATCGCCCTAACCGCTGAATCGCGGCATAAAGCAGGCGAATGGCGGATTTTGTTGCTCGGCGGCGCTTTTGCGAAGACCGATTTTGGTTTGAAGGCTGAGGCGCCAGCCATATGTGGTGAAGGAAAACGGCGATGTCCATACAGACGACCATGGAAGACAAGCTCAATAAGGCATTTTCGCCGGAGCGGCTGGTCATCATCAATGAAAGCCATCTCCATGCCGGCCACCACCATCACGGCTCCGACCATCACGGCACTTACGACGGCACCGGCGAGACGCATTTTCGCGTCCGCGTCGTCGCTTCCGCCTTTGCCGGCATGAGCCGCATCGACCGTCACCGCGCCGTCAATGAACTGCTTGCCGACGAATTGCAGGCCGGCGTGCACGCGCTGGCGATCGAACCGGCGGCTCCCGGCGAAAAGACGCGCTGGTAGCTCGGTTCCGCTGATCGTTTTTCGCCGCGCTCAGAGCACCGCTTCGATGAGGAACGGCCCGCGCCGTGACAGCGCGCTGTCCAGCAGCGCTTCGAACCGCTCGCACGTCTCGGCGCGGGCTGCCTCCACGCCCATGCCTTTGGCCAGCGAAATCCAGTCGAGCGAGGGATGGGCGATGTCGAGCATGCGCCTGGCGTTCTCGCCGATGGCGCCGACGCCGACATTCTTCATCTCGCCATGCAGGATCGCATAGGTTCGGTTGGAAAACACGATCGTAACCACGTCGAGCTTTTCCCTGGCCTGCGTCCACAATCCCTGCACCGTGTACATGCCGCTGCCGTCGGCTTCGAGATTGATCACCTTGCGGTCCGGACAGGCGATTGCAGCCCCGGTCGCCATCGGGATGCCGCCACCGATCGATCCGCCCGTACCCATCATGTAGTCGTGCGGCGCGGCAAAGGCCGACAGCGCGAAGAAACGCCTGGCGGAGGTGATCGCTTCATCGCAAATGATCGCATCGACCGGCAGTTTGCGCGCCACCGAGAGCGCGATGGCATCTTCCGTCAGCTTGCCATTCGGCGTTGCCTCGTCGGGAAAAGTGGCCGCCAGCACCCGTTGTTGCGATGGCTTGATGCCAAGTTCGTCGCGAAGCGCCTCCAGCGCCGCATACAGATCGTCGCCATGGGCGGCCAGTGTCAGCACCTCGCAGCCTTCCCGAACAAGCCGTCCCGGTTTTCCCGGATAGGCGAAGAAGGCAACCGGCTCCTTCGCGCCGACCAGGATCAGAACGTCGATATCCCTGAGCACGGCCGTCGCCGCATCGACCGGATAGGGGATGCGGGTCGGCGCGACACGCCCGCGCCCGCGTTGCATCCGTGCGATCAAAACCTCGCCGAAGAGCCGGACGTCGCTGCCCGTCGATATCTGCCCGGCGATGCGCTTG
>NZ_RZQL01000029.1 GCF_003997935.1 Mesorhizobium sp. M7A.F.Ca.US.006.01.1.1
GGCACGTTCTCCGAACGGCCTGACGGCACGCTCTCCGAACGGCCAGTGATTTTTGTCGGCGGCACCGGGCTCTACTTTCGCGCGCTGGCCGAGGGCATTTCGGAAATGCCCGACATTCCGCAGCGGGTCCGCGACCGCTGGCGCTACGAATTGAAGGAGCAGGGCGCCGTCAAGCTGCACAGCCTGCTGCTGCGCGAGGATTCGGCGGCCGCCACGATGCTCAAGCCAACCGACAGCCAGCGCATCGTGCGCGCATTGGAGGTTCTCGATGCGTCGGGCCGTTCGATCCTGGAATGGCAGGCAGAGCGCGGCCAGCCGCTCATCGACAGGGAAAGCGCGCGTTTCCTGGTGATCGAGCCGGATCGGGCGGCGTTGGTCGGACGCATCGACAAACGCTTCGACCAAATGCTGGACAAGGGCGGGCTGGACGAGGTCAAGCGGCTTGCGGCACTTGGCCTCGATCCCGAATTGCCGGCGATGAAAGCGATCGGCGTTCGCGAACTGCAGGCGGCGATGGCCGGAGAGATTGGCTTTCCCGAGGCAATCGAACGCGCCAAGATCGCGACCAGGCAATATTCCAAGCGGCAAACCACCTGGTTCAGGCATCAATTGGGGCCGGAATGGCTGAGGTTGCGCCCCGGTCATGATCTGGAAACCACGATCTAAACGCTTGCTTCCGATGCAACCTGAAAAGTTTACCTGCAAGGAAAGGTTCCCGTTGTGGTTGTCCAAATTAACCCTCCGTAAGCCCGCCCGTGCCATAAGGTCGGTGGGCACTTTTCCAACGGGGAGCAGATGCGTTTCCACAAGGCGGAATCAGCATTTTTCGTCTTTATATTCGTGATCCTGGCCGCCGGCCTGGTGACGCTGCATGCTTATGGACTTCTGCAATCCTTCGCCGACGAGTTGCATACGGCTTCGGGTCTGGACAAGGTCATCTATCTCAACAAGCTCTTGTTTGCGACCGGCGTGCTCCTGGCCACCGCGTTGTTCTTCGGCATTTTCTTCATCTATCCGCTGATCCGCAAACAGGCGACGGAGGAAGGCAAGCTGCGCGCCATGACGGTCTCGCTCAGCGCGCGCTCGGAAACATTCGAGCATGCGGCGCTGACCGATGGCCTGACCGGCATGCAGAACCGGCGCTATTTCGATGATGCGCTGAAGGAGTATCTCGAGGAGTTCCGGCGCATCGAAAAGCCCGTCGGGCTGATGATCCTCGATCTCGACCATTTCAAGCAGGTCAACGATACCCACGGCCATGACGTCGGCGACGAGGTGCTCAAGGCCGTCGCGAACTGTCTCAAGGACATGACACGCTACCACGATGTGGTGGCGCGATTGGGCGGCGAGGAATTCGCCGTGGTCACGCCCAACATGGACGCCGAGCTTCTGGGCAAATTTGCCGAGCGCATCCGCAAGGCGATCGCCAACATGTCGGTGCTGTCGGGCAATGTCCGCCTCAAGATAACCACCAGCGTCGGGCTTGCCGTCTGGGACCGCAAGGAAACAGCCGAAGAGTTCTATCGCCGCGCCGACCGCCAGCTTTACGAGGCGAAGAGGCAAGGCCGCAACCGCGTCTGCGCCTGAAATCCCATTACTGAATTCGTGAGGCTGGCCGTCTGGCGCCGTTTTCTGCGCTTCCGATGCTCACGGACTTTATGTCCGCTCCGCTTCGGTTCTCGAAAACAGCACCACCCGACTCAGCCTGACGAATTCCCTGACGGGATTTATCGAGCGGTCCAGGCGGGCCCAAGCTTGGCGCGGCTTCTCAATCGGCCGGCAGAACAGCCGGGTCGCAAACTCAATCGTTTTGCGGGCGCAGGCCGAAGGTTGCTGGCTTGAGACCGTAGCGCATGTCGAAATCATCGTCCGATGGTGCGCGCGCGGCGGGTGGCTTGCGGTAGTCGGGATCGCCGGCCTGGCGGCCTGAATCGACGACTTCTGCGAAGGCCATAGACTGTTGCGTTGATTTCGGCACGTTGCGCAGTCGTTCCACGATCGCCACCAGATCGACATCGTCGCCCGGCTTCGAAGAGGCGGCCTCTTCGCGCTTGGCCGTGCCGGGAAGCAGGTGGCTCGGCAGTTTTTCGAACTTCAGCCGCATGGTCGTCGCCACGCCTTCGCCGAAGGCGATGGCTTCGCGCTGGCCCATGGAGGACAGGAAGGCAAGCGAGGAGGCGGAAGAGTCGGCAATCGCCGAGCGGATGATCGCCTGGTCCTGCTCATTGGCAAGCCGCATGGCGAAGAAGGTCGAGCATTGCGACAGGATGGTCGGGTCGAGCTCGCCGGGGCGCTGGGTGACGACGCCGAGATAGCAGCCATACTTGCGGCCTTCCTTGGCGATGCGCGACAGCGCATGCCTGGTCGGCGCGAAGCCGAGGCGCGGGTCGGCCGGCATATAGCGGTGCGCTTCTTCGCACAAAAACAGCAGCTGCAGCTTGCCCTCGCTCCACAGAGCGAGGTCGAAGGCCAGGCGCGCCAGCACCGAGCAGACCGAATTGACCACTTCGGACGGCATGCCGGCCATCTCGAAGCAGGTTACCGGGCGGCCATGATGCGGCACGCGGAAGATGTTGCCGATCGTCTCGTGGATGGTGTCCTCGATCAGGCGCGAGTTGAACATGAAGCGGTAGCGTGGATCGGCCGCCGCCGATTCGATGCGCGTCTTCAGCGATTTGAGCGTCGGGCGATCGGTCTTGCTTTCGAGCATGCCCATGCGCTCATCGATCTGCTTGAGCAGGTCGGCGATGCGGTAAGGCACCGGCGTATCGGCGGTCAGCGCATCGCTGCCTCGCCTGATATAGGAGCCCGAATTCGGGTTGCGGTAGAGATTCTTGGCGGCCGGGATGAGGTCGCGCAAGGCGTCGATTTCTTCCGGCTCGGTCTCGCGGCCCCGGAACAGCACCTCGGCGAATTCCTCCAGCGTGAACATCCAGAACGGAAGATCCAGGGTCTTGGAATCGACCCTGACGCAGTATTCGGGCAGCGACGCCGCGAACTCGTTGTGCGGGTCGAGGATCAGGATGCGCAGATCCGGCCTTGCCGCGATCGACTTGCGCAGCAGCAGCGAGACGGCGGTGGATTTGCCGACGCCGGTTGTGCCGACAATGGCGAAGTGACGCGCCAGCGTATCGTCGATGGCGATGTTGGCGGCGATCGTCTCGTCCTGCGCGAGCGTGCCGATCGTGATCGAATGACGCCCGGCGAGATCATAGACCGCCTGCAGGTCGCGGGTGCGGATGCGATGCGCAACGGCGCCGATATGCGGATAGGTGGTGATGCCGCGGTCGAAGACCGGTTTGGCGCCCGGCTCTGCTCCGTCACGGACTTCGCCGATCAGCTCGATGCTGACCTCGATGGCGTTCTGGCCCTCATTGCTCCAGGCGCGGTCCGACTTGCCAATTGCGTAGACAAGGCCGACGGTTCGCGTCGATCCGAGATTGATGGAAATCATCTTGCCGACCGTCCACAGGCCGGTCACCGCGCCGTCGGCATCGTCCGCATAGGCGCTGATGGTGGCGCGCGCGCCATCGCATTGCACGACATTGCCGAGGATGCGCTTGTCGTTCTGCTCGGCCTGGCGGCGCTCCTGCGAGGTCGGTTCCCCGACGGAGGCTTCGCGTTCGACATACATGGACAGGCCAATCCCCATTTCCCTGGAGCATCGATCCTACCCGAATGGGGTTAAGGCCCGATGAGGTCGGATGGTGTAGAGAGCATTAAGGGGCCCATGAAAATTGTCGCAAGACGGCTCTTCTCTGGCGTCTATATTTCGCTATAATAGACGTATGGATGATATAGCGAACGACATTTCCTCGACGATCGGCCGCAGGATACACGCCGAAAGAATCGCGCGCGACTGGTCCCTGGCCGAACTCGCGGAGCGTTCCGGCGTCTCGAAGGCGATGCTCAGCACGATCGAGCGGGGCAAGACCAGCCCGACGGCGGCGCTTCTGGTGCGCATCGCGTCGGCCTTCGGCATGACGCTGTCGACCTTGATCGCGCGCGCGGAGTTGCAGGGCGGCGGGCTGTTGCGCGAGGCCGACCAGCCGGTGTGGCGCGATCCCGATACCGGCTATGTCAGGCGGCATCTTTCGCCGGCTTCCGACATGCCGCTGGAGCTGATCAAGGTGCATCTGCCGGCGGGCGCCAAAGTCAGCTTCCCGGCCGCCTCCTACGCCTTTATCAAGCAGCAGATATGGCTGATTTCCGGGCGGCTCGAATTCGTCGAAGGCGATACGGCGCACATGCTGGAGCCTGGCGACTGCCTGGCGCTTGGGGCGCCGTCGGACTGCACCTTCCATGCCCTGGAGCCCGGCGCCGACTATCTGGTCGCGCTGGTCAGGGGCTGACACAATGGCAAGAAGACCAAAGCGCTCCCACAATGGGGGGCCGCCTCTCGATGAGTACAAAGGCCCGCCATGGGGCAAGGGCGATCCCTACATCTTCTTGGCCTGGCAGGCAGCGCACGCCAAGGCGTGGAAGGCGCCGAGCCACGAGGTCATGCTGCTGCGAATGGACAGAGCCGAGCGGCTTGGCCTGACCTACGAGGAGTACACGCTCGAGATTCTCGAGCGTGGGCGGCATCTCGGGCACGAAGACACCGAACGCATCAGCGCCATCAAGGCGGCGCGAAAGCGACGCCGCGTGCGCCATCTGGAGTGACAGCAATGCGCCCGCTTCTATCGCAATCACAGGATATCCTGCACATGAACTCGATCGAGATCGCAACCCTTGACCCGGCTGCCGAGACGCAGGACATGCTGGCCGAATTGCTGGTCGCAACGGTGGCGGCCGGCGGATCGGTCAGCTTCATGCATCCGTTGGCGCCGCAGGCGGCAAGGGCGTTCTGGGAGAAATCACTGGCCGCGGCGGCAAGGGGCGAACGAGCGGTGCTTGGCGCCTGGGACGGCAAAAACCTGGTCGGTACCGTGACCTTGCTGCTCGACTTCCCGCCCAACCAGCCGCACCGGGCCGAGATCGCCAAGCTGATGACATCAGTCGGCTACCGGGGCAGGGGTGTGGGAACGCGCCTTATGCGGGCTGCCGAGAGCCTCGCGGTGGAGAAAGGGCGCACGCTGCTGGTGCTGGACACGGCAACCGAGGAGGGCGCCTCAGGCCTCTATGAGCGGTTGGGCTTCACACTGGCCGGTGAGATACCGGACTATGCCCTGAAGCCGCGTGGCGGGCTGACCGGCACGCTGATTTACTGGAAGCGGATTGGGCCAATCTCGTAACCAGTCATGCCGGCGCGGAGAGGCGCGACAGCAACCACTGGCGGAAATCCTGCTCGGCGCCGGTCAGGCGCGCTGTCGACGCCTTGGTCAGGAAATGCCCCGATGTGCTGGAGAGTTCGAAGTCGGAAAGCCTGACCAGCGTCTTGCTGTCGAGCGCCGCATCGACCAGCGGCCGCGAGCCAAGCAGCACACCGGCGCCGGCGCTCGCCGCTTCCATGGCGGCAACGAAGCTGTCGAAACGGTGCGATCGCCTGGGGTGGCCGGCCAACCCGGCGGCGGCGAACCATTCCGCCCACATCTCGCGTGCGCCGGCAACCAGAAGCAGCGGCAAGGATGTCCAGTCCGCGTCGCCGACCAGGCCCGGCGCCGCCACCGGCACGAGCCGCTCGGCCGTCAGCCTGTCGGCTTCGCGGCCGGGGAAGGATCCGTTGCCGAAACGGATGTCGAGCACTGAGCCCGGCAGGTCGTAGTCAGCAGGGCGATGGATCGTCACCAGATCGAGCTGGATGCGCGGCAGTGCCTTTGCGAGATCGGGCATTGCTGGAACCAGCATCAGCAAGGCAAAGGAGATCGGCGCCCGAATGGTCACGGTCTGGACGGCGCGCGGCTCGAACAGTTCCGCGGTGCTGTTGCCGATGGTGGCGAAGGCCGACTGGATGTGCGGCAGGTAGGCCGCACCCTCCGGCGACAGCGCGACGCCGCGCGCCAGCCGCGAAAACAAACGTGTCTTCAGCCGCTCCTCGAGAAACCGGATGTGCTGGCTGACGGCCGCCTGGGTGAGGCCAAGCTCGGCTGCCGCCGCGGTGAAATTCGACAGCCGCGCCGCGGCCTCGAAACTGCGCAGCCAGTCGAGCGGCGGTAAGGGCGTGTTTGTCCGAGCCATTAGTATTCCGCGATCATTGGCCAAAAAATGATAATTTGAGTTATGCCTTTGCCGCGATCAACATGCAATCGAAACCCTGCGGATCGGGCCGCGGGACGCAACCGACAGGAACGGATCTCAATGCTTACCCACGCGCTGATCGGCGACGAAGGCAGAACAATCGAACTTGGCTGGCAGGATGGGACGCGCAGCCGCTTTCACGCCATGTGGCTGCGCGACAATGCGCTGGACGACAAGACGCGCAGCGCCGGTAATGGCCAACGGCTGATCACCATCCTCGACATTCCCGCCGGCACCAGGATCGGTGCTGCATCGGTCAAGGGTGGCGCCCTGGAAATCAGTTTCGTGCCCGAGCAAAAAACGGTGAGTTTCCCGGCGGCATGGCTGCGCGCCAACGCCTATGATCGCGGTGAGGCGCGCCAGGCTGGCTGGACAGGCGAGGACACCGTGCGATGGACCAAGGCCACCATGCAGAATTCGGTGCCACGCGCCGGCTATGTCGCAGCCAGCCGCGATCGCGCCGTGCTGGGGCAATGGCTGTCGGCGGTGAAAGCCTATGGTTTTGCGGTGATGGACGATCTGCCGGCCGAATCCGGGGCGCTGTGCAAAGTGTCCGATCTTTTCGGCTATATCAGGGAGACCAATTACGGCCGCTGGTTCGAAGTGCGCGCCGAGGTCAATCCGAACAATCTCGCCTACACCAATCTCGGCCTTCAGGCGCACACCGACAATCCCTATCGCGACCCTGTGCCGACGCTGCAGATCCTGTCCTGCATCGAGAATACGGTTGAGGGCGGCGAATCCAGCGTCGTCGACGGGTTTGCCGTCGCGGCCGCGCTGCAGGTTGAGAACCCGGAAGGCTTCCGGCTGCTGAGCTCATACCCGGCGCGCTTCGAATATGCCGGCTCTTCCGGCGTTCGGCTGCAGGCGAAGCGGCCGATGATCGAGCTCGGACCCGATGGCGAGCTGATCTGCATCCGCTTCAACAACCGCTCGCTGGCGCCGACGGTCGACGTGCCGTTCGCCGACATGGAAGCGTACTACGCCGCCTACCGCCGGTTCGCCGAACTGATCGAGGATCCGTCCTTCGAAGTGACGTTCAAGCTCGAAGCGGGGCAGGCATTCATCGTCGACAACACCCGTGTCATGCATGCGCGCAAGGCGTTTTCCGGCACCGGCAAGCGCTGGCTGCAGGGCTGTTACGCCGACAAGGACGGCCTGCTGTCGACGCTGGCTGCAATCGAGCACGGGTTCAAGGAGGCGGCGGAATGAGTGGCCAGGATTTGAACGCGGACAATATCGTCGAGTTCATCGCCGACATCTTCGAGCGACGGGGCGCGGAATCCTATCTCGGCGAACCCGTCACCATGTCGGAGCACATGCTGCAGGGCGCCTGGTTCGCCGAAAAGGACGGCGCGCCGGACGAACTGGTGGCGGCGGCGCTGCTGCACGACATTGGCCACTACACCAGCGAGTTCGGCACCTATTCGCCCGAGGATGTCGAGGACAAGCATCATGACGAAGCCGGTGGCGAGGTGCTGGCGCCGTTCTTTCCGCCTGTCATCGTCGAATGCGTCCGGCTGCATGTCGCGGCCAAGCGCTATCTCTGCGCCACCGACCCGACCTATTTCGGCAGGCTTTCGCAGGCCTCAGTGCACACGCTGTCGCTGCAGGGCGGGCCGATGAGCGCCGATGAGGTAGCCGAGTTCCGCAAGAACCCCTTCCATGAGGAAGCGGTCCGGGTCCGCATCTGGGACGAGAGCGGCAAGATCGCCAACATGAAGACACGGACGTTTCGCGATTACGTGCCGCTGTTGCAGCGGGTCGTGACGCAGTTCGCGGCGGGTACGCCGGCGTAATTCCCTCAAAGGAAAGAGGCAGGGTGCAAGCCGTGCCTCCTTCTTTCTTCCGGCCGGAATGGCGCTCGCCTATCCCTTGTGGTGCACCTGCTGCAAGCCGTAGACCGGCGTCGCCAAGCCGGCCTGCCTGGCCTTCAGCTGCAGAGACAGGAATTGCGAATAGTGGCGTGACTGGTGCAGATTGCCGCCGTGGAACCACAGCGCTTCCTGCTGTGTCGGCTTCCACATGTTGCGCTGTTCGCCTTCCCAGGGACCGGGGTCCTTGGTGGTGCTCGAGCCGAGGCCCCAGCATTTGCCGACCTTGTCGGCGACTTCCTTCGAGATCAGCTCCGCCGCCCAGCCATTCATCGAGCCGTAGCCGGTGGCGTAGACGATGACGTCGGCGGGCAGTTCTGTGCCGTCGGTGAGCAGGACCGAATGCTCCTTGATTTCAGCCACGTCGGCGCCGCTCTTCAGCTTGATAGCTCCATCGATGATCAGTTGCGAGGCGCCGATGTCGATGTAGTAGCCGGAACCGCGCCTCAGATATTTCATGAACAGCCCCGAGCCGTCATCGCCCCAGTCGAGCATGAAGCCGGCCTTTTCCAGTCCCTTGTAGAAGGCCGCGTCGCGTTCCTTCATCTTCTCGTAAAGCGGGATCTGGAACTCGTGCAGGATCTTGTAGGGCAGGGAGGCGAAGATGAGGTCGGCCTTGGCCGTGGTCATGCCGCTCTGCACCGCCTGTTCCGAATAGAGCGCGCCAAGACCGATATCCATCAGCGTGTCGGACTTGACGATGTGGGTGGTGGAGCGCTGAACCATGGTGACGTCGACGCCGGCCTCCCACAAGGCCGCGCAAATGTCGTGCGCGGAATTGTTCGAGCCGATGACGACCACCTTCTTGCCGGCATATTTGTCGGGGCCGGGATGCTTCGAGGAATGGTGCTGGTCGCCCTTGAAGGCCTCCATGCCCTTGAATTTCGGCAGGTTGGGCCTGCCCGACATGCCGGTGGCCAGCACCAGCTGCTTCGGCTTCAGCGTGATGTCCTTGCCGTCGCGGTGGACGACGACGGTCCATTCCTTGGCCTTGTCGTCATAGGACGCGCTTTTGGCCTCGGTCGAGGACCAGTAATTCAGCTCCATCACCTTGGTGTACATTTCCAGCCAGTCGCCGATCTTGTCCTTAGGCGAGAAGACCGGCCAGTTCTTGGGGAAATCGATATAGGGCAGATGGTCGTACCAGACGGGGTCGTGCAGGCAGAGCGACTTGTAGCGCTTGCGCCAGCTGTCGCCGGCCCGCTCGTTCTTCTCGATAATGATGGTCGGAACGCCAAGCTGCCGCAGCCGCGCGCCGAGCGCGATGCCGCCCTGACCGCCACCGATGATCACCGTATAGGGCTGCGTCTTGAAGCCGAGCTCGGCGGCTTCCCTCTCGCGTTCTTCTTTCCATGTCGGACGGTTCTTGCCCGAGCCGTGCCTGGCGCCCATCGGCCGCGCGAAGCCTGCCGGCTCCTCATGGCCTTTCAGTTCGGCCATGGTGGTCAGCAGCGTCCAGATCTTGCCGTTCTTCAGCCTGATATGGCCGAAGCCGCGCGCCACCTCCGTTTCGAAGCTGATCCAGCCCTCGATCAGTTCGCCGCTCTCGGTCGCGTCCTCGCCTTTGGCGATGGCGAAGTGTGACGGCCTGGTGTTCGACAACTGGCTTTTCAGCATGTCGCGGACCTGGTCGCGGCCTTCCATGGTCTTGATGTTCCAGGTGAAGGTAACGAGGTCGCGCCAGTAGCAATCCTCTTGAAAGCAATCGACCGCCTTCTCGATGTCATTGGCAGCAAGCGCTGCGCCGAATTGATCGAGCAGGTCGGACAGTTTCTTGCGGGCCGTGTTCTTGCTAGAGGGCTTGTCGAGCATCAGGTTTCCTCCCGTGAAATCCAGATCGTCATGGTGGTGGCTCCGCCGGGCTTGCCGCCGGACGATCAAGTATCGTCAGAGATGGCGGCCCTCGTCACGCCCCACCATAGTTTCCAGCGGTTTCAATGGTTTATCCTCGAAATGAGATCGCCAGGCGGTTTCGGAATCGCCCGGGCGCCGGAAACGGACGTCCCATTTGTGAATGCCGCGCCAGTCGCGCAAAATTGATGGTCAAATGCCGCAATGCGGTCACCGGGGCCGATGACAACCGATCGGTGAGAAGCCGGGAAGCGGTGGCGGGCAACAGGGCGGCTCCCGGGATTTTCTGGATGCGGAACTCTGGAGCCCGTTATGATCATCATACCCTTTATCCAAGCGTCTTCACGTTATTCTCTCGGCCGGCGTGGACGTGCTGCAGCAATGGCCGCGGTCATGGCCTTGAGCGCGACCCTGACCGGCCCGCTGGTGCTGCCCGGAACGCAGGCGTATGCGGCGGAAATTTCCGTCACCGTCCGCGAAAGGCTTTCGAACTATGGCGGATGGCGAACCTCCAGCCGCTTCGGCGATGTCTGGGTTCCCTCGGTCCGCACCGAATGGCGGCCCTACACCGAAGGCAGGTGGGTCTGGACCGACGATGGCTGGTACTGGCAGTCCACCGAGCCATTCGGCGATGTCGTCTATCACTATGGCCGCTGGGCGTATGATCCCGATTTCGGCTGGGTTTGGATCGCAGGCGATCAATGGGCGCCAGCCTGGGTGGTCTGGCGCCAGGGCGGCAATGATGTCGGCTGGGCGCCGGCGCCGCCCGACGTCGGTGTCGCCTTCGACGACGCCTGGTGGTGTTTCGTGCCGGTGGCGGCGATCGGCGCGGTCGATCTGGTCAGGGTGGTGCGGCCGGTTCAGGAGAACGTCATCATCATGCGCAACACGACGATCATCAACCAGACGGTCGTGGTCAACAATGCGCCGCATGTGCGGCTTGGCAACCAGGTGGTTGCCATCAATGCCGGACCCAGGCTGCAGCAACTCCCGAAGCCCGTCATCGAATCGATCAAGGCGGCAAAACTGGTTCCTCCGCCCAAAGGCGTGTTTGCCAGTGCACGACTCGATGCTTCCAGGGGCGCGGAGATCAAGAAGCTTGCCGGCAATGCAACGGAGAAGGGGCAAATCGTGGCGGGCCCCAAGACTGCGATCGGCGGCAAGGCCATTTCCCCGGGCGCGGTGGCTGCCGGCAATCCGGCCGTCATGAAGCCTGGCGACACCGTGCGCAAGCGGATGGCCGCCGGCAATGGCGCGAAGGCCGATGCGCTCAAGCTGCATGCCGACAGGACCGCGGGCGATGGACGTATCGTTGTCAAATCGTCGGCCAAACCGGGTTCGGCCAAGCCGGTTTCGGGGCAGCGTCCTGCACGCGGTGCCGGGCAACAAAAGCCGCATCAGCAGGCGTTGGCAATGCACGCGCCCCAGCACCATGGCCCGGCAAGGGTGGCACCTCACCATCCGCCAGCGAAGATGCAGGCCAGGAAGGTGTCCAAATGCGATCCGCATGTTTCCCGCTGCAAGGCGCCGGGCTGATCGCCTCAATCGCGCCGGCACGCTGTGCGCGCCGGCGCGATTTTTCCCGTTGACAGGTCGCCTTTCCCGCCCTTAGTGTCCGCCACCATGAAAACAGCACTCATTCTCGTAGGAAAGCGCGTGGGCAAGGCGGTGTAACCGCCGGGCGAAAACCCCCCATGCGCAAGACACAGGCTCCCTCGGGGGCCTTTTTTATTGCCTGAAACACGACTAAACGACCAGCAAACGCCAAATGGCGACAGTACGGGACCAGACCGATGAGCAACGGACAGAACGAGCGGCGCGAGATGACAGGTGCCGAAATGGTGGTGCAGGCGCTGAAGGACAATGGCGTCAAGCATGTCTTCGGCTATCCCGGCGGCGCTGTCCTTCCGATCTATGACGAGATCTTCCAGCAGGACGATGTCGAGCACATACTGGTGCGCCACGAGCAGGGCGCCGGCCATGCGGCCGAAGGCTATGCGCGCTCCACCGGCAGGGCCGGTGTCATGCTGGTGACCTCCGGCCCCGGCGCCACCAATGCGGTGACGCCGCTGCAGGACGCCTTGATGGATTCGATCCCGCTGGTCTGCCTGACAGGGCAGGTGCCGACCTCGCTGATCGGCTCGGACGCTTTTCAGGAATGCGACACGGTCGGCATCACGCGCCCCTGCACCAAGCACAACTGGCTGGTGAAGGACGTCAACGAGCTCGCCGCCACCATCCACGAAGCTTTCCATGTCGCGACCACCGGCCGTCCGGGTCCGGTCGTCGTGGACATCCCGAAGGACGTGCAGTTCGCCAAGGGGTTCTATGTCCCGCCGCAGATCGCGCCACGCACCAGCTACCAGCCCAAGGTCCAGGGCGACCTGGAGAAGATCAAGGCGGCGGTCGAGCTGATGGCGGGAGCCAAGAAGCCGATCATCTACAGCGGCGGCGGCGTCATCAATTCCGGCCCGGAAGCGAGCCATCTGCTGCGCGAACTGGTCGATCTCACCGGTTTCCCGATCACCTCGACGCTGATGGGCCTCGGTGCCTATCCGGCATCGGGCAAGAACTGGATGGGTATGCTCGGCATGCACGGCACCTATGAAGCCAACATGGCCATGCATGACTGCGATGTGATGATCTGCATCGGCGCGCGTTTCGACGACCGCATCACCGGCCGGCTGACCGCCTTCTCGCCGAACTCGAAGAAGATCCACATCGACATCGATCCGTCGTCGATCAACAAGAACGTCCACACCGAGGTGCCGATCATCGGCGATGTCGGCCGGGTGCTGGAGGATATGGTGCGGCTGTGGCGCGCGAGCGCCAAGGCCGACAAGAAGGCGCTCTACCCCTGGTGGGAGCAGATCGCCAAATGGCGTGCGCGCGACTCGCTCGCCTACAAGATGAACAACGACGTGATCATGCCGCAATACGCCATCGAGCGGCTCTACGAACTGACCAAGGGCATGGACACCTACATCACCACCGAGGTCGGCCAGCACCAGATGTGGGCGGCGCAGCATTATCATTTCGAGAAGCCGAACCGCTGGATGACGTCGGGCGGGCTGGGCACGATGGGCTATGGCCTGCCGGCGGCACTCGGCGTGCAGATCGCGCATCCGGACGCGCTGGTCATCGACATCGCCGGCGACGCTTCGGTGCAGATGACGATGCAGGAGATGAGCGCTGCCGTGCAGCACGATGCGCCGATCAAGATCTTCATCCTCAACAACCAGTATATGGGCATGGTGCGGCAGTGGCAGCAATTGCTGCACGGCAACCGGCTGTCGCATTCCTATACCGAGGCGATGCCGGACTTCGTCAAGCTGGCCGAGGCCTATGGCGGCCACGGCATTCGCTGCGAGAAGCCGGACGAACTGGACGACGCGATCAAGGAGATGATCTCGGTCAGGAAGCCGGTGCTGTTCGACTGCCGCGTGGCGACGCTCGCCAACTGCTTCCCGATGATCCCGTCGGGCAAGGCGCACAACGAGATGTTGTTGCCCGACGAGGCGACCGACGAGGCGGTGGCCAACGCCATCGACGCCAAGGGCAGGGAACTGGTTTAAGCCGGCAGAACCAGGGCAGGGCTATCGCGAGAAAGCCCTGCCCAAACAGAGAATTAGCTCAAGAGCTTGAAATCGAGATTCATGTCATGAACGCACAGCTACAACCGACCGGCTCCGCCTATTTCATCGCCAAGGAAACGGAAAAGCCGGAAAACCACACGCTCTCCGTGCTGGTCGACAATGAGCCGGGCGTGCTTGCCCGGGTCATCGGCCTGTTTTCCGGGCGCGGCTACAACATCGAGAGCCTGACCGTCTCCGAGACCGAGCATGAAAAACACCTGTCGCGCATCACCATCGTGACGCGCGGCACGCCGCATGTGCTGGAGCAGATCAAGCACCAGCTCGAGCGCATCGTGCCGGTTCACCGCGTGGTCGACCTGACCGTGCGCTCGCATGAATCCGGCCAGGAGCGGCCGCTGGAGCGCGAACTGGCGCTGGTCAAGGTCGCCGGCACCGGCGAGGCCCGCGTCGAGGCGCTGCGGCTGGCCGATGCGTTCCGCGCCAGCGTCATCGACGCCAACACCGAGCATTTCATCTTCGAGATCACCGGCAAGGGCTCCAAGATCGACCAGTTCATCGCCATCATGAAGCCGCTCGGCCTGGTCGAAATCTGCCGCACCGGCGTGGCGGCGTTGAACCGCGGCCCGCAGGCGATGTAGGCCGCCTTCGGTGCTGGCGCCGGGCGCGCAAGCAGCTTCCATAGCGAGGCTTCTGGCCCCGCTGTGGGCCGTCCGTGGGCCTTTGCGGGTTGCCGAGAAGAGACAATGACCTGACTTGTCGGGGAGGATATCCATGTCGCTTGACGCTTTCCTTGCCCTGCTTGTCTACGCCTTGGTGACCTCGATCACGCCGGGGCCGAACAATCTCATGCTTCTGGCATCGGGCGTGAATTTCGGCATCGTCAGAACCGTTCCGCACATGCTTGGCATCAGCATGGGTTTCCTCGTGCTGCTGCTTGCCGTCGGTCTTGGCCTTGGCGCAGTGTTGACGGCGTTTCCGGCGCTGCATACCGCGCTCAAGATCGCCGGCGGCGCCTATCTTTTGTACCTCGCCTGGAAGATCGCCATGTCGCGCACGCTGACCGGCAAGGGCGAGACGAAGGCGCGGCCGATGCGCTTCATCGAGGCGGCCGCATTCCAGTGGGTCAATCCTAAGGCGTGGGTGATGGCGATCACCGCCATGGCCGTCTATGCCAATGCCGAGCACCCGTTCCTGTCGGTGGTGTTGATCGCCGTGGCCTTTACCATCGTCAATTTGCCGAGCGTCTCGGTGTGGGCGGGTTTCGGCACCGCACTGCGCGGTTTCCTGTCGGACCCGGTGCGGCTGAAATGGTTCAACATCGCCATGGGTGTGCTGCTGGCGGCGACGCTTTGGCCGATGCTCAAATAGACCTTGGGGCGTACCCCTCTGATCATCGAGAGACAGAATCCGGAATCTCGGCGTACCATCCGGATCGGGAGCCGCCCCGTGTTGCACACTCATTGTGCAGTGCACATTAAATCTTCGTAATGCCGCCTTTTGGCCCTTTTCCGACAAAGGCGTGTCCTATCTATTCGGCGAAATCGCGGCAACGGCCGTGATTTGCGCTAGAGTAGAACCATCGGACCACGACGTGTCGGGTGGAGAGGGCCTTTGACCATGCGTGGAAAAGTCGTTCTTTCGTTGCTGGCCGTAGCCTGCCTGGGTGCAATCGGGTGGCTCTATCTTTCGCCTGACGCGCTTGGCAGGGTCCAGCAGGTCATCGGCGCAAAGCAGGTTGCCGCGCCGGACAAACACGCTGCGGCTTCGGACAAGAAGGCCGACAATGCGGGGCGCTCGGCCTCCATCCTCTCGGCCGTCGCCTCGACAGCCGATTTCCCGATCCGTCGCTATGCCATCGGCTTCGTCTCCTCTCCCGCCGTCGTCAACATCAACGCGCGGGTGTCCAGCCAGATCGTCTCCATCGACGTCAGGGACGGGCAGATGGTCAGGGTCGGCGACGTTCTGTTTTCGCTCGACGACCGGGCGCTGAAGGCGCAGCTTGCCAAGGATCAGGCGGCGCTCGCCAAGGATCAGGCGATGCTCGCCAGCTCGCAGTCCGATCTCCAGCGCGCCAAGGATCTGGTCGCCAAGCAGGCCGGCACGCAGCAGACCTACGACCAGGCCGTCGCCGCGCAGAAGGCTGCCGCAGCGACCGTCGATGCCGACAAGGCGACGATCGACGCCGACAACGTCCAGCTTGGCTTCGCCACGATCACGGCGCCGATTTCCGGCAGGCTGGGTGCGGTCAGCGTCGCCGTCGGCGATCTCGTCACCGTCAGCAATGGCAACAGCAGCACGGCGACTCCGCTGGTGACCATCACCCAGATGGACCCGCTGCAGGTCAACTTCAATCTTCCCGAGAGCAATTTGGCCCTGCTGCACAAGGCGCTCGCCAACCCGCAGCAGGGCGCGGTAACGCTGACCAAGGACGGTGACCCGACGCCGATCGGCAAGGGCACGCTCGATTTCGTCGACTCCAGCGTCGACACCGCGTCGGGCACGATTGCCACGCGTGCAAGCATTCCCAATGCCGACCTTTCGCTGTGGCCCGGCCAGTATGTGAATGTCGTGCTCGACGCCGGCATCATGCCGCAGATGACATCGGTTCCCACTGTCGCGGTCCAGCCAAGCCAGAAAGGGCCGTTCGTCTATGTGGTCAAGCCGGACAACACGGTCGAGATGCGGCCGGTGCAAGTGGCGCTGACCGAAGGCGACAACAGCGCCATCAGCCAGGGGCTGAAAAGCGGTGAGAAGGTCGTCACCGAAGGCCAGACGAGGCTGAAGGACGGCGCGGCGGTGCATGAGGGCAAGGCCACGGCGAATGCTGCTCCCAAGGTGGCCGAGGCGACCAACGCCGGCGAGGCGGCCCAATGATTTCCGAATTCTGCATACGCCGACCTGTCGCCACCCTTCTGATGTCGTTCGCCCTCGTGCTGGGCGGACTGTTCGCCTACAAGTTCCTGCCGGTGGCCGCACTGCCCAGCGCCGAATTCCCGGTGGTCAACGTCTCGGCTTCGCTGCCCGGCGCCTCGCCGGAAACCATGGCGACATCGGTGGCGACGCCGCTGATCAAGCAGTTCGCCACCATCGCCGGCATCGATTCCATTTCGACGACGAACTCGCTTGGCCAGACCTCGATCGCCATCCAGTTCGTGCTCAACCGCGACATCGACGCGGCGGCGGCCGATGTGCAGGCGGCGATCGCGCGCACGCAGAAATCACTGCCGCCGCAGATGACGGCGCCGCCGAGCTATCGCAAGGTCAATCCGGCCGACGCGCCGATCCTTCTGATGTCGCTGGTCAGCGACACGGTTCCGCTGACCGATCTCGATGCTTTCGCGGAAAATGTCATCTCGCCGTCGCTGTCGACCATCGACGGCGTGGCGCAGGTCTCGATCTTCGGCCAGCAGAAATACGCGGTGCGCATCCAGATCGACCCGACCGCGCTTGCGGCGCGCGGCATCTCGATCGATCAGCTGCAGGCGGCGGTTGCCTCAGCCAACAGCAACACGCCGCTCGGCGTGCTGCAGAACGACAAGCAGCAGCTCACCATCACCGCCAACACGCAGCTGACCGACGCCGCCGGTTTCTCCAACATCATCATCGCCACCAAAAACGGTCACCCGGTGCGGCTGGGCGAGGTGACCCGTGTGGTCGATTCGGTGCAGACGACGACGACCGCGAGTTGGTACGATGGCACCCGCGCGATCATCATGGCCGTGCAGCGCCAGCCCGATGCCAACACTGTCGACGTCGTCGACAAGGTCAAGGCGATGCTGCCGTCCTTCAAGGACCAGATGCCGGCCGCCGCCGACATCAAGCTGCTCAACGACCGCTCCAGTTCGATCCGGCAGGCGGTCAGCGACGTGCAGTTCACGCTGCTGCTCACCATTGCCCTGGTGATCATGGTGATCTTCGTGTTCCTGCGCCGGGTGACGGCGACGATCATTCCGGCCGTGGCGGTGCCGATCTCGCTGATCGCCACGCTCGGCGCGATGTTCCTGTTCGGCTTTTCCATCGACAACATATCGCTGATGGGCCTGACGCTGGCGGTCGGCCTCGTCGTCGACGATGCCATCGTGATGCTTGAAAACATCTTCCGCCATATGGAGGAGGATGGATTGTCGGCCTTCGATGCCTCGCTGAAGGGCGCGCGCGAAATCGGCTTCACCATCATCTCGATCTCGATCTCGCTGGTCGCGGTGTTCATCCCCGTGCTTTTGATGGGCGGCGTCATCGGGCGTATCTTCAACGAGTTCGCCGTCGTGGTGACGGTCGCTATCCTGGCGTCGATGTTCGTGTCGCTGACGCTGACGCCGATGCTGTGCTCGCGGCTGCTGTCGGTGACCAAAGCCGACCGCGACAAGCATGGCCCCGGCCATAAGCAGGACCTCGGCACACGCGGCTACGACCGGGTCTTGAGTTTCTGCCTGCGGCACACCTTCCTGGTGTTCCTCGTCTTCGTCGGAACCGCGGCAGCGTCGGTGTGGCTGATCCAGATCTCGCCGAAGGGTTTCTTCCCGCAGGAGGACATCGGCCAGATATCAGTGACCACCATCGCGCGCCAGGACATCTCGTTCGACGCCATGTCCAGGCTGCAAGGGCAGGTCGCCAGCGTCTTCTCGCATTCGCCCTATGTCGACCATGTGGCGTGGTCGGCGGGCAGCGGCAACAATGCGCTCAACCAGGGGCAGCTCTTCGTCCAGCTCAAGGGCAAGGACCAGCGTCCCGATATCGAGAAGGTGCTTTCGGACCTGCGCAAGCAACTGGCCGGCGTTGCGGGTATCGAGACCTACATGCAGCCGGTACAGAATTTGAGACTGGGCTCGCGCTCGTCGGCCAGCGCCTATCAGCTCGTGGTTCAGGGCCTCGACACCGGCCTGACCGACATTTGGGCGCAGAAACTGAATGACGCGATGGCGGCCGACCATGCGAACTTCACCGACGTCACCAGCGACCTGCAGAACAATGCGCTGCAGGCGACGCTGGTGGTGGATCGCGACAAGGCCGCCCAACTCGGCATCGATACCGACACGCTGCGCTCCGCCCTCTATGGCGGGGTCGGCACCCACCAGGTTTCGACCATCTTCGGTTCGGCCGACAGCTACGAAGTCATCACCGAGCTCGACCCCAAGATCGAGTGGTCGCCCGAGCGGATGCTGGCCATCCAGATGAGGACGGCGAGCGGCAGCCTGGTTCCGCTTGGCGCCTTCGCCCGAGTCGATCGCACGGCAGGCGCCCTGACCGTCAACCAGCTTGGCCAGCTTCCGGCGGTGACGATCTCCTACAACCTGCCGCAGGGCGTGGCGCTGGGTGACAGCGTAACGCGCATCAACGCGCTCAAAGAGCAGATCGGCATGCCGACGGCGATCTCGACGACCTTTGCCGGCACGGCCAAGACCTTCCAGGACTCTCTGGCTAACCAGGGGCTTCTGGTCGGCGGCGCGATCCTGACCATCTATATCGTGCTCGGCATCCTGTACGAGAGCTTCATCCACCCGCTCACAATCCTCACCGGCCTGCCGTCGGCTGTACTCGGGGCGGTTGTTGCCTTGCGCTTCGCCGGCATGGACCTCTCGGTCATCGCCGTGATCGGCATCCTGATGCTGATCGGCATCGTCAAGAAGAACGGCATCATGATGGTCGATGTCGCGCTCGAACTGCGACGAGAAGGCATGTCGGCGACCGAGTCTATCCACAAGGCCTGCCTGATGCGGTTCAGGCCGATCATGATGACGACGCTGGCCGCACTGATGGGCACATTCCCGATCGCGCTCGGCACCGGTGCCAGCGCCGAACTACGCCAGCCGCTCGGCGTTGCCGTTGTCGGCGGTCTGCTTGCCTCGCAGGCGCTGACCCTGTTCGTGACGCCGGTGATCTATGTCTACATGGAGAATTTCTCGGGCTGGCTGGTCGGGCTTTGGTCGAAGCGCAAGGGCGAGCCGGGCCCGGTCGAAGATGTCGACCAGCCCTCGCTGTTCAAGCCCAGGGAAGAAATGCTGCCCGAACCGCAGCGGGCGGCCGCCGAATAGAGGCGGCCACGCCATATGCCGTTGGCCCAAGCCGTCATGCTTGCAGCGGCATGATCGGAAACGTATTTTGCCGTCATGTCACACGATCATGACCACGACAACGAACTCGATCCGTTTGCCGCCCGCGTGCGCGCATTGGAAACTATCCTCACTCGCAAGGGCCTGGTCGATCCGGCCGCGATCGACGTCATCGTCGATACCTATGAGACGAAGATCGGGCCGCGCAACGGCGCCAGGGTGGTGGCGAAAGCCTGGAGCGATCCCGCCTATGCCGAATGGCTGAAGCGCGATGCGACTGCGGCGATCGGCTCGCTGAGCTACACCGGTCGCCAGGGCGAGCACATGCAGGCGGTGTTCAACACGCAGGATACGCACAACCTCGTCGTCTGCACGCTGTGCTCCTGCTATCCGTGGTCGGTGCTCGGCCTGCCGCCGGTCTGGTACAAGGCGCCGCCCTATCGTTCACGCGCCGTGATCGATCCGCGTGGGGTGCTGGAGGAATTCGGGCTGACGCTGCCGGCGGACAAGAAAATTCGCGTCTGGGATTCCACTGCCGAGCTGCGCTATCTCGTCGTGCCGATGCGGCCTGAGGGCACCGAGGGCTGGAGCGAGGAGCGGCTGGCGGAGCTGGTCAGCCGTGACGCGATGATCGGCACCGGTCTTGCGAGGCAGCCGGCATGAACGGGCCGCACGATCTTGGCGGGCAGATGGGCTTCGGCCCGGTCGCACCCGAACAGGACGAACCCTATTTCCATGCCGCTTGGGAAAGGCGGGCGCTCGGCGTGACGCTGACTGCCGGCGCCATGGGCGCGTGGAACATCGACGAGAGCCGGCACGCACGGGAATCACTGCATCCGGCTGTCTACTATTCATCGAGCTACTACCAGATTTGGATCAAGGCGCTGGAGGTGCTGCTCAAGCGCCACGGCTTCGTCAGCGAGCGCGATCTCGAAGCGGGCAAGGCAGTCGATCCGGCAGCGACGCCCAAGAGGCTGCTGAAGGCGGAGAACGTGCCCGCAGTGCTGGCCAAGGGCAGCCCTTGCGACCGGCCGGTGGCGCAAGGGGCGCGGTTCAAGGCCGGCGATCCCGTGCGGACCAAGAACTTCAACCCGACCGGCCACACGCGGCTGCCGCGCTACGCACGCGGCAAGCAAGGTACAATCGAGGCCGTGCGCGACGGCTTCGTGTTCCCCGACAGCAATGCGCATGGCCACGGCGAAAACCCGCAATGGGTCTACACCGTGGTTTTCGAAGGATCGGAAATCTGGGGCGAGGGCGCCGATCCGACGCTGAGCGTCTCGATCGATGCTTGGGAGAGCTATCTTGAGCCGGCGTGACTCGGACACGGCCGATTTGCCGCCGGGCGTCGATGCCCCTGTTTTCGCCGAACCATGGCAGGCCGAAGCCTTCGCCATGACGGTGGCGCTGCACGACAAGGGTGTGTTTGCGTGGAGCGAGTGGGCGGATGCGCTGTCGGCGCAGGTGAAGAAGCTAGGCGCTGCCACTGACGGCCATGACTATTACGAACATTGGCTGGCGGCGCTGGAAAGCCTGCTTGCTTCAAAAGGGCTGGCAGCCAGAGCCGATGTCGACGCGATGGCTGAAGCCTGGGAGCGCGCCGCACACGCCACCCCGCACGGCAAGCCGATCCTGCTGGAGAACGATCCCCGGCAGGTCCGATAAAGGTGTGTGGTGAGCTTTTCTGTTCCCTTTACGTTCTTGTCTGTGCCTGATAGCCTGACCTGTCGGCGGCGCAGAGGCGCTGCCAACGCATCGATGATGATGGCGGCTGTCTTGTCTTTCCCTTGCGAATCCGGTCTCTCGCGCTGATGGAATTCTCTCCCCAACAGGACGAGGCGCTGCAAGCGGTTGCCCGCTGGCTGAAGACCGGCCAGCCGCAGCTGTTCCGGCTGTTCGGCTATGCCGGCACCGGCAAGACGACGCTGGCGCGCTATTTCGCCGAACATGTCGACGGCCAGGTGCAGTTCGCCGCCTTCACCGGCAAAGCGGCGCAAGTGCTGCGCTCCAAGGGCGCGGTCAATGCCCGCACCATCCATTCGCTGATCTATCGGCCGAAGGGCGAGGAATCGGTGTCGGACGAGGTCACCGGCAAGACCTCGATGTCGCCGACCTTTTCACTCAACCGGCAGAGCCCGATCTCGCGCGCCAAGCTGGTCGTCATCGACGAATGTTCGATGGTTGACGAGCAGCTTGGCCGCGACCTGATGAGTTTCGGCACGCCGATCCTGGTGCTTGGCGACCCCGGCCAGTTGCCGCCGATCTCGGGTGGCGGTTTTTTCACCGACCACGAGCCGGATTTTCTGCTCACCGAAATCCACCGGCAGGCGCGCGACAACCCGATCCTGCGGCTGGCGCTCGATGTGCGCGAGGGCCGTGAATTCATGCGTGGCGACTATGGCACGGCGCAGGTCATCGGCAAGGAAGACGTTACCCAGGAACTGGTTCTGAAGGCGGACCAGGTGCTGGTCGGCACCAACCGCACGCGGCGCCGCTACAATCAGCGGCTGCGCGAGCTCAAGGGCTTCAACGCCGATTATCCGCAAGCCGGCGACAAGCTGGTCTGCCTGCGCAACGATCCGGCAAAGGGCCTGCTCAACGGTTCGCTGTGGAAGGTGATGACCTCGTCGCGCGAGACGGTGAAGCCCGGCATCAACCTTCTGGTGTCGCCGGAAGAGGACGATCCGGATCGCGGCGTTGCCAAGATCAAGCTGCTCAAGGCGGCGTTCGAGGATCCCGATGCCGACATCCCCTGGCAGCAGAAGAAGCGCTTCGACGATTTCGACTATGGCTACGCGCTGACCGTGCACAAGGCGCAGGGCTCGCAGTGGAACGAGATCGTGCTGTTCGATGAAAGCTGGGCCTTCAAGGAAACCCGCCAGCGATGGCTCTACACTGCCATCACGCGGGCGGCCGAGCGGCTGACGATCGTCAGGTAGGGGCGCCGGATGCTGTTGCCCCGATAGGTTGTGCGGCAAGCCACTGCCAGGCGGCAGCCTCGTCCTCCGCCTTGAAATGCCTGATTTCGATGGGCGGTGAGGACGGCAGAAAGCGTTGTGCGTCCGCTATCCAGTCCGGTTCGCCGATGGTTGCGCAACGGCCGACATGTTCCAACGCATGGATGGCGCCCTGCTTGAGGGTCTCGTCCGCGATGTCGGCCCAGTCGACGCCATCATGGTCGACGAGGCGCACCAGCACATCGATGCGCGGATGCAGGGCATAGGCCGCCTCCAGCAGCCCGAAAAGATTTTCACCGTCGGCCGCGGAAACGTGCCCGACGACATCGATGGCGAAAAGGTCGTCGCGGCTGGTCTCGAGACGGCGGATTGCCGGCACCTCATCGAGAAAATTCATCGGCGCTTCCTTTCCCGGCTCGTTCATCAGGGTTGGAACACCCGAAACCCCCAGTCTGTTCCCACCAAAGCCATTACTGTTCCCGTCAAAGGCACTATAGGTGGGCGCGTCGAATGATTTCCGAGGCCACCCGCATGCCTGCAAAGCTCTCTGTCAACCTCAATGCCATCGCCATGCTGCGCAACCGGCGCGACCTGCCGTGGCCAAGCGTCACCGGCCTCGGCCGCATTGCGCTGGCGGCCGGAGCGCATGGGCTGACGGTGCACCCACGCCCCGACGAGCGGCACACAAGACACTCCGATCTGCCCGAGATCCGCTCGCTGATCGACGACGAGTTTCCGCGCGCGGAGTTCAACATCGAGGGCTATCCGACCGAGGATTTCCTGTTGCTTGTGGAAAAGCATCAGCCCGAACAGGTGACTTTGGTGCCGGACGATCCGGCCCAGGCGACATCGGACCATGGCTGGAACTTCGCCACCCAGGCCGCGTTCCTCACACCGATCGTCAGGCGTCTGAAAAAGGGGGGCTTTCGCGTGTCGCTGTTTTCCGATCCGGATCCCGATTGGGTGGCGGCCGCACGCGACACCGGCGCCGACCGCATCGAGCTCTATACGGGTCCGTATGGCAGCTATCACACAGATTCCGCCAAAGCGGCCAAGGAGCTGGAAAGACTGGGAAAAACCGCCGACGCCGCGCTTGCCGCCGGGCTTCAGGTCAATGCCGGGCACGATCTGGTGGTCAGCAATCTGCCGGCACTTGCCAGGCGCATTCCGGCATTGGCCGAAGTGTCGATCGGACATGGGTTGACAGCTGACGCGTTGGAGTATGGCATGGCCGGCACGGTGGGTCGGTTCCTCAAGGCCTGCGGATGGTAGCGATGGCAGCCTCGCGTGGCAGGCATGGCTGCCATTACGCGACGGCACTTGATATTGCATTGCAGCAAGCGTAGAGCACCGCGCGCTTATCGGAGTGTCGTCCATGGCCCTTACCAATAATGGTAGTGAGGCAGAACCCGTCGAACAATCGAGCCATTCGGAAGTCGAACAGCACAGCACCAAGGTTCTGATGCTGGGCGCGCTCGGTGTCGTCTACGGGGATATCGGCACCAGTCCGATCTATGCTTTTCGCGAGGCGCTGGTGGCATCTTCCGGCGGAGAAGTGGCCGACCGCGGTGACATCCTCGGCGTTTTGTCGTTGATCATCTGGTCGCTGACGATCATCGTCACCATCAAATACATCATGTTCGTGCTGCGGGCGAACAATCGCGGCGAGGGCGGCGTGCTGTCGCTGATGGCGCTGGCGCGCGGCAGTTTCCCCAAGCGCTCGGCGCTGATGCTCGGCATCGGCATCGTCGGGGCATCACTTTTCTTCGGCGACGCCGTCATCACGCCGGCGATTTCTGTGCTGTCGGCGGTCGAGGGCATGAATGTCGTCACGCCGACCTTCCAGCCCTATGTCGTGCCGCTGACGCTGGTCATTCTCGCAATGGTGTTCGCGGTGCAACGTTTCGGCACGGGCGGTGTGGGACTGGTCTTCGGCCCGGTGACCGCGGTATGGTTCCTGGCCATTGGCCTTTCCGGTCTCAATCACATAGTCGCCGATCCGGAAATCCTGTGGGCGGTGAGCCCGCACTACATCGTCGCCTTCCTGATCAATTCGCCCGATGTCGCCTTCGTCACCATCGGCGCCATCTTCCTCGCCGTGACCGGCGCCGAAGCGCTCTATGCCGATCTCGGCCATTTCGGCCGCAAGCCGATCGTGCTCGCCTGGCTGTGGGTCGTGTTTCCGTGCCTGCTGCTCAACTATGCCGGGCAGGGCGCTTTCGTGTTGGCCAAGAACGGCGTCGTCGGCCATCCTTTCTTCGAGATGAACGAAGGCTGGACGCTGATCCCGATGGTCGTGTTGGCGACCGCCGCCACGGTGATCGCCAGCCAGGCGGTCATATCAGGCGCCTTCTCGCTGACCAGGCAGGCGGTGCAGCTCAACATGCTGCCGCGCCTGGAAATCCTGCACACGTCGGAGAAACAGTCCGGCCAGATCTATATGCCGCGCGTCAATCTCCTGCTGGCGCTGGTGGTGATGATGCTGGTCGTCGGCTTCGGCGAGTCCAGCAGGCTGGCATCGGCCTACGGCATCTCGGTAACCGGCAACATGCTGGTGACCACGGTGCTGTTGTTTGTCGTGATGACGCGCATCTGGAAATGGCGGCTGTGGGTGGCAGTCTCCCTGACGGCGCTGTTCGGCTTCATCGACGTCGGCTTCTTTGCCTCCAACATCGTCAAGGTGTTCGAGGGCGGCTGGGCATCACTGGCCGTTGCCTTCACCATCGTGCTGGCCATGTGGACCTGGGTGCGCGGCAGCCGCTATCTGTTCGACAAGACCCGCCGCAACGAGATCCCGCTCGATTTCCTGGCCGGCAATCTGTTGAAGAAGAAACCGCAGCTGGTCTCCGGCACCGCCGTCTTCCTCACCAGCGATCCGCTCAGCGCGCCAACCGCGCTGATGCATAGCCTGAAGCACTACAAGGTGCTGCATGAGCAGAACGTCATCCTCTCGGTGGTGACCGCGCCGCAGCCGGTGGTGCCGGACAGCGACCGGGTCAAGATGGAGACGGTCAACGAGCTGTTCATGCGGGTAACGCTGACCTTCGGCTACATGGAGCAGCCCAACATCCCGCGCGCGCTGGCGATCTGCCGCAAGCAGGGCTGGAAGTTCGACATCATGACGACTTCGTTCTTCCTGTCGCGGCGTTCGCTCAAGGCCTCGCCCAATTCCGGCATGCCGGTGTGGCAGGACCGGCTGTTCATCGGCCTGGCGCGTACGGCGGCCGATGCGACAGAGTACTTCCAGATCCCGACCGGGCGCGTGGTCGAGATCGGCACGCAGGTGGCGATCTAGGACATACCGATATTCAGGTGAGGCCGGCCTTCGAACAGCAGGTTCCTGCGCTTCCCCGTTCTACCGCATCGCGGTAGAACTGTACTCACGGACCCAAATGTCCGCTCCGTTCCGGTTCTCGGAACCCGCCATTCTCGACTCGGCCTGACCTGAATCTCGACATGTCCGGATGGATCGGCGAATGGACTGTGCTTCACGGCACAGTCCATGTCACTCCGCTTCAACCGGCCAGGGCGGCCTTGTTCGCCTCAAGGAACTGCTTCAGCGTTTTTGACTTGCGGCCCGAAAGCGTCTCGATCGCGTCGGTCACCATGGCGATACGGCCGGCGCGCGTGTTGGCGTCGAAGGACACGATGACCTCAGCGAAATCCTCGGGAACGCCTGATGCCTTCACGCCTTCGGTCAAGGCTTCATCCGAAACCTGGACGACATCGAGCGGCTTGCCGGTGACCTCGCTTACCAAGGCTGCAATCTCGGCCGTGGTGTAGGCCTGCGGGCCGGTCAAGGTGTAGGTCTTGCTTTCGTTGGAAACGGCAGCGAGACCGGCGGCGATCGCCGCTGCCATGTCGTCGCGCGCACCAGGCGCAACGCGGCCGTCGCCGGCGGACGTATACCAGTGTCCCGAGGCGATGGCGTGTGGCAGCCCCAGGAACAGGTTCTCCTGGTACCAGCCGTTGCGGAAGATCGTGTAGGGAATGCCGCTCGCCTTGATGGCCTGCTCGGTGCTGTAGTGGTCATCGGCAAACAGGACCGGCGACACCGGCTCCGGATTGGGCATCGAGGTGTAAAGCAGATGCGAAATGCCGGTGTTTTTGGCTGCGGCAACGGCATTTTCGTGCTGCTTCAGGCGCCTGCCGCTTTTGAGATCGAGATCCCCTGTCGAAATGATCAGCACCTTGTCGGCGCCCTCGAATGCGCTTTCCAGCGAGGCCGCGTCGTTGAAGTCGGCGGCCCTGACAACGACGCCGCGCAGCGCCAGATCGGCCACGTTTTCCGGATTGCGTGTGGTGGCGATGATCTTTGCTGGCGGAACTTTGTGCGTGTCCAGGAGATAGTGGATGACGCCGCGGCCGAGCTGGCCGGAAGCGCCGGTGACGAGAAGGGTTTCGGTCATGGAAGATCCTGACGTTGCGCCGCTAGGGCGGTTCGAGGTGTGGTCTCAAAAAGAGACCAGCACTAAAATAGGAATTGACCTGGTGCCGTAAAGAAGGCAGTTTTTCGGGAGGTAGGCACGCGCAGGGAACCAGCCATGGATGGCAAGGTCATCAATCTGAGATCGAAGTTGGAGGTCTACAAGGCCATCTCCGGCGGTGGCAATATTGCCAATTGTCCGGTTCGCGAGGTCATCCAGGGGGTCAGCGGCAAATGGAGATCGCTGCTGATGATGGCGCTGGCTGAAAAACCCTACCGCTTCGGCGAGTTGCGGCGCCTGGTGCCGGACATTTCACAGCGCATGCTGACCCAGACGCTGTACGATCTTCAGCGCGATGGCTATGTGCATCGTGAGGTGTTCCCGACCAAACCACCGAGCGTCGAATACAGCCTGACCGATCTCGGGCGCTCTATGTTCGGCGCCTTTCATCAATTGATTCTGTGGGCCGAACTCAACCATGATGCGGTGCGCGCAGCGCGCGCCGATTTTGATGCGTCCCAGGCTTGAACGGCCGCCAAGGCCCAGGCTTGAACGACCGCTAAAGCCCCAGGGTGCGGCTTGATTTCGTCGGGCTGCTGAAGGATTGTCCCGGCCAGTTCGGCTTTGGGGGCATTGGCATTTCCTACGACATCGCAATTGCAGGCGCCGGGCCGGCGGGACTGGCCATGGCGCTCTATCTCAAGCGTGCCGGGCATCGGGTCACGGTCTTCGAGCGCTTCGATGAGCCGAAGCCGGTCGGCTCCGGGCTGATCCTGCAGCCGACAGGGCTGACGGTCCTGGCCGATCTTGGCCTGCTCGACGACATACTGGCGCTGGGCAGCCGCATCGACCGCCTGCATGGCGCCGATGTCACGACAGGCCGTACCGTGCTCGATGTCCGCTACGATGCGCAACGCGGTGGCCGCTTCGGGCTGGCGGTGCACCGGGCGGCCTTGTTCGGCGTGCTCTTCCGCGCCGCCCAACGCGAAGCGATCGCCATCGAGACCGGCGTCGAGATCGAGGCCCTGGAGACTGGCGAACGGGCGACGCTGATCTGCGGCAACGGACGAAGGGCAGGGCCGTTCGACCTCGTTATCGACGCCAGCGGTTCGCGCTCGAAACTGCGCCGCGCAAGCGCTCCGGGCGAGCCGCGGTCACTCACCTATGGCGCGTTCTGGGCCTCGCTTGGCTGGCGCGGCGACGGTTTCGATGAGCATGCGCTGCTGCAACGCTACGACAAAGCGAGCGTGATGATCGGCGTGCTGCCGATCGGCCGGCCGCAGCCGGGCGCTGAAAGGATGGCGGCATTCTTCTGGAGCCTGAAGCCGTCGGATGCGGATGCGATGCGCATCCGGGGCCTTGATGCCTGGAAGGAGAGAGTGATCCGGCTGTGGCCGCAGAGCGAAACGTATACCAGCCAGATCGACAGTTTCGACCAGTTCTCGCTGGCGCGCTATGGCCACCACACGATGAAGCGGCCCGTAGAGCGGCGGCTGGCCATCATCGGTGACGCGGCGCACTCGACCAGCCCGCAGCTTGGGCAAGGGGCCAACATGGCGCTGCTCGACGCCGCGGCGCTCAGCCATGCGCTGGCGCGGGCGCCAAACGTCGAGGCCGCACTGGAAGCCTATGCGAGGGCGCGCCGCTGGCATGTCCGCATCTTCCAGGCGCTGTCGCTGGCATTCACGCCGTTCTACCAGTCGGATTCGGTGGCGCTGCCCTTCATCCGTGACAGGCTGGTGGCGACGGTGGCAAAAATCCCGCCGGCGCCGCAGTTTCTCGCCTCGATGGTGGCGGGAACAGTGATCGACCCGTTCAAGCGGATTGGACTGATCGAGGCGCGGTGGCCGGATCGCTTCGGCCAATGAGGCTCGAAAGGTACGATCCCTTTGCTCGCAGGAAGGTATGCAGGCGCTGCGGGTAGTCCGGCGCCACGGCTTGTTTGATCGACGGACGTTCACTCAACGCCTTGCGCCAGGCTCGGACGAGGGGCTTACGGTCAAGAATGCCGAAATCACCGATCCGGTCGAAGGCATCGAGATAGCGGAAGACCGGACCGTAAACCGCGTCGACCAGCGAAAAGTGCTTGCTGGCGAACCAGGGGCCGCCAGGCTCGTCCGCCAATTCGGCTTCGAGACGGTCGAACATGGCGGAAAGCGCGCTGGATTCGTCAAGGAAGCCGGCCTCGGTCGAGGCCGAATAGAACCGGCCGATGGCGTTGAGTGTTGCCGAACCGAACTCGACCCAGGCGCGATGCCGCGCGCGGGCATAGGGATCGGCAGGGTGGAGTGGATTGGCCTGCGTCTCTTCGAGGAATTCCAGGATGACGGCCGATTCGAAGATCACCGTTTCCTCGCCATTTCGCTGCACGCGCAGCAGCGGCACCTTGCCGAGCGGCGAGATCGCCTTGAACCAGTCCGGCTTGTTGGCGAGGTCGATATCGACGCGCTCGAACGGCACGCCCTTTTCGGCCAGTGAAATCGCGGCGCGCTGCACATAGGGGCAGAGATAATGGCTGACGAGAATGAGCTTGTGTTTCATGAGATTTTCCTAAGTTGATGCATTTGCATCTATATGAATGCATATGCATCGATCGTCAAGCTTGATGCATTTGCATCTACTGCCTATGCTTGGTCATGACTGAGAAAGCCACGCCTTCGCCCGAAGCCATCAAGGCCTGGGCTCGCCTGATGCGCGTTTCGCGCCAACTGATGGAGAGCGCCGAAGAGGCGTTGAAGGCCGCCGGCCTGCCGCCGCTTGCCTGGTACGACGTGCTGCATGAACTTGCCGGGGCGGGCGAGGGCGGGCTGCGGCCGTTCCAGCTGATCGAGCGCACGCTGTTTGCGCAATACAACATTTCGCGCCTGCTGGCCCGGCTCGAGGCCGATGGGCTCGTCGAGAAACTGCCTGTGGCCGATGACGGCCGTGGCCAGACCATCCGCATCACCGCCAAGGGCCGCGAGACACGCCGCCAGATGTGGGCTGTCTACGGACGCTCGATCGCCGAACTGGTTGGCGCCAAATTGTCGGCGGATGAGCTGACCATGGTCTCGGCATTGCTCGGTCGGCTGCGCCATCCGCCAACCAGCGACTAAGCGGGGCTTGTCGCGCGCGGCAACGCCACTTGCAGATATTTTGCGCTCGTCCTCTTGCGCATGGTCTCGGATTGCGCGATAAGCCGAACCGTAACGTACGGTACGGTTTATCGGAGTGACCGGTGGCCCTGCCTTTCGAGAGAAGAGCGTGTTGCACATCGTGCCCGACATCGACACCAGCGAAGCGCTGACGGAGCGGCAGAAGGCCGTGCTCGACGCAGCGTTGCGGCTGCTGGTCGAGGAGGGCGATCAGTTGACCATGACCGCCGTGGCGCGCCGCGCCAGCTGCTCCAAGGAAACGCTCTACAAATGGTTCGGCGACCGCGACGGGCTACTGACGGCGACGGTGCAATGGCAGGCTTCGAAAGTGCGGGTGGCGCAGGTCGACGGCAAGGGCCTGGACCTTGCCTCGCTGACGGCAAGCCTCGAACGTTTCGCCTCGGACTGGCTCCAGGTGATCTCCAGTGATACCTCGATCGCGCTCAACCGCGTGGCGGTCGGTCATGCCGGTTCAGGCAAGGACAATCTTGGCGCCGTGGTGCTGGAGAATGGCCGTTTTGCGCTCGCCAAACGGCTGAAGCCGGTGCTTGAGGCCGGCCGACGGACCGGGCTTTTGGATTTCGCGGATGCCGAGACGGCGTTCCGCACCTTTTTCGGGCTGGTCGCCCGCGATGTGCAGATCCGTCTGCTGCTCGGCGACCGGCTGGAATTGACTGAGGCGGCGATCGGCGGCGATGCCGCGCGCGCGACGCAGCAGTTTCTCGCTCTTTTCGGAGCAAAAACCGGGCCGCAAGGTCTCTGATTTATAAACGGGAAGGAAGACAAAATGCGCGTCTATTACGATCGTGATGCCGATCTCAATCTGATCAAGGGCAAGAAGCTCGCCATCATCGGCTACGGCAGCCAGGGCAGGGCGCATGCGCTCAACCTCAAGGATTCCGGCGCCAAGGAGATCGCCATCGGCCTCAAGGCCGGCTCGGCGACCGCCAAGAAGGTCGAAGCCGATGGGCTCAAGGTGATGAGCGTGGCGGACGCCGCCAAATGGGCCGACCTGATGATGATGGCAACGCCCGACGAACTGCAGGCCGACATCTACAAGAACGAGATCGCGCCGAATATCCGCGATGGTGCTGCTATCGCCTTCGCGCACGGCCTCAACGTGCATTTCGGCCTGATCGAGCCGAAGTCGACGGTCGACGTCGTCATGATCGCGCCGAAGGGTCCCGGCCACACGGTGCGCGGTGAATACCAGAAGGGCGGCGGCGTGCCGTGCCTGGTCGCCGTCAACCAGGACGCCTCGGGCAATGCGCTCGACCTGGCGCTATCTTATGCCTGTGGCGTCGGCGGCGGCCGTTCGGGCATCATCGAGACCAATTTCCGCGAGGAATGCGAGACCGATCTGTTCGGCGAGCAGGTCGTGCTGTGCGGCGGTCTGGTCGAACTGATCCGTGCCGGCTTCGAGACGCTGGTGGAAGCCGGCTACGCGCCTGAGATGGCCTATTTCGAGTGCCTGCACGAGGTCAAGTTGATCGTCGACCTGATCTATGAAGGCGGCATCGCCAACATGAACTACTCGATCTCGAACACCGCCGAATGGGGCGAATATGTCTCGGGCCCGCGCATCATCACCGCCGAGACCAAGGCCGAGATGAAGCGCGTGCTGAAGGACATCCAGACCGGCAAGTTTACCTCGGAATGGATGCAGGAATACCGCGCCGGCATGTCCCGCTTCAAGGGCATCCGCCGCAACAACGACAGCCACCAGATCGAGGAAGTCGGTGCCAAGCTGCGCGCGATGATGCCGTGGATTTCCAAGAACAAGCTGGTCGACAAGGCGAAGAACTGAGCGAAATCCACAAGCCCTCGAAAACAGCAGCTTCCATGAACAAGAAACGGCGCCACGCGGCGCCGTTTTTCATTCTGTCGGTCAGCTCAGCTACAGGGCCAGCGCATCAATAGGGTGAGTAGCACTGCTGGCGCGGGCCGTTGTAGGGCTGGAACGTGTTGTCATAGGCCCGGTACGACCGGTAGCGGTTGTAGCACCATTGGACATGGGCGCTCGAAAGCCGTCCCGCGCGGTAGTAGCGGCGCGGCGCCGGCCGGTCGTAGTAGTCGTAATTGTTGTACATGCTGCCGAGGCCCAGCCCCAGGCCAAGGCCAAGGATCGCGGCACTCGCGCCATCATCATAGTAACGACCGCCGCGATAGTGATGGCGACCATGGCGCCAACGCCAGTTGTCTCCACCATTCCAGTTACTGCCGCCGCCGTGCCAGTGCCGACGGCCGCCGTCCCAATTGCCCGACCGGCGCCATCTCCAATTGTCATTGTACTGGTGGTTGTTGTTGCCGCCCGCCCAGCTATCCCGGACCGGCGTGACATTCGGCGCCGCCGTGCTGCTGGGAATCGACAGGTCTGGCTGCATGAGCGGCCCGGCGGCGGACGGTGCCGTGACGCCGGAGAGGATACCCAAGGCTATCAGCCCCGATTTGACCGTGGAAGAAAAGAGCGAATTCATTGCACTCTCCAAGAGTTACAGGCCCCACGCCCACCCGAGGAATGGGGCGACAATGGATGTTTGCATCTGAACGGCGGATGAACGGAAAGGTTCCGTCAACCATGACGCGAACGCGCCCAGGACCAATCGATCTCAGATGGTGGTCCTGTGCGCTTGTTTTCCGAAGCACTTGCGGGCAAAGCTCATGGCATGTCGCTGCGCCTTGCCACCTTCAATGTCGAGAACCTGATGAACAGGTTCGATTATTCCGGCTATCGCAACCAGCTCAACGAGGATCGAACGCTGGCGCTGTTCGATATCCAGAGCGAGGCGGAATACAGGATTCTGGAGCAGGCCCGCGCCATCGCCCAGTCCGACGACACGCGTCAGCTGACGGCGCTGGCAATCGCTGCCACCCGTGCCGACATCATTTGCATGCAGGAGGTCGACAACATCGAGGCGCTGAAGGCCTTCGAATATGGCTATCTGTTCAAGATGGTGGGGCAGGGCTACCGGCAGAAATACACCACATCGGGTAATGATTCACGCGGCATCGACGTGGCCGTGATGATGCGCAATGAGACCGCGCAGGGCCAGCCGATCGAATTCGTGCGCATGACCAGCCACGCCTATGTCACCTACGAGCAGTTCGGGCTGCACACGCCGGAGCTGGAGGCACTCGGCAATCAGGCCAATGAGCGCATTTTCCGGCGCGACTGCCTGGAGATCGACGTCACCGTGGGTGGCGTTCCGCTGACGCTCTACCTCGTGCATTTCAAGTCGATGGGCTCGCCGCGCAACGGGCTCGACGGGCGCGAAGCGACGATGCCGGTGCGCATCGCCGAGGCACAAGCGGTGCGACGGATCATCGAGGAGCGTTTCGGTGGAGAGCATGCCGCCGACAAACGCTGGGCGATCTGCGGCGACATGAATGATTATCGCCAGCGCGTGAAGGTAGCCGGCGATGCGATCGACGGTTACCGCTTCGAGGTGGTCGACGAAGCCCTGTCCTGCATCAACGTGCTGACGGCAGGCGGCTTTTGCGAAAACGTCGTCGAGCGACGGCCGGAGATGAACCGCTGGAGTTTCTACCACACGCGCGGACCGGAAGAGCGGCATCTGTGCCAGCTCGACTACATCCTGCTGTCGAAGGGGCTCGCCGCCAGCAACGCGACGGCTGTTCCCGACATCATTCGCAATGGCCAGCCGTGGCGCACCATCTTTCCGCCGGGGCAGGAAGTGGAGCGGTTTCCGCGCGCCGGCTGGGACCGGCCGAAGGCGTCGGACCATTGTCCGGTGGCCATTACCTTGGACGTTGTCCCGGTAAGCAATATCGGGGCCTGATACGCATGAGTTTCGACCTGCCGCGCAACGTCATCCTGCCGGTCGACGACATCGACGTCCGGCTCGATCCTGGCCCGCATCCCTTCGCAAGGGACAATGCAGAGGCGATTGCCGAAAACTGGCAGCACGAAATCGCTGCCAATCCGGCGCTGTTCGACGGCATGGTGGTGCTGCTGTCACAACTCGCCTACCGCGACAGCCGTCTCGTCGGCCGCTGCCATGCGGTCAACTACTCGACTTTCATGCTGTGGCGGAAACGGCGCGAGAATTCGGGCGCCGAGCATGCCTATGCGCATGCCATGCTGGTGGCCGCCGACAATGCGCTGGTGGCGATCCGCATGGGGCCGCATACGGTCAACGCCGGCCGCGTCTATTTCGCCGCCGGCTCGTTCGAGCCTGTCGATTTTCGCGATGGGCTGGTCGATGTCGATTTCAACATGATCCGCGAGGTGCGCGAGGAAACCGGTCTCGACCTGTCAGGCGCGGAACGCGGCAAGCGCTACCACGCCATGTCGACCAACAGCGGCACAGTGATCTTCCGCCGCTATCACGAGACGGCACCCGCCGACGAGATCGCCAGGCGCATCAGTGCTTTCGTCGCCACCGAGACCGAGCCGGAGATCGAGGAGCCGGTGATCATCCGCCACGCCGCCGACTTGCCGGATGGGCTCTCGCCGCACATGAAGCCGCTGATCGAGTGGCATTTCGCAAACGGGAATTAAGGGCGCGTCTTGTTCTGCGCCGCGTTGCGATCGTTGCGGGCGGCGACGAGGAACAGGATAAAGCCGATGCCCAGCAAGCCGCCCATCGCCATTCCCATCGTCTGGCCGACGACTGCCTGGAAGTCAGCGGTGACGCGATTGGGATTGGCGAGGCCGTAGCGGGCGAGATACCACCAGATGCCTGCAAGGAAAGCCTCGATGATGACCATTGCCAGGATCAGTCGCGCCTTCTTGCTCATCCGCGATTCCTCCACCCAGGGTGAATTGCCCTAGCATCGCGAACGGCGCGGCGACAGTGGCGGGCAGGGTGGAAACACCGAAGGCTGTGCAAAACCGGTTGGAGCGCTGGCCGCGTTCCGGCCGGGTTGCCCTATTCGTGCCTAAGCGCGTCGATCGGGTCGAGCCTGGCGCCGCGCAGCGCCGGGAAGAAGCCGAACACCATGCCGATGAGCGCGGAAAAGCCGACGGCGAGCAGGATGACCGCCGGGCTCGGCGCGAAGGGAATGGTCAGCGTCACCGCGGCGAGGCCGGCCAGCGCCAGGCCGATCAGGATGCCTATGATGCCGCCGAGCAGTGACAGCACCGTCGCTTCGACCAGGAACTGGATGAGGATGTGCTTTTCATGCGCGCCGATGGCGAGCCTGATGCCGATCTCGCGGGTGCGTTCGGTGACCGACACCAGCATGATGTTCATGATGCCGATGCCGCCGACCAAAAGGCTGACGCCGGCGACCGCGCCCAGCATGCCGGTCATGGTGGTGGTGGCGCTGGCCATGGCGTCGGCGATCTGCGTCATGTCGCGAATGGCGAAATCGCTTTCACGATCGGGCGTGATGCGTCTGGCGTCGCGCAGAATGTCCTCGACGCGCGGCTGCAACTCGCTGGTCGGCGTGCGGTCGTCGGCGGCGATGTAGATGTTGTCGATGTCGCGGTTGCCGGCGATACGGCGCTGGTAGGCGTGCAGCGGCATCAGCACGACATTGTCCTGGTCCTGACCGAAGCCGGTATAGCCCTTGGGCTCGAGCAGGCCGATGATCTTGCAGGAGGTGCGGTTGACGCGGATGATCTCGCCCTCGGGATCGCCAGCGCCGAAGAATTGTTGGCGCACCGTCTCGCCGATCAGGCACACGCCGGTGCCCGAGCGGGTTTCGGAATCGCTGAACGGGCGGCCCGACACCAGTTTCCAGTCGCGCGCATCGAGATAGGCGCTGTCGGTGCCGGTGACGCCCGAGGTCAGGCTCTCGGTGCCGAAGATGACCCGGACCTGCTTTTGCGAAGCCGGCGAAATGGCGCGGGCGCCAGTCAGATGCGCAACCAGCGCCGCCAGGTCCTTTTCGGCCAGCGGACGCACCACCTGGTCGAGCCCGCCCGGGCCGCCGGGACCGGCCGGGCGACCGGAGCGGACGACCAAAAGATTGCTGCCGAGCTTGGAGATGTCGGCCTTGACCTTCTGCGTGGTGCCCGAGCCGATGGTGAGCATGGCAATGACGGCGGCAACGCCGATGACGATGCCGAGCAAGGTCAGGAACGAGCGCAGCACGTTGCGGCGGATCGAGCGCAGCGACAGGCGGACGGTTTCCCAGATCATGGCTGTGCGATCTCCAGCTTCCTGGAATCCGAAGCGACATGGCCGTCGAGGAAGCGGATGGTGCGTTCGGCATAGTCGGCGACATCGGCCTCGTGGGTGACCATGGCGATGGTTAGGCCAAGCTCCTTGTTGAGCCGCGTCAGCAACTCCATGATCTCGTGCGTGCGGGCGGTGTCGAGGTTGCCGGTCGGCTCGTCGGCGACGAGCAGCGTCGGCCGCGTGACGATGGCGCGCGCGATCGCCACGCGCTGCTGCTGGCCGCCGGACAGTTCGGCCGGCGTGTGGTGCTCGCGGCCGACAAGGCCGACCTCCGCCAGGGCCTGCATGGCAAGGTCGCGGCGCTCGCGGGCGGCCACGCCGCGATAGATCAGCGGCAGTTCGACATTTTCGGCCGCCGTGGTGCGGGCCAGCAGATTGTAGCCCTGGAAGACGAAGCCGACATAGAGGTTGCGCAGCATGGCGCGGCGGTTGCGGTCGAGGCGGCCGGCGTCGATGCCCATGAAGGAATAGGTTCCGGCCGTCGGCGTGTCGAGGCAGCCGATGATGTTCATCGCCGTCGATTTGCCGGAACCGGACGGCCCCATGATGGCGACGAATTCGCCACGCCGGATGGCAAGATCGACGCCGGCCAGCGCATGCACCTTGGCCTCGCCCTGGCCATAGCTCTTCCAGACCTTGTCGAAGGTGATGAGGGCAGCACCGGCGGCCACGACATCAGCTCCGCTGCTGCGACGCGGTGATGACCTGTGCGCCTTCGTCGAGGCCAGAAATGATCTCGGTCAGTTCGCCGTCGGTGGAGCCGATCTTGACGTTGACCGGGTGCGGACGCCCGTTCTCCAGCACATAGAGCGTGCGCGAGCCGTCGGTGGGCACTGTGGCGGCCTGGCGCTGGCGGTTGCCGCCGGGGCGGCCCATGCGGCCGGTGAACAGGTCGCTGAGGCTCCAGCCGCGGGCGGCCTGCTGGGCAGGACGATAGCGGAAGGCGGTGGCCGGTACGGTGAGCACGTCCTTGGCCTGTTTGGTGACGACCGAAACGGTGGCGGTCATGCCGGGCCGCAGCAGCAGCTCGTTGTTGTCGACCTCGAGTCGCGCATTGTAGGTGACGACGCCGTCAGTGGTGACCGAGGCATAGGAGATGTCTCGGATCTCGGCATCGAACGGCCGCTCGGGGAAGGCATCGACGGTGAAGCGGGCATGCTGGCCTGACTTGACCGCGCCGATGTCGGCTTCGTCGACCGCCGCCACCAGTTCCATGTTCCTGAGATCGGCGGCGATGATGAACAGCACCGGCGCCTGCAGCGAGGAGGCAACCGTCTGGCCGGGATCGACCGATCGCGTCAGCACGATGCCGTCGATCGGCGCATAGATGGTGCTCTTGGCAAGGTCGGTCTGCTGCGCCTTGAGGTCGGCCTGGGCGATGGCGAGGTTGGCCTGCGCACTGTCGAGCGCTGCCTTGGAACGGTCGCGCGTGGCGGTTGCTGCTTCAAGCGACTGGTCTGTCGCCATGCCGCGCTTGGTCAGCGCTGCTGCGCGGACAAGCGCCTTCTCGTTTTCGGCCAGCGTAACCGTGGCGTCCTCGACATTGGCGGCGGCGGCCTTGGCCGAAGCTTCGGCGCGCTCGATCTGGACTTCGAGTTTCACCGTGTCGAGTGTCGCCAGCACGTCACCCTTCTTGACCTGCTGGTTCTCCTCGGCTGAGACCGAGCGGATGATGCCGGACAGTTCGCTTGAAATGTCGACCTGGGTGAGGGGCTGCAGCGTGCCGGTCGCCGACACCGCGACGGTGAGGTCGGCCTTGGCGGCAGGCACGGTGGTGTAGTCAATCCTGGCCGGTGAGCCGGCATACCACTGATAGACGCCAAGCCCGGCGACGAGCACGATCAGCGCCAGCAGCGCATAGAGCCAGCCGCGACGGCGCGACTTGCGCCGACCCGTCATGTCGAGCCCGAGCGCCGTCTCGATGGCGGAATCCGATTCCGTCTTTGGCAGATTGACAATCTGGTCCACGCTGGACCCCTATAATGCGCAATGTCCCTATCTGTGCACAGATCAGGCTTACTGGTTCAAATATCAAATTAAATTTCGCCCATGTTGGGATTGAGGCAGGAATGAAAACCCGGAATTACTTGCTTTACGATGTGTTTACGACCGAGCGACTGGCCGGCAATCCTTTGGCCGTCGTGCTCGATAGCAAGGGATTGGACACGGCCGCGATGCAGGCCATCGCGCGCGAATTCAACCTGTCCGAATCGGTGTTCGTCCTGCCGCCGGACAATCCCAAGCACAAAAACCGCATCCGCATCTTCACCCCCGACTATGAAATGCCGTTCGCCGGCCATCCGACGGTCGGCGCCGCGATCGCGCTGGCCGAACTTGCGGAGGAGGGCGGCGCCGGCATCTTCGTGCTGGAGGAAAACATCGGCCCGGTGCGGTGCGCCGTCAGCAAGCATGACGGCAACACTTTTGCCGAGTTCGACCTGGCGAAGCTGCCGGCGGCGCTGAAGCTCGAGGCCGATCCGGAGGCGATCGGTGCCGCCCTTGGGCTGACGCCGCACGAGATCGGCTTCGAGAATCACCGTGTCGCGTTCTGGTCGGCCGGCGTGCCCTATGTGACGATCCCGGTTGCCAATCTCGAGGCGGCGGGCCGGATCCGGCTGGACAACCAGGCCTGGTCGGAACTGGCGCCGCGCAAGAGCGAGTGGGCCTTCGCCAGTCCCTATGTCTATTGCCGCGAGACGGTGAACCACGAGAGCGGCTTCCATGTGCGCATGATCGTGCCCGGCACGCCTTCCTACGAGGATCCGGCGACCGGCTCGGCGGCTGCGGCCTTTGCCGGTGCCATCATGCATTTCGACGCACCGACCGACGGCATTTCGCAGCTGTGGATCGAGCAGGGGCTGGAGATGGGCCGGCCTTCGCGCATCCGCCTCGAACTGACCGTGCAAGGCGGAAAACTGGCCTCGGCGCGCATTGGCGGCAACGCGGTCAAGGTTGCGGAAGGCAGACTGTTCGTCTGACCATGTGCGGCACTTAAGCGATTTGTCGGGAAATGATTCCGGCAGGGCTGGACAGGACCGATGGTGGCGGCTATATGCCCGCCAACGCCGGTTTTTGCCGGCCGAGTGGGTGCGTAGCTCAGTTGGTAGAGCAGCTGACTCTTAATCAGCGGGTCCACAGTTCAATCCTGTGCGCACCCACCAAATCTTTCCCAAGAGATGGTGGTACTTTGACTTGGTCGCCTCCCGCAGCGAGCCTAGAACAGTTTGGTGATGTCGGCATAAACATCGTATCCGGGCGCTTCGACCTGCTCTAATCCGAAGGTAAAGAAGTGTTTCCTTGCGGCTCGCCAACCTCTGACCAGACTCGGCATACGGGCGTCCGGTAAGACACCCCCTTTCCAAGCTGCAGGATCCAGCCACTTGCCCGTTGCCAATTCAGCATTCGTCGGAGTTATGCAGCTGTGGCCGTAGTTTGCGCTCAGTATTGCATTACGGTTCACCATAGCCCTACGAACAATGCTGAGCATCCAGCCATCTAGATTACGAAGGGGTGCGGGATCGTCAATTAAGCAATAGAAGCCCATCAGCCCCTTCATTGCCTTAAGCCTGCGTCCCAAATTTATGAAATCCGCCAGGTCTCCCTCGGCAAGTCCTCCATAAAGTGAATTTCTAAGTTCGTATATAAGCCCCAAAAGATCCCAATCGTAATTCGGTTTTGCGGTAGACGATCTAGATTTATTGTATCCATCTTTTAGGTAGTAGCTCAGGTATATATTCACTAGGCGTGACACCCTAGTCTTTAATCGTTTGACAGTTTTTTCGGGAACCGTAAGGCCGCTAACTGTGAATCGGTATCCTAAATAATCAAAATGAGGGTACGTTCTCATTTCCTGACTATAGTTTGAAATTACCGCAATCCCTGGTGACTTATCCGCGTTCAATTTCAATCCGCTAATTCTGCAATGTTCGACAAAGCAACGCTCTAATTCTTGCGCCTGAGAGTAGTCGCTGCAGAGGGCCACAACATCATCGGCGAAACGCACAAATCTGCCAGAAGACGCGGATAGGGCTGTATCCAAATCGTGATTCGCTAGGTTTGCTAAAATAAGAGAAACTGAAGACCCTTGCGGAGTTCCGTGAATTCGACGCGTGTGATTTCCCATCTGATAGGTATCATACGGGGAATAGCGATGGTGTAGAAATTTCTCAAAAATATAACGCTCATGTGGGGTTAAGCTTATCTTTTCGGCGTCATTAATTTTTTTCTTCAGATACCAAGATGGGATATTATCGAAATACTTCTCAAAATCAATTTGTACGGCAAAAAGTTTTCCGTCCGTTTCAAATTCTCGAAGAGCCAGAATGGCATCGAAGACATTTTTC
>NZ_RZQL01000002.1 GCF_003997935.1 Mesorhizobium sp. M7A.F.Ca.US.006.01.1.1
CTCTCCGACCGAGGCGACGTAGCGGCCAAAGACGGCCCGCGACAGAAGCAGCCACACCAAAGCGGTCAGCAGGACCCAGAACAGCACCGGCGTCGGAACCGACAGGAATTTCGTGTTGTAGAGGTCGTTGAACAGCTTCGGCACGTCGCCGGGCGGGTTGCCGCTCGACAGGAACTGCACCAGCCCGACCAGGATGATGCTGACAGCCAGCGTGACGATGACCGCCGACACCCGCCGGTTGCCGATCATGAAGCCGTTGAACAGGCCGATGACGAGGCCCGTGGCGAGCGCCAGCACGACGAAGAAAGGCATCGACGCGCCGGGGAAAGTGCCCGACGAGATGAAATAGTTGATGAGCAGGATGATGCCGCCGCCGGAGAGGTCGATCGACTTCACCCGCATGACGACGAGCTGCCCCAGCACCAGGATGCCGAGCGGGACGATCTGCCTGACGAAGATACCCATGATGTTGAGGTTGAGCATGTTCGGCCGCGCAATCCACAGCGTCGCCAGCAGCACGAGGAAGACAAAATAGGACGGCGGTATGCGCAGCAGGCGCCGGGCGATCGGATTTGCGAGAACGGCAGCCATCTTTCAGAGCCCCATCTTCTTGCGGGATTGCAGCCCGACCACCGCCAGCAGGATGCCGCCCTTGATCGCCGTCTGGACGAAGGGCGAGACGTTGGCGAGGTTCATGCCATTGGCCAGCAGCGCCATCACCAGCGCGCCGATCACCGTGCCGTGCAGGCTGCCTATGCCGCCGGAAAGCTGGGTACCTCCAAGGGCGACGGCAGTGACGGTGTCGAGTTCGAACAGCAGCCCGACATTCGGATCGCCCGACACGATACGCCCGGCCAGGAAGACACCGGCAACGGCTGCGAAACAGGAACAGACGACATAGGCGAGGATGATGTTGCGACGGTCGGCTACGCCGAAATTGCGGGCAGCACTCTCGGCGCCGGAAGCGATGCCGCCGCCGATCGCAAACAGATGCAGCCCGTACCGGGACCCGTAGAGCAGTTTCCACGCTGCCAGGATCACGATGATGCCCCAGAAAACCGGATAAGGAATGCCCAGCAAACTGCCCGAAACGGCATCGATGACGATCTCCGGCACCGTGCCGCCGGAGACGGGCCGCAGGATGCGCGTGATGCCGAGCACGATGTACTGCGTCGACAGCGTCGCGATGATCGGATGGACGTTGAAGCGGGTGATCGCCAGGCCGTTGATCAGCCCGATCAGTGCCGCCAGCACGAAGACCGCCGGGATCAACACGATCGCCGGCTGGTCGAGCGCCAGCACCGCGGTGGTGAAGCTGATGACCGAGCCGACCGATAGATCGAGCCCGCCGATGAGCACGACGACGAGTTGTCCGATCGCCGCGATGATCAGCGGCATCGCCTGGGCCACCAGGTTGAAGAGGTTTTCGGCCGTGGCGAACTGCGTCGTCTCGACGGTCAGCCACAGCGAAATGAGCAAGGCGACCAGCAGTGGCAGGCCCCACAGGCCTTGCCGTGTGTTCCGGCCACTCAGGATGTTGAAAAGCGAACGATGCATGGAGGCCCCTAATGCTGGCGCGTGGAGCCGCCCATCAGGGCCGCGTCGAGGATCTTGTGTTCGCTCGCCTGCGCTGCCGGCATTTCGGCCACGATGGTGTCGTGATGCACGACGTAGATGCGGTCGCAGAGCCCGATCAATTCGATCGTCTCGCGCGACAGCACCAGCACGGCGCCGCCCTTGGCGGTAAAGTCCCGCAGCAGATGGTAGATCTCGGACTTGGCGCCGATGTCGACGCCGCGCGTCGGCTCCTCCACCAGCAGAAGATCGAGGTCGGCGGCAAGGTAACGGCCGAGCAGGACCTTTTGCTGGTTGCCACCCGACAGCGAACCGACCGCAGCCGATGGCCCCGCCGCCTTTATGTTCATGACCTCCATCATGCGGGCGATGACGTTTCGATACGGCCGCGCCGGAGCAAGTTCAGGGCGCCTCGAATGCAATCCGATGGCGATGTTGTGGGCGATCGGCAGAGCGAGGAAGAGCCCCTCCTCCTTGCGGTCCTCGGGAACGAAGCCGACCTTCAGCTGCTGCAAATGGCGAACGCCCGATGATGCCGAGAGCGGCATCTTCAGCGCCTTGCCGTTGATGGAAATCGTCCCGGCGAAGGGATGATAGCGGCCGATCAGCGATCTCAGGAAGCGCTGCTGGCCCTGCCCCTCCAGCCCGGCCAGGGCAACGATCTCGCCCTTGTGCAAAGTCAGCGACAGCGGCTGCGATGTCTCGGTAATCCTGAGGTTCTCGACGCGCAGGATCTCGTCGCCTTTGTCATCCGTGCGATCGGGAAAAAGGTCCTGGAGTTCGCGTCCGACCATCATGGTGATGAGGTCGTCGGTGGTGATCTCGGACACCATTCTTGTGCCGACCAGTGCGCCGTCCTTAAGCACCGTCACCGTGTCGCACAGCTCGAATATCTCCTCCATGCGATGAGAGATGTAGACGATGGCCTTTCCCTTATCGCGCAGCCGGCGGATGTTGCGGTTGAGCACATCGACATCGGCCGCGTTGAGCGCCGCCGTCGGCTCGTCGAGGATGAGCACGCTGGCGTCGGCATGGATGCAATGCGCGATCTCGACAAATTGCCGCTCGGCTATGGTCAGGTTGGAAACGAGTTGCGACGGGTCAAGCGTGAGGCCGAGTTCGCCAAGCGCCCTGGCGGTCTGGCTTTTCATCGCGCGATAGTCGATCGAGCCGAACCGGGTCGTCGGCTCCCGGCCGAGGAACATGTTCTCGGCGATCGACAGATTGGGCAGCAGCGAATGCTCCTGGAAAACGGTCGAAATGCCGGCATCGAGCGCTGCGCGCGGCCATTTCAGATCGAGCTTCTCCCCGTTCATGGAGATCTCGCCGGAATCGGGCTGATGCACGCCCGCCAGGATCTTCATCAACGTCGATTTGCCGGCGCCGTTCTCGCCCATCAGGGCGTGAACACTGCCCGCCTTGAGATCGAGGGAAACGGAATGGAGCGCCTTGCTCCCTCCGAATGCCTTCGAAATGTGGGACATCTCGATAAGATTAGTCACGAAGCCCTCGAACGAACCGGATTCAACAGATGGAACGGCCTGCGGGGAATGCCTGCGGGGAATGCTTGTCCACTCCCCGCCGGCCACGGCGCAGTCACTTCTTGCCGTAATATTCCTTGAGCTTGTCTTCTGGCAGTTCGCTTGGCCACCAGACGTTGGCAGTCAGGTCGTCGCGATAGTATTTTTTGGCCTTGTCCTGGTCCCATCCGTCGGGATTGTAGACGTAGCGCTTGTAGAGTTGCTTGCCTTCCAGAAGGGCAACGGCGGCGCGCACGCCGGCAGCGCCCTGGGCGGGGCTGTATTCGGGCGAGATCGACTTGAATCCGTCAGTGATCCACTGGCCGAAATAGCCATTGTTGCCCTCGCCCGAAATCGGCGGAATGGGTGTGCCGAACTGCTTGAAGACATCGACGCAGGCGCGCGTCATGTCGGCGCCGGACGACCAGATGCCGTCGACCTGCGGATTGTTCAGATAGAGCGTCTCGCACAGCTTCTTGGCCTTGTCATACTGCCAGTCGCCATGCTCCTCGGCAATGATCTGCACATGCGTGCCCTTGAGCGATTCCACGAGGCCGTTGTAGCGGTTGGTGTCTTCCGGATGGCCGGCCAGGCCACGCAGGACCCAGATCTTGCCGTTGTCGCCGACGGTCTTCACCAGCCAGTCGCCCATGACCTTGCCGAAGTGCTCGGCACCGCCCTGGATTTCGGTGGTGTAGGCGTCGGAATCGATGCGGCCGGTGTGAAGGATGACCGGGATACCGGCGGCGACCGCCTTGGCGATGCTGGCATTGGCCGATGTGCTGGTCACCGGCTGAACGATGATCGCGTCGACATGCTGCGCGATCAGGTCCTCGATATCGGCCACCTGCTTTTTCTGGTCGAAGCCGGCATCGAGCAGGATGAATTTCGAGATGCGCTTGTCCTTGGCCGCGGCGTTCTCGGCCTCATGCGCCACCTGCACCGTCCAGGTGTTGGCGTTGACGCCGAAATCGCTCATGCCGATGACCCAGGGCGGGTCCTTCTTGAACGCAGCGGCCGCAGTCATGCGCGTGTCGTCTGGGCGCGGTGCTACGCCGTCCATCAGCTTGACGTCTTCCGCATGCGCCAGCGACGTCACGGCAAGCGTGGACGCAACGAGCATCCCCAGGCCGACGGTTTTCAGCAATCCTAACATTGAACTCTCCTCCTTGTGGTTGCCCCGGCCTACGAATTCGTATGGCCGGCCGTACGAATGCGTACGGCCATGAGACGCTCTCCCAATGCATGCTCGTCGTCGCAAACCGACCGATGCACGCAATTCTCCCGCCCCCGAACACATGCGTGTCGAAGCCCACTTCTGCTGGACGGTGATGACGGTTGAGAACTCCTCCGGGCACTTTAGAAGCACAGCGGATTCGCCCTGTCAATAGTTAGTCATGTTGAATGACTATTCCTTTGCTTGCCTTTCACCGCTCCGCTATCCATCATGATTGGCGCTCGCCGGCATCGGCGCGCTGTCAGTCCCGGCGGGAAAAACATGCGATCAGTCTTGTGCTACGGCGACTCCAACACGCACGGCCAGATCCCCGGCAGGGGGCCGCTCGAGCGCTATGGACCGGGTGAACGCTGGCCGGGCATATTGCGTTCTCAGCTAGGCCCCGACTGGTATGTCATCGAGGAGGGGTTGAGCGGCCGCACCACCGTCCACGACGACCCGATCGAGGGCGCACACAAGAACGGCCGAACCTATCTTCGTCCTTGCCTGCAGAGCCATGCGACGCTCGACCTCGTCATCATCATGCTCGGCACCAACGACCTCAAGATCCGCTTCAACAAGCCGCCGTCGGAAGTGGCGATGGGCATCGGCTGCCTCGTCTACGACATCAAGGAGCTGGCGCCTGGGCCAGGCGGCTCGACGCCCGAGATCATGATCGTGGCGCCGCCGCCGATGCAGGACGACGTCAAGGAATGGAAGTCGATCTTCGCCGGCGCACCGGAGAAATCGCGCCTGCTCGCGCTCGAGTTCGAGGTCCTGGCGGACTCGCTCGAACTGCACTTTTTCGATGCCGGCTCGGTGGTGTCCTGCAGCGAAGCGGACGGCTTTCACATCGATGCCGACGCGCACAGATTGCTGGGCACCGCACTTGCCCGCGCGGTCGATGCCATCGGCTGGAGCCGCTCGACATGAGCGACCACAGCGCCGCCAGGCAACGCGCTCTTACCGGCGGGGCGACCCTTGCCTGACATGAGATTCGCGCCACCCAACCCCTTGCGCATCGCCGATCGTGCGAGCGGGCTGAATGCATTGAGCGTGCGCAGCTACAATGAGCGGCTGGTTCTGTCGCTGCTGCTTCAGAACGAAGGCATTTCGCGGATGGAAATCGGCGAGAAAACCGGCCTCTCGGCGCAGACGGCCTCGGTGATCGTCCGCTCGCTGGAACAGGAAGGCCTGGTCTCGCAGGGCGAGGCGCAGCGCGGCCGCGTCGGGCCGCCCACCATCCCGCTTTCGCTGAACCCGGAGGGCGCCTATGCGGTTGGCGTCGGCTTCAGCCGGCGCCGGATCGACATAGCGCTCATCGACTTCATCGGCACCGTGCGTTTCCACATGCAGTTGCCGGCAGATGAAGCCAATCCCTTTCCGCAAAGCAGCGAACTGTTCGGCGCGATCAGGCGAGCCATGACCAGCCTGCCGGTCGAGGTGCGCAGCCGGGTTGCCGGCATCGGCCTGGCCGTTCCCGACGATGTCGACACGATGGCTGCAACCCGCAACGGATCGAGCACCTCGCTGAAGGCCTTGCAGGCCGAGATCGAGGAACAGATCAAGCTGCCGGTTTTCGTGCAGAACGACATCACCGCGGCAGCCGGCGGCGAGAGCATGTTCGGCGTCGCAAAGCCGCTCAACGACTATCTGTTCTTCTATCTGGGGGCACGGCTGCAAAGCAGGCTCATCCTCAACCACCAGATCTACAAGGGAAACTCCAGCGCCAGCTTCGATCACGGCCTGATGCGCCTGGAGAGCGAACTGGCCATGCGCGGGCGCCCGTCCGAAATCATCTGGAGCAGCAGCCCTGAATGGCCTGACCTGGGCGAGGCCTACAGCGCATGGCTGGGCGAGTGTTCCGACCGCCTGAAAGCATCGATCTCCGCGCTGACCCAGTTTGTCGAGTTCAGGACGGTCGTCCTGTCCAGCTATGCGCCGCAAAAGATCGCCGAGGCCTTGTGCGACGACATCGGCCGGGAATTCCCCGGCATCGAGGCACTGCCGGCACGCGTCACCATCAGCCCGAAGGCCGTCGGCGCGGCAAGCCTGCCATTCAGTTCGCGCTTCATGATCCAGTGATCGAGCCGAACGGCGTTGCCGGTCGGCGGATCATGCCCCTCTGCAGGTCCATCGATGATTTTCAGGTGACCAAGCGAATCTGCTTGCCAGGACGCCCCACTTAATAGCATGTTAAGTGAACCCTGAGACCGCCCATGAAAATCGCTGCGGATCACGCACTCAACGACAATGCCGCGACCAGCGCCGAGGCGCGCCGCTCGACGGTGTTGGGCGATCGCATCAAGGCCTATCGCACCACACGGCGCCTGACGCTGCGCCAGCTCGGCGACATGATCGGCACCACCGCCAGCTTCCTGAGCCAGCTCGAGCGCGGCCTTTCGGGAGCCAACACCAGCACGCTGATGCTGATCGCCAATGCGCTCGGCATCAGCCTCGCCGATCTTTTCGACGAATGCGAAGTCTCGCCGCACGCGGTGTTGACACGCGCCGAGCGGCCGGCGCTGCCGACCAGCGAGGGCTATCGCAAGACGCTGCTGTCGCGGCGGCCGATCCGCGAGATGGAAGTCTATTGCGGCGAGTTCGCCGTCGGCGGCTCGACCGGCGACGTGCCCTACACGCACGGCAACGCGAGCGAGATGTTCCTCGTGCTGCGCGGACGCGTGCAACTGACGCTCGGCGACGAGAGCTTCATCCTCGAAGAGGGCGACAGCATCGAATATTCCACCTCGACGCCGCATCGAACCATCAATGTCGGCGACACGGTGGCCGAAGTGCTCTGGATCATTGCGCCGCCGACAAGCGGCGCCGTCGACCTCGACCAATATGTAGCCCGGAAAACGCTCGCGCCCGGTCTGCCAAAATCAAACAGCGAGCCTTCGGAGGATTAGAAAATGGGAAGCAGATCACGATTGGCAGGATTTGTCGGCGCCGCAGCACTGGTTTTGCTCGCGGCCGCCGCTCACGCGCAGAACGCACCGCCGGTCGGGACCGTCGTCGACGGGTCGCTGAAGGGAAAGACGCTGACCTTCGTCTCCTATGGCGGCATCTACCAGGACGGCCAGGTCGCGGCGCTCAAGGAATTCGTCGACAAGAGCGGCGTCAAGCTTTTGAACGACGGACCGACCGAAATCGCCAAGCTTCAGGCGCAGGTCGAATCCGGCAATGTGACCTGGGATGTCGTCGACACCGATGATTTTCCGCCCTTCGTGCATTGCGGAAAACTGTTCCAGAAACTCGATCTGACCAAGCTCGACATCTCGCACATCCCGCCCGGACAGGTCGGCGAGTGCAGCGTGCCGGCGATGAATTACGGCATGGTCCTGATGTACAAGAACGACACGTACAAGGACAATCCGCCGAAGGACTGGAAGGATTTCTTCGACACCGCGAAATTCCCCGGCACCCGCGCCATCGACGGCAGCGGCAGCCCGCTCGGCGGCCTGATCGAACAGGCCATCCTGGCCGACGGCGGCAAGGTCGACGCCATGACGCCAGCCGATATCGACAAGGGCATCGCCAAGATCAAGGCGATCGGTCCCGACACGATCTTCTGGAAGACCGGCGCCGAATCCCAGCAGCTCGCCGAATCCGGCGAGGCCGACATGATCATCATGTGGACCGGCCGCGCCATGACGGCGGTCAAGAATGGCGCTGCCTATACGCCGGTGTGGAAGGACTGGCTGGTCGTCATGGATCAGCTGACCATACCGGTCGGCGCCAAGGACACCGATGCCTCCTACGCGCTGATCAACGCCTATCTCGGCAAGAGGTCGCAGGAGATCCTGACCGAGCAGACCTCCTACTCGCCGATCAACGACGAGGCACAGCCGAAGGTCGACGCATCTGTCGCCGCCTTTCTGACCAACACGCCGGACCACGCCAAGCTCGGCTATCAGCAGAACATCAAGTTCTGGGTCGCCAACTTCGCCGCCGCGTCCGACAAGTGGACGGCGCTGATGGCCGGCAACTGAGCCGGCTAACACTGAGGTGACGGCGTGAGCCAGACATCGCATACGCTGGCGGTCGGGGGTGATCATCCCCGGCCGCCAGGTGCCATGCAGGGGCCGCAGCGGCGCCTGCGCCTTGCCGCCTATCCGTCGCTGCTGGCGATGCCGGCCCTGCTCCTGCTCATCGCGGCGATGGGCTATCCCTTGCTGACCGTCACGCTGCGCAGCTTCTCGGACCCGGCCTGGGGCTTGCAGAACTATGTCTGGTTCTTCTCCACGCCGGTGAACGTCACCGTCCTGTGGCGCACCTTTTCCATCGCAGCATGGGTCACCATCGTCTGCGTCATTGCTGCCTACCCCTATGCCTATCTCATGACGGCGGTCGGACCGCGCCTGCGGCTCGTCCTCATCCTGTGCGTGCTGGTGCCGTTCTGGGTCAGCGGCGTGGTGCGCACACTGGCCTGGGTAATCCTGCTGCAGGATTCCGGCATCATCAATTCCGTGATCAGGCTGCTCGGCTTTGACGGCGCCAAGCTGATCCGCACGCAGACCGGCGTGGTCATCGGCATGGCGCAGGTGCTGCTGCCGTTCATGATCCTGCCGCTCTATTCGGTCATGCGCGGCATCGATCTGCGCCTCGTGCAGGCGGCGCGCAGCCTTGGTGCGCGTCCGGCACGCGCCTTCCTGCAGATCTATCTGCCGCTGTCACTGCCCGGCGTTTTCGCCGGCGCCATCATCGTCTTCATCCTGTCGCTCGGCTTCTACATCACGCCGGCCCTGCTCGGCGGCCCGCGCAGCACCATGCTGTCGACGCTGGTGCAGAGCCAGGTGCTCAGCCTGCTCAACTGGGGCCGCGGCGGCGCCATGGGCGTCGTGCTGCTGGTCGCGACCTTCGTGCTGCTGGCACTCGCCGCCCCGCTGATGCGCCAGCGCCACAAGCAGGCGTCCAGATCATGAGGCAAGCACCGTTCCGCATTCTGCTCGGCCTGTTTTGCCTGCTGGTCGCCGTCTGGCTGGTGATGCCGACGCTGGTCATCGTCCCGATGTCGTTCAACGAGAAGAAGTCGCTCGCTTTCCCGCCGTCCGGCTTCTCCTGGCAGTGGTACGAGAATTTCTTCACCAACCCTGACTGGCTGTCGAGCTTCTTCAATTCGCTGAGGGTCGCGGGCCTCGTCGCCGTTGCCGCCACGCTGATCGGCACGCTGGCGTCGCTTGGCCTCAGCCGCATGAAACAGTCCGGCGCCGGCCTGCTGCGCGCCATCCTGATCACGCCGATGATCGTGCCCGGCGTGGTGCTGGCAATCGGCATCTATGCCGTCTATCTCGACTACCAGCTCGTCGGCACCACCACCGGCTTCGTCATCGCGCACACGATGCTGGCGATCCCCTTCGTCATCATCGCCGTGTCGGCAAGCCTCGAAGTCTTCGACGTGCGGCTGGAGACGGCGGCGGTCAGCCTCGGCGCCAACCGCTTCACCACGTTCCGCACCGTGACCTTGCCGCTGATCGCGCCCGGTATCCTGTCGGGGCTTTTGTTTGCTTTCGTCACCTCCTTCGATGAGATCATCGTCGCGCTGTTCATCACCAGCCCCTACCTGAAGACCTTGCCGGTGCAGATCTTCACCAGCATCACCCGCGACGCCGATCCGACGGTGACGGCGGTCGGAACCATCATCTTCATTGCCACGACGCTGATCATCAGCGCCGGGCTGATCATCAGCTCGAAATCGACGAGGAGTTGAGATGACTGCGAGGGAACGTGGCGCGGCCATCGACATCAAGGGGGCAACCAAGCGTTACGGCAATTTTACAGCGCTCGACGATGTCAGCCTGCATATCGAGCCCGGCGAGTTCATGACGCTGCTTGGGCCTAGCGGCTCGGGCAAGACCACCACGCTCAACGTCGTTGCGGGCTTCACAGACCTCACATCAGGCGATCTTGCCGTCGGCGGCAAGAGCATCGTCGCGCTGCCGGCGCACAAGCGCAACATCGGCGTCGTCTTCCAGCATTACGCGCTGTTTCCGCACATGACGGTCGGCAAGAACGTCGCCTACCCCCTCACCTTGCGCGGCATGGACAAGCAGGCGCGCGACCGCCTCGTCGTGCGCGCGCTGGACATGGTCAAGATGGCCGACTTCGCGCATCGCTATCCATCGGAGCTCTCCGGCGGCCAGCAGCAGCGCGTGGCGCTGGCGCGCGCCATCGTCTTCGATCCGCCGCTGCTGTTGATGGATGAGCCGCTCGGCGCGCTCGACAAGAAACTGCGCGAATGGCTGCAGCTGGAGATCAAGCGGATCCACCGCGAACTCGGCACCACTTTCGTCTATGTGACGCACGACCAGGAAGAAGCGCTGGTCCTGTCCGACCGCATCGCCGTGTTCAACCAGGGGCGCATCGAACAGGTCGGAACTGGCCGCCAGCTCTATGACGAGCCGACGACCTTGTTCGTGGCCAAGTTCATCGGCGAATCGACCAGTTTGCGTGGTACCGCCCAGACGTCCGGAAACGAGACCAGCCTGACGATCGCCGGCCAGAAGATCGTGGCCAACGGCAAGCTCGCCAGCGGCCGCAAACCGGTGGTCCTGCTGCGGCCGGAAAAGCTCTCGCTTGCCGGCACCAACACGCCACCCGCTGCCGGGCGGAACAGCCTCACCGGTGAGGTCAGCGAGGCGATCTATCTGGGGTCGGGTTCAAAATACCAGGTGACGCTTCGAGACGGCTCGGTCGCCATCGTGCGCTCGTCGCTGGAAGCCACACCGTTCTCGATTGGTGACACGGTCGATCTGCGCTGGTCGGTCGTCGATGGAAAACTTCTTGCCGACGACGACCGCGCCGACATGACGATGACCTGATCGCTCTTTTCCCCGCAGGATTTTTAGACATGGACGCCAAAGTCAACGGCAACGTCTCCTTCTGGTATGCCGACATCGGCCTGCCGGCCTATCGCGCGCCACTCCCGGGCGACCTCGAAGCCGATGTCTGCGTCGTCGGCGCCGGCTACACCGGCCTATGGACGGCCTACTATCTCAAGAAGGCCGATCCTTCGATCCGCATCGCCATCGTAGAGAGGGAGTTCGCCGGCTTCGGTGCGTCGGGCCGCAATGGCGGTTGGCTGTCCGGCGGCTTCAGCTGGTCGCGCGAGAAATATTTGCGGACCTCGACGCGTGGCGCTGTCATCGACATGGAAACCGCCATGCACGGCACGGTCGACGAAGTGATCAAGGTGACCGAGGCCGAAGGCATCGATGCCGACATCCGCCGCGTCGACAATCTGACGGTCGCCACCAACCCGCCGCAACTCGAGCGGATCAAGGCCGCCTATGCCGATGCGATCGGCTGGAGCGTGCCGCAGGATCGCGTCAGCCTGATCGGCCAGGAAGAGACCAAGGCCCGCATCAACATCAAAAATGTGCTTGGCGGTTATATCCACCACGGCACCGCGCGTGTGCAGCCGGCCAAGCTGGTGCGCGGCCTGTCCGAAGCCGTCGAGCGGCTTGGCGTGCCGATCTATGAACAGACCACCGTGACCGGTATCGAGAAGGGCAAGGTCACGACGAACCGCGGCACCGTGCGCGCGCCCATTATCATCCGCGCCACCGAAGGGTTCACGGCCGGCATCCCAGGCAATGAGCGGCTCTGGCTGCCGCTCAACAGCGCGCAGATCATCACCGAACCGCTGCCGCAATCACTGTGGGACGAGATCGGCTGGGAGGGCCATGAGCTTCTGGGCGACGCCGCGCACGCCTATTGCTATGCGCAGCGCACAAGGGAAGGCCGCATCACCATGGGCGGACGCGGCGTACCCTATCGCTACGGCTCGCAAACGGATGTACGCGGCCAGACGCAGCAGGCGACGATCGAAAGCCTGCACGCGATCCTCACCCGGCTTCTGCCGCAGACAGCCAGACTTCGCATCGACCACGCCTGGTGCGGCGTGCTGGGCGTGCCGCGCGACTGGTGCACGACATCAGGCCTCGACCTTGAAACCGGCATCGGCTGGGCCGGCGGTTATGTCGGGCTCGGCGTCTCGAGCTCCAACCTTTCAGGCCGCACGCTGCGCGACCTCATCCTGCGCCGCGACACCGAACTGACCCGCCTGCCCTGGGTCAACCGTCAGGTCAGCAAATGGGAGCCCGAGCCGATGCGCTGGCTTGGTGTCCACTCGATGTATCAGCTCTATCGCGTCGCCGACGAGCGCGAGGAAGCCGGCCTCCAGCATACGTCAAAACTGGCCGCAATCGCCGACCGCATTACAGGACATTGAGAGATTTCCATGACCTACTTCCAGACCTTCGCCCATCTCGCCTCGATCGACCTCGGCGAGCTCGAGCCCAAGCCGACCTCGATCAGCGGCGATCAGCTCGAAGCGTCGAAGACGCTGTGGACCTCGCCTGACGGCACACTGGAAGTCGGCGTCTGGGAGTGCACGCCGGGCCGCTTCACCGCATCGCGCGAGAGCAATTCCGAGACCTGCCACATCGTGTCGGGCCGGGTCTCGCTACATGGTCCCGATGGCCGCAGCGAGGACGTCGGTCCGGGCGAAATGCTGGTGCTGCCGAAAGGCTGGAAAGGCGAATGGACGATCCACGAGAAGACGCGGAAGCTCTATATCCTGCACTTCGAGGCGTGAGCTGGCTGGAACAGGTGCTACTCGTCGTCTGAACGATTGCCCTCGGCGACAACAGGCTTGCCTTCTATCGCCTGCCGCAAGGCGTCGTTGATGCGGTCCTGCCAGCCGGGTCCATCCTCCTGGAAGTGGTCCAGCACGGCGCGGTCGATCCGGATCGAAACAAGCTCCCTGACGCCTGGAGCGGCGGAGGGCTCACGAACCGGGGCAACAGGCTTCTTCACCGGCTTGAAAGCCGCTTCGGCGGCCGCCATCGGATTTGTCGGTCGGCGCGGAGGATTTGCCATTGGATGACCCTGACTGAACACGATTCGCGCGCGACGCAGCACGCTTGCGCCACCATAGCCCAACCAGCGCCGTCGCGCAGGCCCCTTTGGTCAGGGGGCGATCACTCGGCTGCTTGGAGACTCTGTGCGTTGATGATGACCCTGATCTCGGCGCGGCAGGAGCCGCAATTCGTGCCGGCATGCAGGGCCGCGCCGATTGCCGCAACGCTGGCGCAGCCGCGGCGTACCGCTTCCGCGATCTGGTTGGCGCCGACGCCGAAGCAGGAGCAGACGATGGCGCCGCGATCGACGTCGATCCCGCCCGGCCGCCCGGCCACGATCGCCAGCCTGCTGCGCCGATCGACATGATCGGCACTCAACTGTTCCGCCGCCCAGCCGCGCGACACGGCGACCGGACCGGGCGCGACGAACAAAGCCCCAGACAGTTGATCGCCGTCGAAGGCGGCGATGCGATGCTGGCCGGCGTTGTGGTCATGATAGGCTGATATTTCGGCACCCGATGACGCGCCGAACAGTGATCCGGCAAAGCCGGCCCAGTCGATGTCGTCATCGGCAAAGGCAAGCTCGACCCGCCAGCCGTCCTTGCATTTGGCCGCGGCCCAATAGGCTGCGGCATCAGGCGCCGGCCTCTGCCGCGTCACCGCAAAGCCAAAGGCCCTTGCCGCGAATTTCTCGATGCGGGCGGCAACATGTTTCAGCGCCGGCTGGCCGGAAATGGGATCGGTCAGCGGCGCGGTCAGTGTGTCGAGCCGGCCCCTTGCCGAGAACTGGTCGGTCCAGTGCATCGGTGCAAACAGGCTGCCTTGGCGCTGGCGCGCCGTCACCAGCGCGCGCACCAGCACATCACCGCGCGGGCTGGAAACGCGTGCGATGTCGGCGTCGCCGATGCCGAAGCGCTGCGCATCCGCCGGGTGGATTTCGACAAAGGGCTCGGCGATGTGCTGCGAAAGCCGCGGGCTTTTGCCGGTTCGCGTCATGGTGTGCCAATGGTCGCGGATGCGGCCGGTGTTGAGGATCAGCGGGTAGTCGGGACTGGTGCGGACTTCCGTGGTCGGGCGGATGGCAATGAAGCGCGCCTTGCGATCGGGTGTGTAGAAGTTGCCGTCGGCGAAGAAGCGGGTGGTGCTACTTTCTGGTTTAAGTTCAGCTTGAACACCCCCCTCTGTCCTGCCGGACATCTCCCCCGCAAGGGGGGAGATTGGCAGCTTTGATGGCCGCACATCTCCGGCATCGTTGGTAGTTGGCGAAGGCCGTGGTGGCAGCCAATCTCCCCCCTTGCGGGGGAGATGGCCGGCAGGACAGAGGGGGGTGCCTTGGCTCGGCGCCGGCCATTGGAACGGCTCCAGCGCCTCATACCCCTCCGCATCAACTCCGGCATAAACACCAATGTCGAAATCCCGCACACCATCATTCTCGAACCCCGACAAAGCGGCGTGCTCAGCAAAAATCTCCCCCGGCGTGGCGTGCGAAAACGCCTCGCCGAACCCCATCCGCTTGCCGACCTCGGCAATGATCCGCCAGTCGGGCAGCACCTCGCCAGGCAGCTCCAAAAAAGCCCGCTGGCGCGACACCCGGCGTTCGGAATTGGTGACGGTGCCATCCTTCTCGCCCCAGGCGGCGGCGGGCAGCCGGACATGGGCGTGGCGGACGGTGTCGGTCTGGGCCAAGACGTCCGACACCACGACGAACGGGCACGCCTTGATCGCCGCTTCGACGGCATCGGCGTCCGGCATCGAATCGACCGGGTTGGTGGCCATGATCCACAGCGCCTTGATGCGCCCGTCGGCCAGCGCCTGGAACATCTCGACCGCCTTCAGGCCGGTTTTTTCGGCCACAGTCGGCGCGTTCCAGAAGCGCTGCACACGGTCGCGATGGTCGGGATTTTCGATCTCCATATGCGCGGCCAGCATGTTGGCCATGCCGCCGACCTCGCGCCCGCCCATGGCGTTGGGCTGGCCGGTCACCGAAAACGGCCCTGCGCCTGGTTTGCCGATGCGGCCTGTGGCCAAATGGCAGTTGATGATGGCGTTGACCTTGTCGGTGCCCGACGACGACTGGTTCACCCCCTGGCTGTAGACCGTCACCGTCTTGGAGGTCGCGGCGAACAGGCTGTAGAAGCGGCCAAGTTCGTCCTCGCTCAGGCCCGTGGCGGCGGCGACGCCGGCCAAGTAGAGCGCCGAGGCGGCGAAAAGCGCCTGCCCGAAGCCGGTCGTGTGCGTCGTGACATAGGCGCGGTCGAGCGCGTTGTGCTGGCCGAGATAAGCGAGCAGCCCTGTGAACAGGGCGACGTCGCCATCGGGCGCGATCGCTAGGTGCATGTCGGCGATGTCAGCAGTCATGGTGCGGCGCGGATCGACCAGCACGATCTTCATCTCCGGCCGCTTTTCCCGGGCAGCCGCGATGCGCTGGTAGAGCACCGGATGGCACCAGGCGAGGTTGGAGCCGACCAGCACGATCAGGTCGGCAAGCTCCAGATCCTCATAGGTTCCCGGCACGGTGTCGGAGCCGAAGGCGCGGCGGTGGCCGGCAACGGACGATGCCATGCAAAGGCGCGAATTGGTGTCGATGTTGGCCGAGCCGACAAAGCCTTTCATCAGCTTGTTGGCGACGTAATAGTCCTCGGTCAGCAACTGGCCAGAGACATAGAAGGCAACCGCATCCGGGCCATGCTCGGCGATGGTTTGCGAGAAAGTCGAGGCGACGAGGTCGAGCGCCTCGTCCCAGCCGGCGCGGCGGCCGTGGATCTCCGGATGAAGCAGCCTGCCGTCGAGATCGACGGTCTCGGCCAATGCCGAGCCCTTGGAGCAGAGCCGGCCGAAATTGGCCGGGTGGTCGGGGTCACCGCGGACGGACACTTGCCCGTCCGCGGCGACCTTCGCCAGCACGCCGCAGCCCACCCCGCAATAGGGGCAGGTGGTCCTCACCTCGCGCGCTTCCTCAATCTCCATGGTTCAGGCCGCGCGGCTGGCCAGCGCTTCCAGCGCAATGAATAGACGCTCGCCCTCGACCCGCACCGGAATGGTGCGCACCGCGCCCTCATCGGCGCCGAGCGCTTTGCCCGTCTCCAGCGAAATCACCCAATTGTGCAAGGGACAGGTCACCGCCGTGCCGTGCACGATGCCCTGGCTGAGCGGTCCGCCCTTGTGCGGGCAATGGTCGTCGATGGCGTAGACCTGATCGTCGGCGGTGCGGAAGACGGCGATCTTGCCTTCCGGGGTGGCGACGCAGCGCGCGCCGCGGCGCGGGATGTCGGAGATGGAGCCGATTGCTATCCAGTTCATTGCGATCACTCCGCCGCCTGCGCAAACCCGACCGAGGCCATCGGCCGGAATTCGTGCTTGTCCTTGCCGGAAACGCGTTCAGACCACGGGTCGACCTGGGCGAATTTCTGGCTGAAGACGAAGCGGTCGTAATAGGCCTTGCGCTTCTCGCCATCGTCCATGATCTGGCGCTTGATTTCGGGGATGCCGATGCGCTTGGCCCATTTGTAGATGCGCTCGAGATAGCGGCCCTGCTCGCGGTACATCTGCGTCAGCGCCACGATGTGCTCCAGCGCCTCGTCCTCGGTCCTGACCAGGCCGAGCACCTCGGTGCCCTTGATGTCGAGGCCGGCCGCCCCGGCGAAATGGATCTCATAGCCGGAGTCGACGCAGATGACGCCGACATCCTTGCAGGTCGCCTCGGCGCAGTTGCGCGGACAGCCCGACACCGCCATCTTGACCTTGGCCGGCGTCCACGAACCCCACATGAATTTTTCGATGCGGACGCCAAACCCCGTCGAATCCTGCGTGCCGAAGCGGCACCAGTCCGAGCCGACGCAGGTCTTCACCGTGCGCAGGCCCTTGGCATAGGCGTGGCCGGAGACGAAGCCGGCCTGGCCGAGATCGGCCCATACCGCCGGCAGGTCTTCCTTACGGATGCCGAGCATGTCGATGCGCTGGCCGCCGGTGACCTTGACCATCGGGATCTCGAACTTGTCGACGACGTCGGCGATGGCGCGCAGCTCCGCGGCATTGGTGACGCCGCCCCACATGCGTGGCACCACCGAATAGGTGCCATCCTTCTGGATGTTGGCGTGTACGCGCTCGTTGATGAAGCGCGACTGGTAGTCGTCGGCATAGTCGTCCGGCCAGTCGCAGACGAGATAGTAGTTGAGCGCCGGCCGGCATTTGGCGCAGCCGCAGGAGGTCGTCCACTCCAGTTCCTGCATGACGGCGGGAATGGTCTTCAGGCTCTTGGCGATGATCAGCCGGCGCACCTCATCATGGCCGAGCGTCGTGCAGCCGCACATCGGCTGCACCGCCGCCGGATTGTACTTGTCGCCGATGGTCAGCACCATCAGCTTCTCGACCAACCCGGTGCAGGAGCCGCAGGAGGCCGACGCCTTGGTGTGGGCGCGCACAGCGTCGAGCGAGGTCAGCCCCTTGGCCGTGATCGCGCCAGTGATCTTTCCCTTGCAAACGCCGTTGCAGCCGCAGATTTCCGCATCATCCGGCAAGGCTGCAACGGCCGCCATAGGGTCCAGCGGGGCACCCCCCTGGTAGGACTGGCCGAAGATGAGCGTGTCGCGCATCTCGGAAATGTCGGTCTGCTTCTTCTTGAGATCGTTGAACCAGGCGCCATCGGCCGTCTCGCCATAGAGCACGGTGCCGATAATGCGGTCGTCCTTCAGCACCAGGCGCTTGTAGACGCCGGCGGCAGCGTCGCGCAGCACGATCTCCTGGCGGTCCTCGCCCTCGGCGAAATCGCCGAGCGAGAACAGGTCGATGCCGGTGACCTTTAGCTTGGTTGGCGTGTCCATATGGACGAAGGCCGCCGCTTCGTTGCCGGCAAGCTGGCTGGCGGTGACGCGTGCCATCTCGTAGAGCGGTGCCACCAGACCATAGACCTGGCCGTTGACCTCGGCACATTCGCCGAGCGCGTAGATGTCGGGATCGTTGCTGCGCATGCCGGCGTCGACGACGATGCCCCTGTTGACGGCGATGCCGGCCTGTTTCGCCAGCGCCGAATTCGGCCTGATGCCGACGGCCATCACCACGAGCGTTGCTGGGATAATGGTGCCGTCAGCAAGCTCCACCTGCCCGACCTTGCCGTTGCCTGTGATCGCCTGTGTGTTGGCCTTGGTGATGACCTTGATGCCGCGCTGTTCCACCGCACGCTGCAAGAGATAGCCGGCGGCCGGATCGAGCTGGCGCTCCATGAGCGTCGGCATGACATGCAGCACGGTGACGTCCATGCCTTGCGCGTTCAGCCCCGCCGCCGCCTCCAGTCCGAGCAGGCCGCCGCCGATGACCACCGCCTTGGCGCGCGACTGGGCGGCGAGCATCATGGCCTGCACGTCGTCGAGATCACGATAGGTCAGCACGCCCGGCAGATCATGGCCGGGCACCGGAATGATGAACGGCACCGAGCCGGTGGCGATGACGAGCTTGTCGTAGGGCTCGGTGACGCCATGATCGGAGGTGACGGTCTTCGCCGTCCGGTCGATGGCGACGATCTTGTGGCCCTTGTATAGGGTGATGTTGTTGGCGATGTACCAGCCGTCGCCGTGGATGATGATCTCCTCATAGGCCTTCTCGCCCGACAGCACCGGCGACAGCATGATGCGGTCGTAATTGACGCGCGGCTCGGCGTTGAAGATGGTGACGGTGTAGCGGCCTGGCGCCTGTTCCAGCAGGTGCTCCAGCATGCGCCCGGGGGCCATGCCGTTGCCGATGATGACAAGTCTTTCGCTCATGGTGCTACTCCGCGGCTTCGACGAAGCGGTGGCGTTCGTAGAGGAACTTCAGCACCGCCTCGCGGCAGCGCAGGAAGGTCCGGTCGGACGAGAGTTCGACGCGCCGGCGCGGCCGCGCCAGCGGCACGGCAAGCACTTCGCCGATGGTCGCCGCCGGGCCATTGGTCATCATGACGATGCGGTCGGACAGCAGCACCGCCTCGTCGACATCGTGGGTGATCATGATCGTCGTCGAGCCGAGCCTGGAGTGGATGTCCATCACCGCATCCTGCAGATGGGCGCGCGTCAGCGCATCGAGCGCGCCGAACGGCTCGTCGAGCAGCAGTATCTTCGGCTCCATGGCCAGTGCTCGGGCGATCCCGACGCGCTGCTTCATGCCGCCCGATATTTCTGCCGGGCGTTTATCCTTGGCATGCGCCATCTGCACGAGGTCGAGATTGCGCATGATCCAGTCATGCCGCTCGGCCTTGCTCTTCGAACGACCGAAGACCTTCGACACCGCCAGATTGATGTTTTCGTAGACGGTCAGCCACGGCAAAAGGCTGTGGTTCTGGAACACCACGGCGCGTTCCGGTCCGGGGCTGTCGACCTCCTTGTCCTCGAGCAGCACGGCGCCGGCGGACACTTTGGTCAGCCCGGCGATCAGATTGAGCAGGGTCGACTTGCCGCAGCCGGAATGGCCGATGATGGAGACGAATTCGCCCTTGTCGATGGTCAATCGGATGTCCTTCAACACCTCGCTGACCTGGGCACCACGGGCAAAGGATTTGTCGATATGATCGAGTTTCAGATAGGCCGTCATTGCCCTCTCCTCACTTTGCCGTTGTGCCGCGGGTGACGAAGGCGCCGACCGCCGCGACCAGCCGGTCAAGGCAGAAGCCGGTGACGCCGATATAGGCGAGCGCGACGATGATGTCGGGCAGCCGCGACGAGTTCCACGCGTCCCAGATGAAGAAGCCGATGCCGACGCCGCCGGTCAGCATTTCGGCGGCGACGATGGCGAGCCAGGACAGGCCTATGCCGATCCTCAGGCCGGTGAAGATGTAAGGCGCGGCGGCCGGCACCATGATCTTGACGAAGAATTCGAACTGGTTGAGCCGCAGGATGCGCGACACGTTGCGGTAATCCTCGGGAATGTTGCGCACGCCGACCGCGGTGTTGATGATGATTGGCCAGATCGACGTGATGAAGATGACGAAGATCGCCGACGGGCTGGAATCGCGGAACGCCGCCAGCGACAGCGGCAGCCAGGCCAGGGGTGGCACCGTGCGCAGGATCTGGAACACCGGGTCGAGGCCGCGCATCGCCCATATCGACTGGCCGACCAGCGCGCCGAGAGCGACGCCGACGATCGCAGCCAGGCCGAAACCGATGGCGACACGCTGCAGCGAGATCAGCACCCGCCAGGCGAGCCCGATATCCTGCGGGCCATTGTCGAAGAACGGATGTGCGATCAGATCGTAGGCCTCGTTCCACACCTGGGTGGGCGGCGGCAGGCTCGATGTCGGCGACGAACAGGCGATCTGCCAGACGACCAACATCAGCGCGATGACGATGATGGGCGGCACCAGCGCGCTCGCCAGTTTGCCGGCGATGGCGAGCGGATCGAAGCGACGCCGCGCCCTGGCGGTAAAGGCGATGACCGCTGCCGGCTTGGCGGGAAAGGCCTTCACCTTGGTGTCCTCGATAGTCTGGATCGACATGTCTGGGGAAAACTCCGTGGGGCAGATAATTCGAGCGACAAACGGCGCAATGCGCCGTTTGCGCAGGGGTTCAAGCCGACGCCTTGATCTTCAGGCTGTCGAGATAGGCGGACGGGTTGGCCGGATCGAAGATCTTGCCGTCGAAGAAGGTCTCGACACCACGCGACGATGAGGCCGGAACGTCGGCTGCCGCGACACCGAGATCCTTGGCCGCCTCGCGCCACAGATCCTCGCGGTTGACCTGATCGACCAGCGCCTTGATGTCGGTGGTCGGCGCGAATTTGCCCCAGCGGATGTTCTCGGCAAGGAACCACGCATCGTGGCTCTTGAACGGATAGGAGACGCCGCTCTTCCAGAACTTCATGTAGAGATCGGTGCCGTTGGCGACGCGGCCATTGCCGTAATTGATGTCGCCCTTGAGGCGGCCGATGATGTCGGCGACTGGCACGTTCATCCATTGCCGCTTGCCGATGATGGCGGCCATCTCGTCCTTGTTCTCAGCAGCCTCGCACCATTGCTGCGCTTCCATGACGGCCATCAGGATCGCCTTGGTGGCATTCGGGTGTTTCTCGATGAATTCGGCGCGCAGGCCGAGCGCCTTTTCCGGATGGCCCTTCCACAATTCGCCTGTCGTGGCGGCGGTGAAGCCGACGCCCTGGTGGACGAGCTGCTCATTCCACGGCTCGCCGACGCAGAACACGTCCATGTTGCCGACCTTCATGTTGGCCACCATCTGCGGCGGCGGCACGACGATGGTCGAGACATCCTTGTCGGGGTCGATGCCACCGGCTGCCAGCCAGTAGCGCAGCCACAGATCATGCGTTCCGCCCGGGAAGGTCATGGCAGCCTTGATTTCCTTGCCGGCCGCCTTCTTGGCGGCGAAGGCGTCTTTCAGCTTCGAGGCATCGAGGCCGACACCGGTGCCGGCATATTCCTGGGCGACCGAAATGCCCTGGCAGTCGTAGTTGAGCCGCGCCACGATCGCCATCGGCATCGGCTGGTTGTTCTGCGTCACCTTGCCGGTGTGCATGAGGTAAGGCAGCGGTGTCAGTATATGGGCGCCGTCGATGCCGTTGGCCGCGCCGCCGAGCATCAGATTGTCGCGTGTCGCACCCCAGGAGGCCTGCTTGAGCACCTCGACATCGGGCATGCCGAACTTGGCGAACAGCCCCTTCTCCTTCGCGATCATCAGCGGTGCCGCATCGGTGAGCGCGATGAAGCCGAGCTTGGCGCCGGTGACCTCCGGAGTGGCGGTGGCGGCATAGGCGCCGGAAGGGAAGAGCTTGCGGGCCGCCACGAAAAGGCCGGCCGTCATCGCGCTGCTGACCAGAAAATCGCGGCGCGTCATGTCCTTGAGGGTCGTTCCAGTCCTGATCCGTTTCGTCATCGTCATCTCCGGTTGGGCGCGGCTTGGGATCCGCGTCGTCGATTGCGTGTTGATCAAAACAAAAAAGCCGCCAGCCAGGTCTTCGCGTCCGGGTGACCGGGAGCGCGCATTGACCTGAGCGGCAGCTTTGCCTGTGGCGCCCGCCATTGGACGCCTGTTCCGTGACCCGTGAAGGGCCTGTTTATTTTAAAGCAGGAACCGTGCCAGTTTCGAGAAAGATAAAAAGATCAATAAAATCAGCAACCACCGCTGATCGTAGGCGCGTTGGACGATATCCCGCACAGGCTATAGATTGTTCACTAGAGCAATTGCGCGCACAATTTTTGTGCAATGCACAAGAATGGCGCGGAAATGATCATGCTTCCGCGCGAACCGATTTCTGGCCGGTAATGTACGCGTCGATCTCGTCCGGATCGAAGATCTGGCCGTCGAAGAACCCATCCGGGCCGAGCACAAGGCCGGCGCCTGTCGCGCCAACCGCGGTGGCAACTTGGAGCGCACCCTCAACTTTCGAATTGGCGCCGGGAAGCGCCACGCCAAGCGGCTTCAGCGCCGAACGGTAGAGGTCGGGCCGGTAGCAGTCGCGAGCGATGGCAAGGTTTTCAGGCGTGTGCGCCACGTGCCCCCAGCGCACCATCTGCGTGTAGAACCACAGCGCATGGCTCTTCCACGGAAAGTTCGCCGCCTTGTCGAAGGGGAGGAAGAAGTCGTCGATGGTCCGCTCCGCGCCGCCGCCCAGTCGGAGATGGCCGGTCAGGATCGGCATCTGCACGGCCGGCGGCAGACCGAGGAAGCCGGCCTGCGCCATCACTCCGGCCAATTCGCCATGGTTGGCCGGATCCTGGCACCAGCGCGCCGAGTGATGCAGCGCGCGCAGCAGCGCCGCCAACGCCTCGGGGTTTTCGTCTGCCCAGGCTTTGCGCACGCCGATCACCTTCTCCGGGCTGTTGCGCCATATCCGCGCCTTGACGGTGACGATATGCCCGGTGCCGGCGGCAACCGCAGCACTGTTCCAGGGTTCGCCTACGCAGTAGCCATCGATGCGGCCGGTGGCCAGCGCATCCGCCATGAAGGGTGGCGGCACGATGACGATCTCGATTTCGCGCGTCGGATCGATGCCGCAGGCGGCGAGCCAGTAGCGCAGTTCGTAATTGTGCCCGGAATGCGGATGCACGACGGCAAAGCGCAGCGGGTCGCGGCCGGCCGCAGCGCGCTCGCGGATGAGCGCACGCAAAGCGACACCGGCGCGCGCCGGGTCGCGGCCGGCCGCAGCGCGCTCGCGGATGAGCGCACGCAAAGCGACACCGGCGCGCGCCGGGTCGAGGTCGGCCTTGGCGCCATGCGCTGCCATGCCCGCCCAAACGGCGTTGGAGATGGTGACGCAATTGCCACCGAGGCCGAGCGAGAACGGCACGATGGTTTCCGAGGCGAGCGGCGTCAGCCCGAGATTGCAGGCGAGCGGCATCGGACCCAGCATATGTGCAAGATGGAAGTGACCGATGGCGATGCGGTCGCGGATGTTGGCCCAGGACGTCTCGCGGTGCAGGGTGAGGTCGATGCCTTCCCGTGCCGCGAAGCCAAGCTCGCCGGCCGCGACCAGCACGGCGCTGTCGAAAAGCGGCATGAATCCGGAGGTGATCTGGTGCTCGGCAGCCATGCTCATTCGTCCTCCGGCGGTCCCAGCAGCCCCGCGGCAGTCACCAGGCTCTGGGCGATGTCGCCGATCTTGCGGTTCTGGTTCATCGCCGTCTTGCGCAGCAGCGTGTAGGCGGCCTCTTCGGAGAGGCCGCGCGATTTCATCAGGATGCCCTTGGCGCGGTCGATCACCTTGCGGCTCTCGAGCTCGCCGCGAACCTCTTCCAGTTCGCGCGCCATGCGCGAAAAGGCATTGAAGCGGCTGACCGCCATGTCGAGGATCGGCTTGACGCGCTCTTGCCGCAGACCGTCGACGACATACGCCGAAACACCGGCATCGACCGCCGCCTCGATCGAGGCCTGGTCGGAGCGGTCGACGAACATGGCGATCGGCCGTTTTACGGCACGCGAAAGCTGGAACATGTTTTCCAGCATGTCGCGGTTCGGGTTTTCGAGATCGATGACGATGACATCGGGCTCGATCTCTGCGATCCGCCGCGCAATGCCGGTCACGTCATGAATGACCGTGACCCGCTCATGCCCGGCCTCGCGCAACCCCGCCTCGATGATCGCGGCGCGGATGCGGTTTTCATCGATCACCAGGACGGCGAGTGCGGTTCGAACCATGCCTGCATTGTGACCAAGCGAAGGAATTGTGCAATGCGGTATGGTTGAGCAACCCGATATTCGCTGACCGCGCCGCAGGCGCCTAATCCGCCGCCAGCGCCGTGACCTCGCGGCGGAAGGGCAGTGCGTCGCCGATATCGGCTTCGTCCAGCTCGCGGGCGAAGCGGTGGCCGGCGTAGGTTGCCCAGGCGATCGGACCCGGCGCCTCGGCATCGCCGATGATTTTGATCGAGCGGATGCCGCTATCGGCCCATTGATCTCGCCGCGCCTTCAGTTCGCACCAGACGCCATCGTCCTGTTGGCGCGACGTCACGAGCACGACGGCGTCCGCGGCGAAGTCGCATTGGCTGCCCGTATAGGCGCACGCCGTGGCGACACCGCCCGGCACGATGCGCGTCACGGTCCGGTTCAGCACGATCTCGACGCCGAGCTCGGCCAGCCGGCGGTGGATGGCGCCCTGCTCCAGCGTGTTGCGGGTCCAGTCGGACACATAGGCCGACGGCGTCACCAGCGTCACCTTCGTGCCCTGGCGCGCCATCAGCTCGGCCAGGACACCGCCCATGTAATAGTGGTCGTCGTCGAACAGCACGACGCTGCCGGTCGGCACATTGCCGCCCATCAGATCGTCCGGCGTGTAGACCGGCATGGCCGGGTCCACCGGCATCGGCACGACATGCGCGCGCGCCACGCCGTCGCGGAGCCAAGTCGAGCCGGTGGCGATGGCAATGTTTTGAAAGCCGAAGGCCAGGATGTCGTCGGCCGACAATCGGCTTTCGAAATAGACGTCGACATTGTGCATCTGGCTGATCTGGTACTGGCGATAGTCGCGCACCCGCCCCCATGCCGAGAGACCGGGCAAGCGGCACTCGCGCGCCACCCGGCCGCCAAGCTCGGTGCCGGCTTCGGCGATGGCCACCTGATAGCCGCGCAGGCCGAGCGCACGCGCCGCCTCCAACCCTGCAGGGCCGGCGCCGACGATCAGCACGCTGTCGCTGTCGCCCTTGGCCTGCATGCGTTCGGGATGCCAGCCCTTGCGCCACTCCTCCATGAAGGTCGGGTTCTGCGTGCAGCGCGAGATCGACATGGTCATGTCGCCGGTGATGCAGATGTTGCAGCCGATGCATTCGCGAATGTCCTCGATACGCCCCTCCTCCACCTTCTTCGGCAGGAAGGGATCCGCAATCGACGGGCGCGCGCAGCCGATGAAATCGAGCGTACCGGACTTGATCATCTTCACCATCACGTCCGGCGAGGTGAAACGACCGACGCCGACCACCGGCTTCGAGGTCAGCTTCTTGATGCCGGACACAAGGCTCTCCTGCGCGCCCTCCTCCTTGAACCGCGACGGCCCCGAACAATCCTCCCAGGCGCCATGCGCCAGATCCCAGAGGTCAGGCAGGTCCGCATGCATCTCGATCATGTCGCGCACTTCGGAATTGGCGAAGCCGAGTTCGCCGATCATCTCGTCCAGCGACAGCCGCAGCGTCAGGCCGCACGTGTCGCCGATGGCGTCCCTGCCCTCTTCGATCAGCTCGCGCATCAGCCGCGAGCGGTTCTCCAGCGAGCCGCCATATTCGTCGCTGCGCTGGTTGGTGGCGGTGGACAGGAAGTGCTGGATGATGCCGAAGCCATGCGCGCCGTAGAGGCACACCAGATCGAAGCCCGCGAGCCTCGCCCGTTTGAAGGCATTGCGGTGCCAGCGGCGCAGGTCGCGTATATCCTGCTTGTCCATGGCGCGCGCCTGCACCGGATCGTTGGTGAAGGTGCGAATGGGCAGGGCCGACGGTCCGCGCGGCACTTCCTTGGTGTAGAGGTTAGGTCCGTTGATGCCTGAATAGGCCAGTTGGATGCCGGCCAGCGCGCCATGCTGATGCATAGCCTTGGCCATCTTCGCCAGTGCCGGGATATCGGCATCGTCCCACAGCCTGAGCTCGATGAAGGGCGTGATCTCCGATGTATGGTGCATCTCGGTCTGCTCGGTGAAGATGACACCCCAGCCGCCTTCCGACTTGATGCGGCGCATCTCGGCCGCGGCCGAAGGGTCGCGATAGCCGCCGCCATTGCAATGCGGCACCTGATAGAAGCGGTTCTTGGCGGTCACCGGACCGATCTTCACAGGCTCGAACAGAATGTCATAGCGCGGATCGCGCATGGAATTTGCCTTCCTGCCAGTGTCGCCTTGCCACATGCTCGATCATGGTTTCGAGCCGTGGCGCAAGTCGGCCGGCCAGTGGGTGATGCCGTGAGACCATTCATAAGTTGCAGCGGGCGCCGGAAAACAACAGATTTCTTCTGTGCCGATTAGGCCGCGCCTAATCGCGTTCACCCGGATTAGCATCCGCTGAATTTCGGCTGAGCCAAATGCGACTTCAAGGCCACCGCTGCGCGATGTTAGATAGCGCCACGGCCAATGAGACACAAGACGCATGGACAGCATCCAGATCCTTGAAAAGCTGCTCGCATTCCCGACGGTGAGCCGCGACTCGAACCTCGCCCTCATCGGCTACGTGGCGGAGCCGCTGGACGCGCATGGCATTGCTTGCCAGATCATCCACAGCGAGGACGGCCACAAAGCCAATTTGTTTGCCACCATCGGACCGACTGATGCTTCCGGCATCATGCTGTCCGGTCACACCGACGTCGTTCCGGTCGACGGCCAGGCCTGGACGCTGCCGCCCTTCGAGATGACCAACCGCGACGGCAAGCTTTACGGACGCGGCGCGGCCGACATGAAGGGCTTCGTCGCCTGCGCGCTCGCCGCGTGCCTCAAGGCCGCGAAAATGACGCTGAAGACGCCGCTGCACCTGGCACTCTCCTACGACGAGGAGATCGGCTGCATCGGCGTGCGCAGCCTGATCGACACGCTGCGAGCGGCCCCGCATCGGCCGTTGCTATGCATCGTCGGCGAGCCGACCGATATGCAGGTGGCGACGGGGCACAAGGGGAAGCTTGCCGCACGCGCGCTTTGCAAGGGGCGCGAGGGCCATTCGGCGCTGGCCCCGCTGGCGCTCAACGCCATCCATCTCGGCTGCGATTTCGTCGCCGCCTTGCGCCGCGAACAGGACCGGCTGGTGCGCGATGGCGCCCGCGACGGCGACGGCGACTACGACATTGCCTACACGACCGTCCATGTCGGCAAGATCAACGCCGGCGTGGCGCTGAACATCGTCCCGAACCTTTGCCAGGTCGACTTCGAAATCCGCAATGTCGCGGCCGACGATCCGCACGAGATTCTCGACCGCCTGCGCGAGGAGGCTGCTCGTATTGCTTTCGAAGCCTCGACCATCGCGCCCGAGGCGGCAATCGACATCGACATCACCAACACCTATCCAGGCTTGGACACGCCAGCCAGTTCGCAAGTTGTCGCCTTCGTCAAATCGCTGACCGGCGCCAACAACACCATCAAGGTCGCCTTCGGCACGGAAGGCGGCCTGTTCAGCCGCGATCTCGGCACGCCTACGGTCGTGTGCGGACCGGGATCGATGGCGCAGGGACACAAGCCGGACGAATTCGTCAGCGTCGAGCAGATGCGCCGCTGCGACGCCATGCTGGAAAAATTGCTGCAACGGCTTGCCGACCAGCAGCTGGCTTAACCGGGCGCTACTTCTGTGGAAGCGCTGCCTGGCCGACGGCCCGCTCGGCGCCGAACACACCTTGCTCGACGACAAAATGCCGGCAGTGGTCGATGAACGCCTGGGCGGTTTGCGTGCGGTGTTCGGAATTGGGCAAGGCGACGCCCATGGTCAGCGGCCGCAGATCACCATCCAGCGGCACGAACACCAGCGGCTTGCCGTCCGGCGCCAGCGTGTTGAGCGGCCGCATATTGGCGATGCCGTAGCCGAAGCCGTTGGCCACCATGGAGCGCATGACCGCGATATCGCCGGTGCGCTCGGCAATGTTGGGCCGTATTCCCCGCTGGTGGAATGCCGACAGGAAATATTCGCGGCTGTACGGCAAGTCGAGCAGCACCATCGGCTCGTCGGCCAGCTCTTCCGTCGTGATCGACGCCTTGGCCGCGAAGCGATGCCCAGCCGGCAGCATGACATAGGCCGGCACCAGCATCAGCGGCTCGAAGGTCATGTCCTGCGACAGTTCGAGATCGTAGGTCAAGGCAAGGTCGATTTCGCCGCGCTGCAGCATCTCGAGCAATTGCCCCTGATTGCGCTCGAACTGGCGCACGCGCACATCGGGATAAGCGCGCTCGAACCGCATGCGCAGCGCCGGCAGCACGATCTGCGCAAAGGTCAGCAGGCATCCCACCGCCAGCGGGCCGCGCACCTTCTCGGCAAAATCGCCGGCGACGTCATGCAAGGCGTCGGCATCGTTGAGCAGCCGCGCGGCTTCCTTCAGGAAGATGCGGCCGCCGGCGGTGAGCGAGAGGCCGTGCGAATGCTTGCGGACAAAAAGCTGGACACCGAACTCGGTTTCCAACTGCGCGATCGAGGCCGAAATCGAGGGCGGCGAGACATTGACCTGTTCGGCCGCCTTGGCGATGGAGCCGGCTTCGCCCACGGCGACGAAATATTCCAACTGTCTGAGCGTGAAGCGTAGCGGCATGGCTGGCTATGTTGCCGGTTTGAGGGCTTCGATCAAGCTTAATGCATGTCGCGCAAAAGTGGCCCCGGTTTTGCGCAAACGACATGCATGGAGCAAAGGCCTAAAGCGCATCGCTTGAATCCGTTCAATCGCGACGCGCTTATGCGCCCATCAGTATCTAATCCATGTCGTTTTGAGCGCGGTGTACTTGTCGAGCGCATGCAGCGACAGGTCGCGGCCGAAGCCCGATTGCTTGAAGCCGCCGAACGGCGTCATCAGGCTCAGCGCATCGACCGTGTTGACGGAAACCGTGCCGGCATGCAGCCGGCCGGCGACGCGGTGCGCGCGCGACAGGCTGTCGGTCCACAGCGATGCGGCGAGCCCGTATGGGCTGTCATTGGCGATGCGGATCGCGTCGGCCTCGTCGTCGAAGGCGATGACCGAAAGCACCGGCCCGAAGATCTCGTCGCGAGCGATCGGATCGGCGGGCGCGACATCGTCGAAGATGGTTGGCTGGACAAAGCTGCCACGCCCGTTGACCGTCACCAGATCGCCACCCGCAACCAGGCGCGCGGTCTTCTTGCCGGCCTCGACGAAGCGCATGACATTGGCCGCGTGGCGGCTATCGACCATGGCGCCCATTTTCGAAGCCGGATCGAGCGGATCGCCAGGCTGCGTGACCGCCGCACGTTGCACCAGTTTCTCCACCAAGGCGTCCTTGATGCCGCGCTGGACGAGCAGGCGTGAATTGGCGGAACAGACCTCGCCCTGGTTGAAGAAGATGCCGAAGGCCGCCATATCGGCCGCCGCATCGAGATCCCTGCAGTCGGCAAAGACGAGGTTGGGGCTCTTGCCCCCGGTTTCCAGCCAGACCTGCTTCATGTTCGATTGGCCGGAGTACTGCAGGAACAGCTTGCCCACGGCAGTCGAACCGGTGAAGGCGAGACAATCCACATCCATGTGGCGGCCAAGCGCCTGGCCGGCGGTTTCGCCAAGGCCGGGCACGACATTGAGCACGCCGGCAGGCAGGCCCGCTTCAACAGCCAGTTCCGCCAGGAGCAGGGCCGACAGAGGCGACTGCTCGGCGGGTTTCAGCACCACCGAATTGCCCGCCGCCAGCGCCGGCGCGCACTTCCAGGTCGCCATGTCGAGCGGGAAGTTCCACGGCACCACTGCGCCGACCACGCCAAGCGGCTCGCGCCGCACCAGCACCAGATCGCCTTCGCCGGTCGGCGCCACCTCGCCATAGATCTTGTCTATGGCCTCGCCATACCATTGGAAGATCGCCGCCGAGCCGGGGACGTCGACCGAGGCTGCATCCCTGACGAGTTTGCCCATGTCGAGCGATTCAAGCAGGGCCAGTTCATGCAGGTTTTCGCGCAGCAACTGCGCCAGCCGCAGCAACACCTCCTTGCGGTGCGCCGGGCTGGTGCGCGACCAGACGCCGGCGTTGAAGCTGCGCCTAGCCGCGGCAACCGCCAGATCGATGTCTTCCTCGCCACAAGACGCCACCTCGGCCAGCACGTCACCGGTCGCCGGATTGACGCTGGCAAAGGTCCGGCCCGAACGCGCCGCGACCGTCTTGCCGTCGATGAACGCCTTGTCACGAAAACGGATCGCGGACGCCTTGCCGATCCAGTCCTTGTGGCTGAGTTCGCTCATCGCAGGTGACCCCTGTCTTGACTATTCGTCGCCCGGCACGCCGTAGCTCGGCGCATCGGAAGGGTTTATGGCGCGGGTCACGTAGGCATCGAGCTGTGGCTTATAGAGTTCCCACAGCGCCGCCAGTTGCTCGATAGGGCAATCGTCGGTCCAGTCGCAGCGCAGGTCGGCCACCGGCCACGCCACCTCACGCACCAGCTTCATGCCGGCGGAATGGACAGGACCGGCTTCTCCGCCGGCTTTCAGCGCGGCGCGCATGGTCGCGATGAGGCGGTCGGCGAGATGCCCCTCGGACGCCAGGAAGGCCTCGACCATGGCCTGTGGCACGCCGTCATGGGCCAGCATGTTGCCGCCGCAGGCGACATTTTCCGCACGCGCCTCCGCCCAGATGCCAAGCGCCCTGGGTCCTGAATGGATCGCGGTCGATCCAGCGGCGTCGACAGCCAGCACCTGCCGGTATTCGGGATAGGCACCGGTGCGCTTCAATATGGCAATCGCCTCTGCCGCCGACGCGCCCCGCGCCAGCAATTCGAGGCCTCGCAGCCCAAGCGTCGGGTCGGTGACGTTCTGGCTGGCAATGGCGCCGACGCCAGCCTGCGCATAGGCGCAGCGCGCCGCGACAGCAGGCGATGAGGAGGACACCGCGACCCCGAACATGCCGGTCCGGCTGCACCGCGCTACTATGGAAAAGGTCATCGCTATTAATCCGGGATAACGGCGGTGCCGTCGATCTCGACCAGCCAGTCCGGCCGCGCCAGGGCCTGCACGACAAGGCCGGTCGAAACGGGATGCACGCCTTTGATGTACTCGCCCATGGTGCGGTAGACCGCCTCGCGATGGCGTACATCGGTGATGTAGACCACCACCTTGACCAGGTGCTCCATGGTGCCGCCGCACTCCTCGATCAGCTGGCGGATGTTCTGCATCACCTTGTGCGTCTGCTCGACTGGATCATGGCTGTCGATGTTCTTGGCCGTGTCGAGGTCCTGCGGGCACTGGCCGCGCAGATAGACGGTCCTGCCGCCCCGCGTAACGACCGCCTGGCAGAGATCATTGTCGAGCTTCTGCTCGGGATAGGTGTCCTTGGTGTTGAACTTGCGAATTCTTGTATGCGCCATCTTGGTCTCCGTCGGATCAGGCTCGAGGTCGGGACATCCGTTTGAGGTGCCGTGTCTATGCCACCTTGGTCTCGCGCTTTGCGGACTCATGGTAGGCTAGGTACTTGCGCTGCGTGGAAATATGGTCGGCCACATGCTGGGCGTCGTGCCAGACGCCCCAGATGAAGCTCGACCCCCTGCGCGATTGCCAAGGCAGGCCAAGAAAATAGATCCCGGGCTCGGTCGACACACCGCGCTGATGCTTCGGCTTGCCCTTTTCGTCGAACACATCGACCTTCAGCCAGTTGTAATCAACGGTGAATCCCGTCGCCCAGATGATCGAACCTATCCCGGCTTCAGACAGGTTCAGAGCGAGAATGGGATCGGTCATGCATTGCGGGTCCGGCCCAATCTTGCGGGCCTCAGGCTCCGGGGGAAGGTCGAGGCCGTTGCGGGCGACATAGGCATCTGCCTCGTCCAGAACCGACATGTAATTCGCATCGCCGCACGCGATATTCTTGGCCAGATCGGGCGCGAAGGTCATGACACCGTGCCTGTAGGATTCGGTCCGGCCAACCAGCGTCATCCCTCGCGCGGCAAGGCGCCGGAAGTCGATCGTCTGGCCGCCACGCGCGCCGCTCACCGCGATGGTGACATGTTCGGTGCCGGGCGCCGGCGCCTGCGCGTCCCACTTGCCCAAAACCCCCAGCCACCAGCAGAAGTCACGCTCGCGATAGGCCCGCGGCGGCCGGTCGTGCGGCCCGACCGAGAGATAGACGCGCCGTCCCGCACGTTGGAGTTCGTCGGCGATCTGCACCCCCGAAGACCCGGAGCCGACCACCAGCACCGCCCCTTCGGGCAGTTGGCCGGGATTGCGATAGGCGCTGGAATGGATCTGCATAGGCCCGGCATCCCAGGGAACGACGGCCGGGATGACCGGATGCTGGAAAGCGCCGGTGGCGGCAACCACGCTCCTGGCTTCGATCTGGCCATCCGAGGTTTCGACCCGGAAGCCGGGACGGCCGACAAGCCTTTGCACATTCCTGACCTCCACGCCGCAGCGGATGGGCGCCGCGATCATGTCGGCGTAAGCGACAAAATAGTCGGCGACCTTCTCCTTGCCGATAAAGGCATCCGGACCGGCATTGGGAAATTCCATGCCGGGAAAACGGTCATGCCAGGCGGGACCATTGGCGACCAGCGAGTCCCATCTTTCGGTGCGCCAGCGTTCGGCGATACGGTCCCTCTCGAGGACGAGATGAGGCACGCCGCACTTGCTCAGATGCTCGCTCATCGCCAACCCCGCCTGGCCGCCGCCAACAACAAGCGTGTCTACTGTTTCGACTGGCATTTCAGCGGCCCTTTCTGGCTCTCCCCGAGAGTTTCTGCGGATGCGGCGGAGGTCTGATCATTGGTTTAGTGGAGGGACCGGACAGCGAAAATTACGATTTCATGTGGCAGTGGTTAGCTTGTCCCTAAATGCCGAATAGGCCGCGCGCAGACGGTTACGCCAGTATTGCCATAGCCGCCTTTTCGCCGATCATCATGGATGGCGCATTGGTGTTGCCACCGATCAATGTCGGCATGACGGAGGCATCAGCGACGCGCAGATTGTCGAAGCCGCGCACCTTGAGGCCGGCGGGATCAACCACCGCCATGGCGTCGTTGCCCATCCTGGCCGTGCCAACCGGATGATAGACGGTGAGAGCCTCGGCACGCAGATAGGCGAGAATCTCGTCGTCGGTGTTCACGTCGGGGCCAGGCAGGATTTCCGGTCCGCGGATGCCGCCGAAAACCGGCGAAGCAAGGATCGAACGCGCGACCTTTATGCCCTCGACGAGGGTCAGTGCATCCTGTTCGTCACTGAAGAAGCGATGGTCTATGAGCATATTGCGGCGGGTGCCGTCGCGCTGAAGTGTGATTTCGCCGACGCTGCCTGGTCTCAACACACAGGTGTGCACGGCATAGCCGTGGCCATATTCGACGAGCCGACCGCGATGGCTGCGATAGCCCGGCACGAAGTGGAACTGAATGTCGGGTATGCTCCCGGCATACTTCGTCCTGGCAAAGCCGCCGGCTTCGACATAATTGGTCGTCAGCATGCCTTTGCGCCGGGCGAAATACTGGAACGGCGCCGCCAGCATCGCCGGAAGATTGGCGAGCGAAACGCCGAGCGTCTTGCGGCTGTTCGATCGCACCGTGATCATGCCATCGACATGGTCGCGCAAGTTCTTGCCGACGCCCGGCAGGTTCGCGACCGGCTCAATCCCCGCTGCTTTCAGCTCCCCGGCCGGGCCGACGCCGGAAGCAAGCAGAATGCGCGGCGATCCGATCGCACCCGCGCTGAGGACCACCTCGGCTCGACATCCTAACCGTTGGGTTGCGCCGTCCCTGATCATGTTGACGCCGGTGACGCGCCGGCGTTCAATCGCCAGATCAAGAACCTCGACGCCCGACAGTATCCGCAGATTCGAGCGGCCGAGAACCGGCCGGACAAAGGCGCTGTAGGCCGAGAAGCGCTCGCCTCTGTCCTGGGTGACGTTGTAGATGCCGAGGCCGAGTTGGCCACCGGCATTGAAGTCGCGGTTCTCGGGCAGGCCTACGCCTCTGCCTGCCTCAACCCACAGCCTGGATACGACGCTGGGATCGCGCGGATTGTCGACCAGCAATTCGCCGTCGAATCCATGATAGGCGGGGCTCTGCAACAGGCAGTTCCGCTCCAATTTCTTGAAGACCGGCAGGACATCAGCATAGGACCACCCGGCGCAGCCAAGCGCTGCCCATTCGTCGTAGTCCTGCGCGGCGCCACGAATATAGACCATCGAGTTGATCGAACTCGACCCGCCGAGAAGCTTACCCCGGTTGACCGGTATGCGGCGGTTGTCGAGCAGCGGCTGCGGCACGCCCTTGTAGCCGTAGTCGAAGTTCGGATTGCCGTAGAGCGAGAGAATGCCGGCCGGCACGCGCACCCGGGTGCGGTCGTCGCTGCCGCCGGCCTCGATCAGGCAGACGCGGTTGTCAGGATTGGCGCTCAGCCGGTTGGCCAGGACACAACCAGCCGAGCCCGCTCCGATGACGATATAGTCGAATTCCGCGATGCTCATGCCATTCCTGTTTCGTGATCCACCCCGAAGACCGCCGATGTCTTCCCAAAGCCGAGGTCACTTTTGGGCGACATGCATCAGTGCTCGTCGTCTTCGTCGTTCTTCAAGAGCTCGAGGATTTCGCGCTTCATGGCGATGAAGTTCGGCTCCATGACCAGATCCATGCTGCGCGGGCGCGGGAGGCCTACGCGGATTTCCTTCTTGATCTGACCGGGCCGGCCGGACATGACGAGAACCCTGTCCGCCAGCAGGATCGCCTCGTCGATGTCATGGGTAACGAACAGGACCGTCTTCTTGGAATGATCCCAGATCCTCAGCAGAAGCTTCTGCATTGAGTGACGGGTTTGGCTGTCGAGCGCTCCAAAAGGCTCATCCATCAGCAGCACTTCCGGATCATTGGCGAGCGCACGGGCAATCGCCACGCGCTGCTTCATGCCGCCCGACAGCTGCGACGGGTAATGGTTGGCGAACTTTGCCAGACCGACCTCGTGGAGAAAATGCTCGACAATGGCCCTGCGCTCGGCTGGCGCGATGCCCTTCCGCTTCGGGCCATATTCGACGTTCTGCGCCACCGTTAGCCAGGGAAACAGCGTATAGGCCTGAAACACCATGCCGCGATCTGGGCCCGGCTCGGTAACTGGCTTGCCGCCGACAGAGATCATGCCGCCGGTTCGCTCCTCGAGGCCGGCTATGAGATAGAGCAGGCTCGACTTGCCGCAGCCGGATGGGCCGACGATCACGCAGAACTCGTTGGGCACGACATGAAACGAGATGCCGTCCAGCGCCAGCACAGCGTCGTCGCCCTTGCCGTAGCGCAGGACCACATTGTCGATGCCGATGTCGGAGTTTTTTGGTTTCGTAGCGAGTGTCAGGGCGTCCATGTCAGCGAACTCCTCAATTGGCCCAGGGGGCGACGAGGCGGCGGATGCCCCGGAACAATTGGTCGGTGCAAAGACCAAGGATGCCGATCATGGCGATGGCCATGAAGATCACGTCGACCTGGAAGCCACGCATGGCCTTGAGCGAGATGTAGCCAAGTCCGCTGCGGGCGGCGACGAGTTCGGCCACGACGAGATAGGTCCAGGCCCAGCCCATGGTGACGCGCAGCACATCCAGCACGTTCGGAAGCGTGGCCGGAAAGACGATGTGGAAGACCGTGTCGCCTCGTTTCGTGCCGAGCGTATAGGCTGCGTTGACCAAGTCGCGCTGAACGCCGCGGGCGCTGTCGGCGATCATGACCAGCTGCTGGAAGAAGACGCCGAAGACGATGACGGCAACGCGCTGCTCGATGCCGATGCCGATCCACAGGATGAAAAGCGGCACGAAGGACGTCACCGGAAGATAGCGGATGAAATTGACCAACGGTTCGAGAACGGCCTGGACGATGCGGTAGGTGCCCATCGTCAATCCGAGCGGCACCGCAACGATGCTCGAAAGGACGAAGCCGATCAACACCACCTGGACGCTGGCGAAAACATGCTCCCACAGCGACCCGTCAAGCGCCATGCTGATGGTGGTGGACAACACGGATTCGGGGCGAGGGAGGAACATTTCCTTGACCGCACCGGAATAGGTCAGCGCGAACCAGCCGCCGATGACGGCGATCCAGACCATGAAGCCGAGCGTGATGGAGAGAGCGCGCGGCACAGCCCGAAACGGTGTGGCGATGACTTTCAGGACGGATCGACCGGCCTGACCTTCTTCCACTCTCGCGGTCACGCCATTGCTGACCAGAGAGCTCGTGTTCGGTGCTAGTGTCACGGGATACCCTTTTGGGCCGCTTGGACCGGAGGCGCGAGGTCCGCCTCCGGTTCAGCCAAATCACTTTGCAAGGTCAAATTACTTCGCAGGCCAAGTTACTTTGCAAGGCCAAACTACTTTCCAAGGCCAAGCTATTTCCCAAGGAAGGACGTCTCGACGAGGTCGTCGTACTTGACGTCCATCTTGAGCTTGCCGAAGCCGCCCCAGATATCGCCGCCTAGTTTGATCAGCTTGCCGGCTTCGCCAGTCTCGCCACCGGCGAAGAATTCGGCATTGCGCTGCTTGCCGTAGAAGTTCACACCAGCGGCCGAGGAAGCGAAGTCCTTCGGATCCTTCAGCCAGCCGCCGACGCCTTTGGCCATGACCTCATACGCCTTCTCAGGATTCTCCTTGATGAACTCGTTGGCCTTGTAGAGGCCCTTCACCAGCGCCTCGACATCTCCGGGGTTCTTCGTGATGTAGTCGCAGTTGAGCGCCACCACATCGACGATCAAGCCGGGCGTCTTGGAGGAGTCGATCAGCACCTGTCCCTTGTTTTCCTTCTTGGCCAGCGTCAGATGCGGTTCCCAGGTGACGGCGACGGGAATGCGGTCGGCCATGAAGGCGGCGGCGGCATCGTCCGCCGTCATGTTGGTGATCTTCACATCGGCCTGGGTGAGACCGGCCTGCTTGAGCAGGATATTGAACCAGAACTGCGACACTGACCCCTCGTTCAGCGCAACGTCCATGCCCTTGAGGTCGGCGATGGTCTTGACTCCACTGGGCGCGAGCACGCCATCGCCGCCATGGCTGTCATCCAGCGCATAGACCGACTTGAAGCAGACATCCTTCGAACGATACTTCATGATCTCGTCGACGGTCGAGGCGCTGCCGTCGAGCTCGCCGGCGGCAACAGCCGCCATATACAGTGATGCTTCCTCGATGATTTCGAGCGAGACATCGAGTCCACCTTCCTTGAAGTAGCCCATGTCACGGGCAAGGAAGAGCGGCCCGTATCCGACCCAGGTCGTCATGCCCAGTTTCAAGCTGCCAGCTTCGGCGTGGAGGCTCACCGATATGGCGCTGAGCGCAATGCCGGCCACAAGCGCGGCCCGGCGAAACTTCGAGATTATTGTCGTCATCACGTTCCCCTGTTTTTCTGAAGTCGGGCGTTATCCCGGCCCGAACGAAACCCGCTCCGGATGCATCGCCGAAGCCTGTCGCCTGACGTTCTTTTCTTGTTTTCTTTCAGCCGATAGCGGAGCAAAGCACGTTGGGTGCGCTGCACAAATTATGATTTTCAGTCGTTCGGCTTAGGCTGGACCTAACCAGACCGCGTTGCGTTTGCGCCATCGCGATCTCGCCATCAGCAAGCTGCGCCATTTCTTCCTCGCTCGGCCTGGGAGCACCGCGGATCTATTCCCAGACTCCAGCCTTAGACCGCGCCAGCGATCATGGACCCGATATCTGCGGGGCAACTCCGGGAAAAGCGTATGGCGGCCTTCCGTCGGTTGGCCGGGCGCCAGATCGAGCGTCCGTCGGTCGGAGCCTTCGCCGTCATAACCGCTCTCGACGTTGACGAACGCGATGACCATGTCAGCGCCGGCGGTGCCCTGCTCGGCTTGCGCGAGCAGCGCCTCGCGCTCCTCGGCGATCCCGCTCGTCCCCGGAACATTGCTTTAGCCTTTGACCGCTCCAGCGGTCATGGATCCCGATATCTGCCTATACATCACAATCCCCAGCAAGGCCGGCGGCAAGGCGCCCAGCATCATGACGGCGGAAGCGGTTCCCCATTTTACGCCACCGCCGCTCGCGGCGAAGAAGAACGACGCGCCGACCGTCATCGGCACGGCACGGCTGGTTGTCAGCATGAGGCCGAAGAGGAATTCGTTCCAGGCGGTGATGAAGCCGAAGATGAAGGTTGTGACCAGCGCTGGTCGGATCACCGGCCGGACGATCATCATCATCACCTGCAAGGAACTTGCGCCATCGACTTTCGCCGCCTCGTCGAGTTCGACCGGTACATCTGAAATCGCGTTCACCAAGATGACGAGCGCAAGCGGCGCGTTGACGATGGTCAGGATGAGCCCGAGCCCGATCCGCGTATCGAGCAGGCCCAGCCACTGGTACATCATGTAAAGCGGGATCGCGAAGATGATCAGCGGCACGGCGCGAAGATTGATGACGATCGGCAGGACCAAGCGCTTTCCCGCCTCGCTGCGCGCGATCGCATAGGCAGCCGGGAACGCGAGCACGATCGCAAGGCCGGTTCCAATCAGCGCCGCCACGGTGCTGTTCAGCAGATAGGCATAGATGTTGAAGCGGCTGGTCTGCGTCAGGACCTCCAGATAGTTGTCGAGCGTCGGCTGGCTGATCCACAAACCGGGGTTCGTCGAAAGCTCGCGCTGGCTTTTGAGCGATGTGATCAGCGTCACGATAATGGGGAAATTCATCGCCAGCACGGCGATGGCAAAAACGATCCAGCGCAGTGCCCTGACCATCGTCAAAGCTTCCTGCGGCCGGCAAGCCGATTAAGGCCTTGGAGAACGATGAACGACGCCAGGAACAGGACAACCGAAGCGGCGACCGCCTTGCCGATAGCCCCTTCCTTGAAGAAGGCCTGGTAGATGTAGATCGACAAGGACGTCGTTGAACCGCCAGCGCCACTGCCGGTCAGTGCGTAGACATTGTCGAACACCCGGAAACCGTCGATGAAACGGATGAAAAACGCGATGACCAGCGTCGGCTTCATCAATGGCAGGTCGATCCACCGAACGATCTCGAACGGTGATGCGCCATCGAGCGAGGAGGCTTCGCGCACGTCGAGCGGTATGGCCGAATAGGCCATGTAGAAGAGCAGGAAGGCGAAAGGCGTCCATTGCAGCGTTTCCACGACGACAAGCGTGCGGAAGGCATTGTTGATGTCGAGGAAGGCCGGGCTGTCGCCGAACCATTCGAAGAGATAGTAGGGGACGGGGCCCGCGAATTCATGCAGCACCAGCCGGTACATGAGACCGACCATGGCCGGGGCGACCATCAGCGGCAGCATCAACGGTGCCATCAGGACTGGTCGCCTGCTCAGAAGCGGCGCCAGGAAGATGGCAAGGAAAAGACCGACCAGACATTCCGCCGATGCGGTAAGAATACCGAAGCGCAGAGAGAACCAGGCCGAACTCCAGAATTCGCGGTCGTTCAACACCGCGACATAGTTGGCGAAACCACTCAACACCGGACTGCGCAGCGTCTCGAATGTGACGGTCGAAACGGAGTAGATCAGATTGACGATCGCCGGAAAGCCGAGAAACAGCAACAGGAAGCCGACCAGCGGCGTCAGATACATCCTGCCTTCGGCACGTGTCACAAGGGCCATGTCGATCCGCCAAACGCGCCGGACACCGAGCCTCGACCCGGCGTCCGGCCAATGATCATTTCTTGAGAAGGTCCTGCATGCCCGCCTTGGTGTGGGCGAGCGCATCCTCGAGGCTCTGCTGGCCGGACCAGTAGCCGGTGAACTCCTTTGCCTGCAGCTCATAGACCGGGAGCGCACTCGCGGACGTCGCTCCGGTCATGACATAGCCGTACTTGCTGGCGTATTCGCCGAGCTTGACGAGGTCGGGACGTTCCTTCGCAACCTTGGCCACGACATCGGAAGACAATGCCGGCGAACCGCCGCTGCGCGCATAGAGCAAGGCCGCATCCTCGGTGGCGAGCCACTTCAGGAATTTGACGGCACCTTCCTTGTTCTTGGCGTTCTTGTTGAGGCCCAAGCCAAGGCCGTGGATATGATCAGCGCGTCCGTCGGGACCTGCCGGTGGCGCGACGATCCCGGTCACCTCGGCGACGGCCGGGGATTTTTCGGTGCTGGTCAGATCCGCCGCCGCGGCATTCCACTGCAGCGCCGTCGCGGCCTGGCCGGATGCGAAGGCCGCGTTGGTTTCCGCATATTCGTAGCTCAGCGAATCCTTGGGCGAAGAACCGGCATCATACAGCTTCTTGTAGAGTTCGAGGCCGGTCTTGTAGGCATCGGAATCCACCGTGACATTGCCATCCTTGTCCATCCAGTCGCCGCCGTAGGAGCGCGGCAGGGACTGGAAGACCATCATGTTGAACAGCAGGTTCTTCATCTGCAGGACCGTGCCGTAGCGCACCGGGCTGTCGGGGTTCACCTGCTTGGTGAAATAGAGGGCGGTGGCCGCCCAGTCGTCCCAGGTCCAGCTGTCCGGATCTTTCGGCTGCAGCGGCTTGCCGAGATATTTCTGGGCGATTTCACCATAGGTCTTCTTGGCGGCGTCATCCCTGATCAACGCGTCGACGAGATCCTTGCGGTAGTACATGAAGTGCAACGAAAGGTCTGTCGGCACGCCGTATTGCTTGCCGTCGAACTGCATCGTCTTGAGAACGGATTCGCCGAAAACCTTGACCGCGTCCGCGCCAAGATCGACCGGCTCCATATAGGGCGCGTAGCGACCGAGCGAGTAGGTGGCGACGAGGTTCACGTCGAAGGCACTGGATCCGGCCGCCATGTCGGCCTGCAGCTTGTCGTAAAAGCCTTCGCGGTTGAAGAACAGCAGCTCCACCTTGTCGGCATCGCTTGCCTGCTTGTTGTAGGTTTCCACGGTTGCCCGCAGTGCGGTTTCCTCGGAGCCGCCAGGCCAGCCGAGCACGGTCACGGTTGCGTTGGCAAAGGTCGGCAAAGCCGTCCCCGCAAGGAGGGTGGCCATAAGCGCAAAAGACGTCCTGCTCAATTTCATGATCGTTCCCTTCTTTTTTGATGATTTTTGCATGGCATGACCGGGGGCGCCGTTACCTTGCCCATTCGGCAAGATCGGCAACACCGATGACGCCGGCGTGGCCTGCGAGCTTTGCCGGTACGAGATCGGGGGAAAGGCGCGGTGGAACGTCGCTCAGATGCGCGCGCACCCGGTCGAGATAACCCTCGGCAAGACCGATACTGCCGCCGATGACGATCGATTTCGGATCGAACATCATCTGAATGTCCCGGCACAGCGTCGCGACCCGCGAGGCGCTCTGCGAGACGATGGCGCCGGCCCAGGCCTCGCCCTTCATCGCACGCCCGAACACATCGGCGGCATCGGCCTTGAAGCCGGCCTTGAGGGCTTGCGTAGCGATCCAGCGGCCGGAGGTGCCGTCTTCGAGCGGAGCTCGGTCTTCAGACAGACCACGGATCAGACCGAAGTGACCGGCAAGACCGGACAGCAATCGGCCGTTGCAAACGATGCCGCCGCCAATTCCGGTCGAGATGGTCAAAAAGACGATGTCGCGACCTTGCCCGGCGCCGAATTTGTATTCGCCCCAGGCAGCTGCCTGGGCATCGTTGAGCGCACAGGCCGGTTTGCCGAAAACAGCGGATGCCCTTTCGACCAGCGGATAGTCATCGGGAATGCCAAGCGTCGCCGGATTCAACGCCGACCAGCGCCCATCCTCTACCAATCCGGTCACCGCAATGCCGATACGACTGAAGCGGCTCGACCAGGCCGACGTGCTTTGCACAAGAGATGCCAGCCAGGCGTCGGGTCCAGCCTCTCGCGCGGTCGGCACGATCATGTCCTCGATCACCTTGCCGCCGCTGACCAGCGCGGCCATGGTCTTGGTTCCCCCGATGTCGATGCCGAGCACGGTTTGCGCGCCTCTTGCCGCATAGGCCTCGGAAATCGCCTGGTGGAACCACGAGGTGACGTGCTCGGTACGAGTGATCGCCGAGCCGACAACCACGGCACAGGCGCCGGCGCGTGCAGCGGCAGCCGCCTGATCCGGCGATCGGATACGCCCTTCGGCGATGACGTAGGGGGTCAGGGTTCGCATTTGAGCGATGAGGGCGATGTCCGGATCCTCCGGCTCCGGCCCGCCGACATAGCCGGAAAGCGTCGTGCCGACGAAATCGACACCCGCGGCAAGAGCCCGGCGCGCATCGTCAAGGCAAGAGCAATCGGCCATGGTCAGCTTGTTCCTGGCCTTGACGGCTTTCACAAGCGCATCGACAGGAACGGGACGGACGCGGTCCGTCGCGTCGAAAGCGATGATATCGGCGCCCGCCTCGGCCAGGGCTTCGACATCGGCCAGATAGGGTGTGATGCGCACGGGGCTGTCGGTGAGATCGCGCTTGACGATACCGATGATTGGCACGCGGACGGCCAGGCGGGCGGCCGCGACATAGGACACGGATTCGATGCGCAGGGCCTTGGCTCCGGCTTCAACAGCGGCCCTAGCAAAGCCGGTCACGAATTGCGCACTGTCCATCGGGCCGCCGGGAACCGGCTGGCAGGACACGATGAGACTGTTGGCAATGTCTTGTCGCTGCACGTCGGCACTCCCCTGTCGCCATCACGATAGATGGAAAATACCAGATTACAACCAGTTCATAACTGGTATTACCTTTGCAGCTCGAAGACAAAATCGTAGACGTCGCCCTTGTATCGTGTCTCGCAGTATTCGACGATCTGTCCGTCGGCGAGAAAGCAGCGGCGCTCGGTCATCAGCAATGGTGCGCCCGCCTCGCAATGAAGGTGCTTTGCATCCTCCAGCGATGCGCCGCGCGAGCGCATGCGCTGGATTGCCCTCTGAGGCAGGAAGCCGCGTGCATCAAGCGCTTCATAAAGGGAATCCTGAACCATCTCGGGCGAAGGAAGGAAGCGAACCGGCACGGCCGAGACCTCGACGGCGATTGGCGCGCCATCGGCCGTCCGCACACGACGCATGCGAACCACATTGGTATTGCCCGCAATACCCAAGGCCATCATTTCGGCTGGGGATGGACGGATTATCTGCTTGGAAAGCCATAGACATCCGGGGTTCAGGCCGCGCGCCAGGATATCCTCCGAAAAGCTCGTCAGCGTCGAAAGCGATTTTTCGACCCGCGACCCGATCTCGGTTTTGGAACCATGCCGGCGATTGAGCTGCCCTTCCTCTTCGAGCAACGCCAGAGCTTTTCTCACGGTGACACGCGAGATCGACAGGGCTTCCGCCAAAACCCGCTCGCCCGGCAGAACCGCGCCGGCTTTCAATGCATTGGAGCGGATCGCTGCCTCGATCGCCGATTTCAACCGTCTGTAAAGCGGCACATCGGACGCTGCCGCTTCCATTTCCCGACTGACAAGCCCGATCAGGTTCACGGTTGTCATTGGCTTTCCTCCCGCGCGAGAAGCACCCAGGATCAAAACATTCCTGACTGGACCTATACTGGTATCATCAAGCCGGTGCAAACGGCCCGTGGGACGATGCTTCGTCCGCGCCCTCAGCGCACTAAGATCCCTTAGCGAACCCGCGGTGACAGCTTCATGGAGATGCGATCGCAGGCAGCACGCAGGACCTCCAGAGTAAAGGCATGGCGGCTTTCACGCGTATGGCGATTGATATAGGCGACGATAATGGAGGCGACGGCGCTGCCGTCCGGTCCGATGACCGGACAGCAGATATCGGTGATGCCGACGAAGTCGCGGCTTTCGCGCATCCAGTAGCCGTCCGCGCGGATGATCCGAAGCTGCTTTTCCAGCGCGTCACGATCCAGCGGCGCCGGGGAGTGCGCCTCACTTTCATCGATCATCCGCGCCGCGACCTTTGGCGGTTGGAAGGCAAGTATCACATGGCCGGAGGTCGCGTCGGTAGCCAGGCGGCCGTAGCCGAGGCGCAGCGTGAACGCCATGTCCTCGCCGCCGGGAACGGCCGCGGTCACGACGGTCAAGCCATGATTGAAGACGACCAGGTGCGGCGACTGATTTGAGTCCCCGGCAATCCGCGTCAGTTCGGGCATGGCGGCGGACATGAGATCCTGAGCGCTCGGCGTGTGCAGCCCCAGCTTGAAAAGCTTGTCGGTCAACGAATAGGCGTCGGTCTCGGCGTTGCGCTCGATATATTGACGCTCCTGCAGCGCGATCAGCATCCGGAATATCTCATTCTTCGAACGCCCAAGGCCTTCCGCGATCTCCTTCATCGTCAAGGGCGCCCGCGCCTCCGCCAGCAGCTCCAGGACATCCAGACCCTTGGTCAGCGCCGGGGCCGAATAGGTCGGTTTGCTACTCTCTTTTGCGTCATCTGCCATTCGAAGAATCCCCGGTGGTCCACGCACGATAGAGAGAAGAAATCGGAATTGCCATTGGTTTTATATCCAAACTTGACACCATATATAAAACTGACATGATGGCGGGACAATGAATTTCGAGGCCGACCCGATGACCGTCCAGAGACCTGCAAACACTGTGCGCGCGACCATCACGCCCCGGAACAACAGTGTTTACACGTCCGTCGATTTCGATCGCGAGGGCAAGCAGATGGGCTTCTTCCATGTGCCCCAATCGCCGCACGACGATGCTTGGGGCACGGTCCGCGTTCCGCTCGCCGTCATCAAGAACGGCGACGGTCCGACGGTCCTGATCGAGGGCGGCAACCACGGCGACGAATATGAGGGGCCGATCGCGCTCGGCGAGCTTCTGCGCGAGATCGATCCACAGGATATTGCCGGACGCATCATCGCGATCCCGGCCATCAACATTCGGGCTGTCGAGGCCGGCACCCGCACCTCCCCGGTCGACGGGTTGAATTTCAACCGCAGTTTTCCGGGCGATTTCAACGGCACGCTGACAAGCCAGATCGCGGCCTTTGTGCATGACATCCTGTTTCCGAAGGCCGACTACTTCCTGGATCTCCACTCCGGCGGTTCGTCCCTGATGATCCTGCCGAGCGCGATCATCGAGCCCTCCCCGACCGCGCAGGGGCATCGCAAGAACATCAAGGCGACGCTCGCCTTCGGGGCACCGACCGTTGTCATGGTCGACAATCTCGGTGAAACCCGGACCTCGACCGCGTCCGCCAACCACCAGGGGCTGATCGTCATCGGCAGTGAGATGGCCGGCGGCGGCCTTGTCAGTCAGGATGCGCTGGCCATCTGCCGCAGGGGCATCCGCAATGTGCTGAAACATGCAGGCGTCCTGAAGGGCGCGCCTGACATTGCCCCTGGCGCCAACGCACGCGTGCTCAAGGTGCCTGGAAGCGAAGGCTATCTCCTTTCCGAGGAGGACGGCGTCTTCGAGCCTTTGAGCCCGCTCGGCAGTGCCGTCAGCAAGGGCGACCTTGCCGGACGCATTCACTTCCTCCATACGCCGTCACGCGCGCCCATCGATCTCCTTCACCCCATCGACGGCATCGTTTTCGCCAAGCGTCAGCCCGGCCGCGTGCGTCCGGGGAATTGCTGCTTCGTGCTTGCCAACGAATATCCGGAGGCACTGACCGATGGGCCATGAGGATATCATGGCGGCTGCCCGGCGCATTGCCCCCTTCATACGGCGCACCCCGGTCGTCAAGCTCGACCATGCCACGGGCGCAAACCTTCAAAATGATGTCTATTTGAAACTCGAATGCCTCCAGGTGAGCGGTTCCTTCAAGATCCGGGGCGCCACGAACCGGGTGAAGACGCTCGAGCCGAGCCGGATCGAAAATGGACTGGTCGCCGCATCCGGCGGCAATCATGGCCTGGCCACCGCCTATGTGGCTGCCCAGGCCGGCGTTCCCGCCACCATCTACCTGCCGAACAATGCAAGCCCGCTGAAGGCGGAAAAGCTGCGCAAATGGGGCGCTGTCGTTCGCTTCGCAGGCAATGTCTGGGATGAAGCGCATGAGGCGGCATTGGCCGAGGCAAAGGCGAACGGCGCCTTCTACATGCATCCCTTCGCCGATGCGCAGATCGTGTCCGGCCAGGGAACCGTGGCGCTGGAGATGGCCGACCAGATTCCCGATGCGGACATCTACATCGTGGCGATCGGCGGTGGCGGCCTCATCAGCGGCATGTCCGAAGTCCTGAAGCACGTCAAACCCGACGCCAGGATCATTGGTGTCGAGCCGACCGGTTCACCGACCCTTCACGCCTCCCTGGCTGCCAGCCGTGTCGTTCGCTTGCCCGAGATAACGACGAAGGTGGCGACCATGGCCTGCGGCCGCACGGACGAAAGCATCTACGAGATCGTCGCCAAGCACGTCGACGACATCGTCCTCGTCGAGGATGCGGACATGCAGAAGGCCGCTGAATTGCTCTGGTTCGAATTCGGCATCGCCGCCGACCTCAGCGGCGCGGCATCGCTGGCCGCGTTGATGAGCGGAGCTTTCAAGCCACCGCGCGGCGCCCGCATCGCCGGGCTTGTCTGCGGCGCCGGTGTCGAAGGCCTGAACGGCTGAGGTTGAGAAAGGCCGGTCCACGCAGGACGCGGCCCGACATGGATACGGCACGAGTGCCGCGGAATACCGCCGGAATGCCTGTCGCTGGGACGGTCGTCGTGCGGAACATGAAAAAGAGGCGAAGAATCGTCCTGTCGCAACAAGAGGAGAACTGAAACATGCGCATTTCCCTGAAAGCATCCATTGCCCTGCTTGCACTCGCCATCGCAACGCCCTCGCTTGCCGCGGAAAAAGTTCTGGGGCTTGCGGCAATCGACCTGCAGAACTCCTTCTTCGTCCGCATGAAGGAAGCAGGCGACGTGGCTGCCGCCGACTATGGGGTGAAATCCACCTGGCAGAGCGCCGAGGGCAGCCTGGAAAAACAGGTCAGCATCATCGAGAATTTCATCAATCAGGGCGTCAGCGCGATTCTGATCGATCCGATCGACAAGAACGCGGTCATTCCGGTCATCCAGAAAGCCACCGCCGCCGGCATTCCGGTGATCACCATGGGCAACAAGGTCGAGGCCGGCTCGAACTATTCGACGCTCTATCCGGACTACGACAACATGTCGATGGTTGCCCGCGCGCTCGGCAAGTCGCTTGGCGGCAAGGGCGAAGTCGCCCTGCTTGTCGGTTCGCGTGGCAACTTCGTGTCCGACACGCGCGAAAAAGGCTTTGTCGAAACCCTGAAAAAGGAATTTCCGGACATCAAGGTCGTCGGCATCGAGCCGACCGGCTGGGACGCAGCCAAGGCAACCAATGCCGCCCAGACATGGCTCACCACCTATCCGGACCTGAAGGCCATCGGCTGCATCTCCGACAGCCTTTGCCTGGCAGCCGATTCCGTTGCCAGTTCGATGGGAACCCAGCTGCTGTATGGTGGCTATGACGGCGATGCCGAGATGAAGCCGCTGATCGACGACGGCAAGATGGTGATGGACGTGCTGACCGGTGCCTATCGTGTCGGCTACTGGAACATCGCTGTTGCCGCTCGCCTGGCCAACGGCGAAAAGCTGCCGCAGGATCTCTACATGCCGACCTATTTCGTGACCTCGGATGCGACGGCGGCGAAGCTCAAGGCGGATGGCCTCACCTTCGAATACATCAACACCGACAAGGAGGCGGTGGAAGCCAAGAACTATACCGAACAACTCGGTCCCAAGGTTCCGGCGACCGCCATGACCCTGGCAAAGTAACAGCCTAAAGCGGCTCAAGCGCCGGATGACATGTCATCCGGCGTCCCCTTTTCCTGACGATCGCCGTCGCCGCTTCCGTGGTGACCGCGCATGATGCTCGATAAGAGGACCGACCCATGTTCCAGTCCTGGACCTCTCCGCTACTGCGGCGCAACGAACCGGTTCTCATCGCGGTGCTGCTGGTCGCCATCGCCGTCTTCGGCTGGATCGATCCGCGTTTTCTGTCGACCGGCAATCTTGTCAGCATCGCGCAGCAGAGTGCGGTCATCGCCCTCATCTCTTTTGCCATGACGGCCGTGATCATCGCGCGCGGCATCGATATTTCCGTCGGCAGCAACCTCGCCTGTTCCGGCATCGCCGCGGGCCTTGCCTATACGGCAACCGGCTCGGCGAGCTTGAGCCTTCTCGCCGCGATCGGTGGCGGTGCCGCGATCGGTCTGCTCAATGGAACGCTGATCGGCTTTGCCGGCATCTCCCCCTTCATCGCAACGCTCGCCACCATGGCGTTTGCGCGCGGCCTGGCGCTCAGTCTCTCCGGCGCATCCAGCATCGCGGTCGCCGATCCGGTCCTGCTTTTCGCGGGACGCGAGACGATCGGCCTGCTGCCGGTCTCCGTCATCATCGCCGCCATCTGCTTGGGCCTCTGGTGGTTCGTGCTCAATCGCACGGTGTACGGGCGCTGGATCTATGCGATCGGCGGCAATGCGGGAGCAGCGCGGGCCTCTCTGGTTCCGGTCGACCTCGTGCGCATCTCCGTCTACCTGATTGCCGGTGCGACAGCCGGGCTCGGCGCGATCCTCACCATCGGCCGCCTTGGTTCGGCACAGCCGCTTGCCGGCACCGGCCTTGAATTTACAGCCATTACAGCCGCGATCATCGGCGGCACGAAACTGTCCGGCGGCCAGGGCTCGATCTGGGGAACGGCGATCGGGGCGCTGCTGCTGGGCGTCATCAACACCGGCCTGTCCTTCCTGCAGGTGCCGCAGATCCTGATCTATTTCGTGACCGCGAGCCTCATTCTGGTGGCCGTTCTCACCAGCCAGCCGGAGAGTGTCGCCGCCCTGTTCAAGGCCGGCGGCCGCAAGTCCAGCCCGTCGCCCCGCAGCACCGCCGCAACATCGGTCGGCAAACACAGAATCGCCTTGCGCGGGCTTGGCAAGTCTTTTCCGGGCGTCAAGGCGCTCGACGGTGTCAGCTTTGCCGTCTCGGCCGGCGAGGTGGTGGGACTTGCCGGCGAGAACGGGGCCGGGAAATCGACGCTGGTGAAGTGCATTTCCGGTCTGCATCGCCCGGACGAGGGTGAGATCGTCATCGACGGCAACGCAGTCCAGTTCCACTCCCCCAGCGACGCCAAGGGCATCAGCGTCATCCATCAGCATTTCAGCCTTTCGCCGGACCTGACGGTGGCGGAGAATCTCTTCATCGGCCGCGAACCGCACACCCGCCTGGGATTTCTCGACCGGGCCCGGATGCGGCGTGATGCGAAAACCATCATGGACGAGCTGTCGCTCGATATCGACATTGGCGCTGAGCTGCGAACGCTTTCCGTCGGGCACCGGCAGATGGTGGAAATTGCCCGTGCCGTTCTGTCCGATGCCTGGTTCTTCATCATGGACGAGCCGACCAGCGCGCTCTCCAACCGCGAGCGCGACCAGCTCTACGACCTGATCGACAGGCTGAGAGCTCGCGGCGCCGGCATCCTCTACATCTCGCACAAGATGGAAGAGATCTTCAGCCAGTGCGACCGCGTCGTCGTTCTGCGTGACGGACGCTTCATCGGCGAGCGCCAGACCCGCCAGACCAACGAGGCCGAGATCGTCTCCATGATGGTCGGGCGCGATGTCGGCGACATCTTCCCCTATCTCGAAGCGCAAGTCGGCGAAACCGCGATCGAGATCAGCAACATCTCCGATGGCAAACTCTTGAAGTCGGCCACGCTCAGCGTGTGCAGGGGCGAAATCGTCGCGCTCGCCGGCCTGATGGGCAGCGGCCGCTCCGAAGTGCTCAGGTTGATTGCCGGCCTCGAACCCATGCATGGCGGCACGCTCAGAATTTTCGGCGGGCAGCAGACCGGCGGCGACACCAAGGCCGCCAATCGCGCCGGCATCGTCTACATACCGGAAGATCGGCACCTGGAAGGCTTCGTCGGCACGATGTCGATCAGGGATAACCTGTCCCTCGCCTGGATTCGCGACAACAGTCACTTCGGCCTGCTGAGACCTCGCCGCATCCTGGCTCTCGCGCGCGATCTCATCGGCTCACTTGGCGTGCGGCCGGCCCAGCCCGACAAGATGACCATCGAGCTTTCGGGCGGCAATCAACAGAAGGTCGTCATCGGCAAATGGCTTGCCACCAAGCCGAAGATCATCCTGCTCGACGAGCCGACACGCGGCGTCGACGTCGGCGCAAAGTCCGAACTCCATCACCTGATCGCAAGATTGAAGGCCGAAGGCGCGGCGATCCTCATGGTGTCGAGCGAGTTGCCCGAGGTCCTCGGCGTGGCCGACCGCATCGTCGTCATGCGCGAAGGCCACTCTGTCGGCACGCTGGCGCGTGGGGCAACGGAAGAAGACGTGATGACGCTGGCCTTCGGTGATCGCACGATCACACCACCAGCCTGCGCACCCCGGCCAGCATCCAACCTTGCACCATGCCTGTAAGGAGAAACTCTTTGAGCAAGTTGAAGATCGCCATCGTCGGTGCCGGCTACATGGGCCTCCTGCATGCGCAGGTGGTTGCCGCCAGCCCTGTCGCGGAACTGTCGGCATTCGTTGATCCGAACGCTGCCTCGGGAAGCCAGGCCGCGTCCGATTTCGGCGTCCGGCATTTTACCGATGCCGCAGCCGCGCTGACTGCCAATGCCGCCGACGCCTACATCGTGGCGGCACCCGACACGCTGCATGAAGACGTCTGCCGCACGCTGCTCGATGCCGGCAAGCCGGTGCTGCTCGAAAAACCGATGGCTCATGATCTATCCGCTGCCAAGGCGATTGCGAAAGCAGCGGAGAGAAACGGCGCGCGTCTGTTGGTCGGCCACATCCTGCGGTTCGACCCGCGCTATTGCGAGGCCGCGGCAGCGGTGAAATCCGGGCGGATCGGCGAGCCGATCCACGGCAGCAGCGGCCGTTTCACCAATCGCGAAGTCGGTCTTCGCATGAACGGAAACTCGAGCGTCTGCTTTTACCTCGGCGTGCATGACGTGGATGCGCTGCAATGGATCTCGGGTTCGGACATCATCGCCGTCTACTCCCGCCCGGTCGCCAAGCTCATGCCTTCGCTCGGGGTTCGATCCGAAGACGCGATCTTCTCCACCGTCGAGCTGTCGAACGGAATGAGCGGACAGCTCTACTTCGGCTGGACGCTGCCACCGACCGTTCCGACCGGCATCTGGGCACGCACGGAAATTATCGGCACCGAAGGCATGATCGACCTCGACGTGCGCGACCACGGTCTACGCATCCTGTCGCGTGGACAGTGGTCGCAACCCGACGCCCTGCACTGGCCAACCGTCAATGGCCGTATCACCGGGGATCTCTTCGAGGAGGTCCACCATTTCATTTCGGCGGTTCGCGACGACACCGCTTTCGTGATGCCGCTCGACGACGCCCTGCGCGCCGTCGCCGTCAACGATGCAATCCTGCGCAGCGTCAAATCAGGCCTGCGCGAACCGGTCGAAGCCTGGCACATCTAATGAGAGAATCCTCATGACCCGCCAACAGAACATCTGGTGCAGGCGCTTTCTCGATCTCTCGCCGTTGATCCTGCTGGTCATCCTGCTGGCGATCTTCGCGCTCATCGACGCCCGCATCGTTTCAACCGCCAGCCTCATCAACATCGTCGCTCAGGCGACCCCGATCGCTATCCTGGCGCTTGGCGCGCTGATCGTTCTGTTGACGGCAGGCATCGACCTGTCCGCCGGCGTCGGCGTCGCCTTCTGTGCCGTCTTCGTCGCCAGCCTGATCGACGGCGGCGCCAGCCTGCCGCTTGCCTTGCTCGTCGGCTTTGCCGTGATGGTGGTGATCGGCCTCGCGAACGGCGCCGTTATCGCACTGTTGAAGATACCGCCCTTCGTGACGACACTGGCCACAATGGTCGCGCTGCAGGGCGCAACGCTTGCCGTTGCCTCCAAAGGCGTCCTGATGCTGAAGGATCCGACGCTTCGCGCGGTCGGCATCGAGCGGAGCTTCGGCATTCCCAATGTCATCTTCGCAACGCTGCTGATCGTCGCCGTAGCAGCAATCCTGATGCGGCACAGCCGTTTCGGGCTGCGTACCTATGCGCTCGGGTCGGATGCCGGGGCCGCGGAACTTGCCGGTATCCCGGTGACGAAACACACGATCCTCGTCTATTGCGCCTCCAGTATCTTCGTCTTCCTGACGGCTGTGATCATGATCAGCCGGGTGCCTGTCGTGACGCCCAATATCGGCGGTACCTCGCTGCTTCTGGACGCGATCGCCGCTGCCGTGCTTGGCGGCACCAGTATTTTCGGCGCACGGGGAACGGTGTGGGGCGCGGTCGTCGGCGCCCTGATCGTCAGCCTGCTGACGACCGCGCTTCGGGTGTTCGGCACGGATCCCTCCAGCCTCGAACTCTACAAGGGGGCAATCATCATGGTCGCGCTGCTCGCCGATTCCGGCATGACCTACGCCAAGGCCCGGCTTGTCGAGGCAGCACGATGAGCGAGCCAGCTCCGGCCTTGCCGATCCCGCCTGGGTCCAGCTTTGCGCTGATGACCTCGCCGGATACGGAAAGACACGCGACAGCCGGCGTGCATAAACCCGTCGTCATTCTGCCGCTCGGCGCTGTCGAGCAACATGGCCCGCATCTGCCGCTCGGCGTCGATTGCTGGCTTGCGGAAGCGGTTGCGCTCGCCGCGGCGGAAGGACAGGCCTCCATCCGTGTCGCCGAACCTTTCGCCTATGGCTCGTCCGAGCATCATCGTTCCTTCTCCGGCACGATGAGCCTCAGCCCGCAGACCTTCATCGCCATTCTGGTCGATCTCTGCACCTGCCTTGCCGAAGACGGCTTCCTGCCGGTCATGCTGAACGGTCATGGTGGAAACCGCGCCGCGATCCAAGTGGCGATCACCACCCTTGGCCAGCGTGGCATCGTCACCGCGGGTTTCTCATATTTCGATCTCATCGCCGACATAGCGGCGGAGGCCCTGCCCGATGCCGCCACGGGCACCGGTCACGCTTGCGCGCTTGAAACGTCGTTGATGATGCATGTGCTTGGCGACAGCGTTCGCCGCGATCTCATCCCGCCAGGCGGCACCCCGCCATCCTGGCCGGATCCTCACCTCTACGCCGCCCCGGCCGTCACCGTCTGGCGCCGTTTCGAAGCCATCCGCGACAACGGCGTCATCGGCACGCCATCGCAGGCGAGCGCGGAGGCCGGCAGCAGACTTTTCATCGCAGCCGTGGAACGCAGCCGCGCCGCCATTTTGAACATCCAATCCGAATTCGGCCAAAGGAACGCATGATGACAGTCCATTTCAAATCTTCTCTCGAAGGCCCCAACCTGCGCGGCATGGCGATCGTCTCGGAGCCCGAAGCAGCCGCCCGAATCGGCATCAACCGCATCGGCGGCGAGTGGATTGCCGGCAGCTCGGGCAAATTCCTGAAAATCGACAGTCCTTCGACGGGCGAGCATCTCGGCTATCTCTCCCTTTCCACCCGCGCCGATGTCGGTCGCGCGGTGAAAGCCGCCGAAGACGCACGCGAGACCATGCGCAAGATGGGAACCTTCGCGCGCGCTCAGCTGTGCATGCGCATCGCCGACGCGATCGACAGGCGCGCCGAGGAGCTTGCGCGCCTGCTTTGCCTGGAACAGGGCAAGCCCTTCCACAGCGAGGCAAAGGCCGAAGCGTCGGCGGCAGCTCTCGGTTTCCGCAATGCGGCAGAGCAGATGAAGTGGCTGGAGACGGCGGCGTTTCCGCTTGCCGATGCCAACAAGCGCGCCTTCAGCTTCCTGCAGCCGAAGGGCGTCTTTGCCATCATCACGCCCTGGAATTTCCCGCTCGCCCTGCCCTGCCTCTATTATCTCGGACCGGCCATCGCAACGGGCAACACCGTCGTCTGGGTGCCGGCGCCGACGACGTCGCTGATTGCCACGGCACTTGTCGAATGCTTCATCGAGGCGGGCCTGCCGGACGGCGTCATCAATCTCGTTCTGGGTGACGGTGCGGAGGTGGGTGACGAGGCGGTCGTTCATCCGGGCACCCATGCCATCGGCTTCACCGGCAGTTCCGCCACCGGCGCGACGATCGCCCGGCGTGGCGCGGGCAAGCCGCTTCTGCTCGAAATGGGCGGCAACGGCCCGACCATCGTGCTGGCCGATGCCGACATCGACATGGCCGCCGCCCAGGTGGGGGCCGGCTGCTTCGCCAATGCCGGGCAGATCTGCACGGCCACCGAACGCGTGCTGGTGCATAAATCCGTCCATGACCGTTTCATCGAAGGTCTCGTGAAAGCGGCCGCGAAGGTGAAAATGGGCGACCCTTTCGATCCCGCGACGACGATGGGCCCGATCAACAATGCGGTGGCCGTCGACAAAGTGCTCAGCCACATCGCGGACGCCCGCGCGCGTGGCGCCGAGATCGTCACCGGCGGCAATGTGGCAGCGGGTTTTGCAACCAATCTCTATTTCGAGCCGTCGATCGTCACAGCACTGACCAGGGAAAGCCTGCTCAATGTCGAGGAATCCTTCGGGCCGATCGCACCCGTGTTGAGCTTCGAGACCGACGAGGAGGCGATGGAACTTGCCGCGTCCAGCCCCTACGGCCTGTCGGCCGCGGTCTTCACCAGCACCATCAAGAACGCCTTTGCCTTTGCTGAAAGCCTGAAGGTCGGTATCGTCAACATCAACGAGATGAGCTGCTATTGGGAGCCGCACATCCCTGCCGGCGGCGCCGCCGGGACGCAGAGCGGCCTCGGTCGCACCGGGGGTCGGCACACGTTGATGGAAATGTGCGACCTGAAGACGATTACCATGGATATCACCCGCTGACATCCACGGCCCGCGCGGGCCTGTCCTCGCGAGTGGTTTACTCGCGAGGCAGCACTCTCAGGATGGCTTCCACCTCGACCGTCATGCCGTTCGGCAGCGAGTCCATGCCGACAGCTGAACGGGAATGCCGGCCCTTGTCGCCGAGGACGGCGACGAAGATGTCCGAGCAGCCGTTGATGACCTTGGGATGATCGGCGAAGTCGGGCACCGCATTGACCATGCCGAGCACCTTGATCACCTCGACCCTGTTGAGATCGCCGACGATACGGGCCGCGACACCGAGAAGCTGCAGGCCGACGAGCCGTGCATGCTCGTAGGCATCTTCCCAGGTCACGTCCCTGCCGACCTTGCCGGTGTACCATGTGCCATCCGGACGGCTCGGTCCCTGCCCTGCGAGAAAAAGCAGGTCGTCGCACATCTTGGCCGGAATGTAGTTGCCGGCAGGAATGGGTGTCGGCGGCAAGGTGAGTCCCAGATCCTTTAGCCGCTGGTAAGCCTCCATATCGTCTTTCCTCTCTGGGGCTGTCAGATGGACCGGCGCAGCCTGTCAGCCATTTTCTCGCCAATCATGATCGAGGTGAGGTTGGTGTTTGCCTGGCAATCGAGCGGCATGATCGACGCATCGATTACCCGCAATCCTTCAAAACCGTAGACCCGGCATTCCGGATCGACCACGGCCTCGCCGGGCCTCCCCATGCAACAGCCACCGATCCCATGCTGTGCGTCGGAAGACTGCGCCAGCAGGAAATTGTCGACCTCTTCGTCGCTTGCCGTTTCGAGCCATGACAAGGGCAGATCGGAATCCCCCAGCAGAACGCGCTCGGCGATCGCCTGGATCGGCGCCTGCCGGGCAATCTCGCCAAGGTGGCGATAGGCGATACGCATGCGCTGAAGATCCATTGGATCGTCCAGCATGTTCTCTTCCACGATCGGCTGGTCGAAGGGATTGGCGGAACGCAGCTGCACGGTGCCCCGGCTCTTGGCCTCCATCAGGATCAGATTGACCATGGCCTCGCCGAACTGGGCGCTGTCGGACTCCACCCCGATACCGCCATGGTTCATGGCGACGTAGAGAATGTCGTCGCGCTCGGCACCCGGCACGCCGGAACTCATCCGCACACAGCAGTTGGTATGCCGCGCGTCGACATCGGTCGCCTTGAATTCCGGCTTCAGCTTCAGTTCGATACGGCAATAAGGATGGTCGAAGAAACCTTCGCCGACCGGCAGGTCGGCAAGCACCTCGATGTCCTTTCGATTCAAGAGAGCCGCCGGACCGATGCCCGAGCGCTGCAGGATGACCGGAGAGTGGATGGCGCCGGCCGAGAGGATGACCAGCGGCGCCTCGAATTTGCGAACCTGACCGGCCACGATGGCCAAAACGCCGATCGCTTTCTTGCCATCGAAAAGCACCTTGTCCACTGTCGCCTGCCCGATGATGGTGAGGTTCGGCCGGTCGCGGGCAGCTTCCAGATAGCCGTCATTGACCGACACGCGCTTGCCGGCTCGACTGTTGATCGGATAGGTGCAAGCCCCTTCGGCATCCGGAGCATTGAGATCGTCATGCCAGGGATGGCCGAGAGCCATCGCGCTTTGGCGCATGGCCTTGTCGACGCTCCCCCAGCTTTCGACAGGCGCGCGGTAGATCGGAATCGGGCCATCGCTGCCGTGAAAATTGGCCGCGATCGGGTCATCCTCCAGGCGGCAGAAGAAGGGCAGCACGTCGGCTCCCGACCAGCCCTTGCATCCGATTTCCTCCCAGCGATCGAATGCATGGAGCACGCCGCGAATGGCAATCTGCCCATTGACGGCCGTCGAACCGCCAAGCCCCTTGCCGCGCCAGTAGACCCGGTGTTCCTGCCGCTTCGTGCGACGAGCCATCAGGTCGGGATACATGTATTGTTGCTGAAAATGATCGGGAAGCAGCAGGTTGAAGGGATTTGGACTCGCCATTTCGGCCGGTTGCTCGCCGCTCCGGTAGTCCGGCCCCGCTTCCAGTAAAAGCACGGTCGTGGCCGCATCTTCGGTTAGCCGGGCGGCAAGAACAGCCCCGGCTGCGCCGGCTCCGACAACGATGACATCAAAGGGCATGCCGCACTCCCTGGATCCGACCAATGCACGGCTTACTCGACCGCAACATCATGTTGATTTCATTTGCACGATCATCTTCCGGCATTCAGGCTCGGCGACGGGCGCCGGAACCGACCACCTTAGCCGCCGTTGCACGACTGCAAGATCATCATGATTTGTTTTATATGTAAATATGATTTTGTATATGAACCTATCGAAGTGTTCCTTTTCACCATCTCCGTCCCCCTGCCAGCGGTTCTCACACCGTCATCGTCCATCGCCTTTTGATAGCGATCGGCTCTCGACAAAAGCGGTGTTTGACGTGCTGCCCTTCCACGTCGCCCCCAGGGAACAACTGCTTCCATGGAAAGTTAGTCCATGGCTACACCCCCGGTGAGCTTTCACGACAATCCAAGGGAGACAAATCATGGCGACTGCAAAAAGAGCGACGACAAAAGGACTGGAGGCTTTGTTCCTCGATGGGCTGAAGGACATTTACTACGCTGAAAAGAAGATACTCAAAGCCTTGCCGAAGATGGCAAAGGGCGCCGAATCCGAGGAGGTGGCCGCAGCCTTTGAGAAACATCGCATGGAAACCGAGGGCCAGGTCGATCGGCTCGAGCAAGTGTTCGAACTTATGGACAAACCGGCCCGCGGCAAGACCTGTCCGGCGATCGACGGCATTCTTGAGGAAGGGTCGGAAATCCTCGACGAATACAAGGGTGAACCCGCGCTGGATGCAGGGCTGGTCGCCGCGGCACAGGCCGTCGAACATTATGAAATCGCGCGCTATGGCACGTTGGTCGCGTGGGCTGAACAGCTTGGCAAGAGCGACGTGGTCAAGCTCCTCAACGAGACATTGAAAGAGGAGGTCGCGACGGACGAAGCGCTTTCCGGGCTGGGCGAAGGCGGTGTCAATGAGCGCGCCCTGGAGCAAGCTGCCTAACTGGGCGTCCTGACTGGGCGTCCTGACTGGGCGTCGCCCCGGCGCCAAGCCGCCGGGGCGACTTTCGCGACTTGCCGCGGCGTCGACCCACCCCGACACTTCGGGGTGGGTCTGCTGAAATCACCCGCGATCAGCGGTTTTTGTGGCTTTGTTCGCCAGCTTTCACGTGCTGTTCGTGGGTTCCACCACGCATGCCGGATCCATCGCCCTGCTGCCGTTGACCGCCACCAGCTGCCTGCTGTTGCTGACGGTTTTTATTGTCGTCGTTCTTGTGGCTCTGCTGGCCTGCCTTTACGTGCTGTTCGTGGCTACCACCTTGATTGGGCATTCTTCTTCTCCTTCACAATCCACGAGGCGACAACCGCCTCCCTTGCCTAAGAAGAGTCAGGCGCGAACGTTCCCTCACGTAATATTTTGTGAAGGACCCTGGTCAGACAAAGCCTGCAATGGATGCCAACCTCGGAGAGCAAACGCAAATCAAGAAGGCTATTCCTGGAAGTCGACAGCAAGGCGCTTGTCTTGCCTTCCCCAGGATGTCCTCAATCACGCTACTTGTCCGTTGCGTCTACGCATCAGCCGTCGAGTCGTTTCGGCAATTCGGAGACGAGCGCATCTATTGCCAGCCGTGACCGTAGCGGCAAATATCGGGTCGCCGGCCAGACAGCATAGCATTCCATCGACGCACTTGGGCGATCAGCCCACAGTGCAATGAGGGAGCCGGCAAGCAACTTGTCACGGACAAGCCAACAAGGGAGCCAAGCCAAGCCCATGCCAGCAACCGCGGCGTTCGCGATCGCCTCGAGATCATCGAACCGAAGCCGCGACGTGACCGAGACCTCGACGAGTGCGCCGCTCGTGTCAGGGAGTTGCCAGTCCTGTCCATGATCGGCGCGCCAATACAGCAACGTGTCATGATCTGCCAAATCCTCGATGACCTCAGGCGCGCCGTGAGCGGCAAGGTAGGCGGGAGCGGCGCAGAGGACCTTTGGCTGGCTGGTGAGGCGACGCGCTTGCAATCCGGCGCCATTGCCCAGAGCCCCGTTTCGAACCCCGAGATCGATACCCTCCGCGATCAGATCTACCCGCCTGTCGCTAAAACTCAGATCGAGTTCGAGCCGAGGGTGTTCGCGAGCAAAAGCAAGGAGAATGGGGGCTATGCAATAGCGGCCGAACAGCACCGGCATCGACACGCGCAACCTGCCGATGACGTCGCGCCTTCCCGATTCGAGAAGTGACTCGCCAGCCCGAAGCTCACCGATCGCACGCAGGCACCGCTCATAGTACTGCTGGCCGTCCTCCGTCAGATTTTGTGTGCGTGTCGTTCGATTGAAGAGGCGGACACCAAGGCGATCTTCCAGTCGTGCAATGGATTTCCCGACGGCAGAGCGAGTGAGCGAAAGCCGTTCAGCAGCCTTCGCGAAACCGCCAGCCTCAACGGCTTCGACGAAGACTTGCACCCCGTCAAATCTGTCGCGCATTGAGCAATGCCGCCTCAAGACGATTGTAGAGCGGTGGGAACCAAAAACGGGAAGAACTGTCGCCACTGCTGACACTCATTCTACGCTAGGAACAAACCCACGCAAACGATTTTTGGATAGTCGCGCCCGTTGCCCGGCGACTTCAGTTCGTTTGATCCGTCTTCCCAACCAGGAGCCCTACCATGAAACTGCTGTGCCTCGACATTCCCCAACCCGGCGCCACCATGGAACGGTACCAGCCGCATATGGCGGATGAAGTCCGTCACACTTGGCAGGCCTACAAGAGCGGCATCGTGCGCGACATCTATTTCCGCCAGGACCGTCCGGGCGTGGCCATCATAGCCGAATGCGACTCGATCGAAGCCGCCAGGCAGGCTCTGCGCGAATTTCCGCTGGCCAAGGCCGGACTCATTGACTGGGACGTTATTCCGCTTGGTCCTTTCCTCAATTGGGAAGCGCTGTTCGCGTCCGCGAACGCCTGAGACTTCGCGAAATCACTGAGCTGCGCCTGCCGCATTCGGCCGCCGCAGCAGCTTTCGTCCGCGCTCGATGGCGCCAGGATCGATAAGGAATACAGACAATGAAAGTGCTGGGCTATTCCGCTCCATCGGCCAGTGGGGCTCTCGAGCCTTTCGTGTTCGAGCGGCGCGCTGCGCGGCCCGACGATGTCGTGATCGACATCCTCTATTGCGGGGTCTGCCATACGGACCTGCACCTGGCGCGCAATCACTTTGGCTTCACGAGCTATCCCATCGTTCCCGGCCACGAGATCATCGGAAAGGTTCGACAGGTCGGTGAGAAGGTCAGTCGCTTCAAGGCCGGTGACATGGTCGGCGTCGGATGCCTTGTCGACTCATGCCAGCATTGCAAACCCTGCCTCAAGGGATGGGAGCAGGACTGCGCCGAAGGCGCGACCTTTACCTACGCCAGCCGCGACAGGCACGATGGCACCGTCACCCATGGCGGCTACTCCGATTCCATCGTCGTCCGTGATAGATTCGTTCTCGCTCTCCCCGATGGACTCGACCCGGCCGGGGCCGCGCCGCTCTTGTGCGCCGGCATCACCACCTGGTCGCCACTCCACCGCTGGAATGTCCGCGAAGGCAGCAAGGTCGCCGTAGTCGGCCTCGGCGGCCTTGGCCATATGGCGCTGAAGTTGGCAAAGGCGCTCGGCGCCGACGTCACGCTGTTCACCCGGTCAACCGGCAAGGATGAAGACGCCTTCCGGCTTGGTGCCGATCATGTGGTGCTGTCGAGCGATCCGGCCCAGATGGCGGCTGTCGCCGGCCGCTTCGACATGATCATCGACACCGTTCCTTACGACCACGACGTCAACCCGTATTTGCCCACGCTTGCGCTGGAGGGCGTGCTTGTCCTGATTGGCTATATGGGGCCGCTGGGCACTTCGGTAAACGCCGGCGGGGTCGTGCACGGCCGCAAGGCAATCTCGGGATCGTTCATCGGCGGCGTCGCCGAGACCCAGCAGATGCTCGATTTCTGCGGCCAGCACGGCATCGTCTCCGATGTCGAGATCATTCCAATCCAGCAGATCAATCAAGCCTATGAGCGCATGTTGAAGAGCGATGTGAAGTATCGCTTCGTCATCGACATGGCCTCGCTGAAATCATGAGGACCAGGACAATGCCAGACACTATCAAGCCCATTCTTTGCGTCGTCACCAGTCATCCGATCCGCGGCGACAGCGGCGAACCGACAGGCTTCGCCATGGTCGAGCTTACGCATCCTCTTGCGGTGTTCCGCGAGGCCGCATTCCGGTCGAGATCGCCTCGATCCGCGGTGGACATCCACCGATCGACTTCTTCGACCTCAAGGATCCGGTCAACGACCGCTTCTGGCACGACCAGGAATTCCGCGGCGCGCTCGCCCACTCGCTGATCCTGGGCGAACTCGACCCGTCACGTTATTCGGCAGTCTTCTTCGCCGGCGGCCACAGCACGATGTGGGACTTCGCCGACAACGCGGCTGTCCAGCGCACGATCCGCGAGATCTACGAAGCAGGCGGCATTGTGTCCGCCGTCTGCCATGGCCCGGCCGCGCTGGTGAACGCGACGCTCTCCGACGCCAGCTATCTCGTCGCCGGCAAGAAGCTGGCCGCCTTTACCGACGAGGAGGAAGCGGAGGTCAAGTACACGAAAGTCGTGCCTTATCTGCTAGCGACCGTGCTCAAGGAGCGAGGCGCGCTGCACCAGCCGGCGCCGAACTGGACGGAAAAGGTTGTGGTCGATGGTCGCCTGATCACAGGCCAGAATCCGGCGTCGGCGCACGGTGTCGGCCAGGCAGTCGTCGACAAGCTGACCGCAAAGTCCTGAGTGACGATATCCGGCGGTTGATCTTAAGGCGGCGTGTTCGGCAGGGCCGCTGTCAAGCCAACGAGTATGGCTGTACGGTTACGAAGGAGCAGAAATGAAGATCATCGCGATCGAAGAGCATGCCCTTCCCGATGAGGTGCAACATGCGTGGAACACCATTCCCGGCGCCGACGACGGAACACTCGGGCTCAATCCAGGGATCCTCGGCAGTCGCCTTGCCGATCTCGGCGAACAGCGGCTGGCGCTGATGGACGAAACAGGCGTCGACGTGCAGGTCCTCTCCCTGACGACGCCCGGCCTCAACAACCTCGGGCACCACGCCGTCGATCTGGCCCGCCGGGTTAACGATCTCCTGGCTGAAACCGTGGCCTCGAAGCCATCCCGCTTCCAGGCACTGGCAGTGCTGCCATCCACGAGCCCCGACGCAGCCGCGCAGGAGCTCAAGCGCTGTGTCGACGAGCTCGGCTGCAAGGGCGCCATTCTCTATGGACGCGTCCGTGAGAGGAACCTGGACCATGCGATCTTCGAGCCGACATTCGCCTGCGCGGCGGAGCTGGGCGTCCCGCTGCTGATCCATCCCCAGATTCCGCAAGCGAGCGTTCGCAACGCCTATTATGCGGGATTCAGCACACCGATCGACCTTGCCTTGTCGACCTTTGGTCTTGGATGGCACTACGAAGCCGGCATCCAGTTTGTCCGCGTCGTCCTGGCCGGGGTATTCGACCGGCACCCCAACCTCCAGATGATTCTCGGCCACTGGGGCGAAGTGGTGATCTTCTATCTCGAGCGGCTCGCGATGCTGGATCGGGTGTCGGGGTTGCAGCGGCCCTTTGTCGATTACGTCCGCAACAATCTCTATCTGACCGCCAGCGGCATGTTCAGCCCGGCCTATCTGCAGCAAGCGATCGGCGCCGTAGGTCCCGACCGCATCCTGTTTTCGACGGATTATCCCTATCAGTATCGCCCAGGAGGCGACGCGCGACGTTTCATAGAGGATCTGACGCTCGGCAGTGCCGATAAGGCCAGGTTTGCTCATGAAAACTGGGAGCGTTTGACCAGGAATTCGGGCTCGCAACCTGACGCAATTCCGTCGGGCGCATAGCCAAGCTTGCCGGTCATGGCGTGCGCACATCAAAAAGCCCGGTCGACGCACCTTTCAATTCATTGGAAGGACGCACGGTCGAACCATCCGGCCCTCAATGTGATCATCAACAATGCCGAGGTTCAGCATCGGCGCGACTTCAACAATGATCCGGAGGCCGACACTCTCGACCAGGAGGTGGCAATCAACCTCACGGCGCCGATCCATCTGGCCGTCGAACTGCTGCCAACCCTGAGGTGGCACGAGCAGGCCTACATCATCAACGTCAGCTCGGCTTGGCGTTTTCGCCAATGGCGGATGTTCCCGTCTATTGCGCCACCAAGGCCGCGATCCATTCCTTTACGCTCAGTCTGCGCCATCAATTGAGGAGGTGCTTGTCGGTATTTCGGCCGATACGCGCCGGATGGACGAAGCTTTGTTCGAGCGGATGAACAATCGCTCCTGAGCCGCCATGCTATGGGATTGCCGTCGCGGGTTGCGGCAATCCGCTCGTGGCCACGTGTCCTCGAGGTTTGTCAGCCATGCCCCCGGGCCGGATACAGACGAGTGAAAGCGCGCGCTAGGCTATTGTCCGGACGACACCACCGTCGACACGCAAGGAAGCGCCTGTCGTCGCCGACGCCTGCTCTGAGCAGACATAGACGACCAGGTTTGCGACTTCTTCGGTTGTCGCAAAGCGATTGAGGAGCGATGTCGGGCGCATCGTCTTCAAGAACTGCTGCTCGGCCGCCTGTTGCGTAATGCCTTGCTCTTTTGCGGCCGCCTTCATCCAACCGCTCATGATCTCCGAATTCGTCGGACCAGGGAGAACCGAATTGACGGTGACGCCCGTTCCGCCGACCTCCTCGGCCAGTCCCCTCGCGATGGCGAGCTGAGCGGTCTTGGTCATGGCGTAATCGATCATGTCCTTGGGGATTGCGAGCGCGGACTCGCTGCTGATGAACACGACACGCCCCCAGCCGCGCTTCGCCATGCCCGACGCATAGTGGCGGGAAGCGCGGACGCCGCTCATGACGTTGAGCTCGAAGAGGTCAATCCACTCCTTGTCGGCAATATCGAAGAACGGCTTCGGGCGCCCCGTGCCCACATTGTTGACGAGGATATCCGCATCCGGCGCCCGCGCGAACAGCTCGGCCGCGCCTTCCGGAGTGGCAAGATCGGCGACGACACCGACCAATTCGCTTTTCGGGAAAAGGGCGCGCAACTCGCGAAGCGTTGCGGCGACCCTGTCCTCGCGGCGACCGTTGATGACGACCGAGGCGCCCGCACGCGCCAACCCTTCGGCAATGGCTCGGCCAATGCCCGCCGTAGACCCGGTAACAACCGCCTTGCGTCCAGTACTATCGATATTCATGGCAGATTCCCTTTCAAGCGTTGGTAGACGCCTCATCTAGGTCATGTGAAAAACATTGATAATAATACAAATCTCCATAAGATTGATGCCGAAGGAGAATATAATGGGCCGATTTCACGAGTTGAGTGCCTTTATCGCGGTGGTCGAATCGGGCGGCTTTTCGGCCGCTGCGCGCCGGATCGGCGAGTCACAGCCCGCTGTCAGCAAGGCAATCGCCGCGCTCGAGAAACGCCTCGGCGTGGCGCTGTTCAATCGGAGCACCCGCAGCGTGACCCTGACGGATCAGGGGCAGCGATACTATGACCGGACGAAGCCGCTGGTTGATGAAATCGACGATGCCGATAGCGAACTCACGAGCAGCACGCAGACTGTTTCGGGCCTGATCAGGATCAGCGCGGCCTCCACATTTGGCCGCCTGCATATCCTGCCGCTGATACCCGAGTTGTTGTCGCTTTATCCCGGCCTTCAGGTGGATCTCGTTCTTTCGGATTTCGTGCGAGACATGGTGGAAGATCGGATCGACCTGGCGATCAGGGTGGGGCCTGTCGAAGACTCGGACGCGGTTGTCCGCCGGGTGGCGGTCACGCCCCTCGTTTGCGTCGGATCCCGTCGCTATTTCGAGAAGCATGGGATGCCGAGGTCCCCCGCAGACCTGAGTAAGCACAATTGCCTTCTATACGGTGGCCTGACGGAATTGGCGAAATGGCCGTTTACAGGCCCACACGGACGGTTCAGCGTGACCGTTCGCGGCAACTTATCGTCCAACAGCGTCGAAACGATCCGGGCTGGGGTTCTAGCCGGCGTCGGAATCGGCCTCTTCGCCAAGGTCTCGCTCGCCGATGAGCTCAATCATCCTGACGTGATCACGATACTCGACGACTTTCTCGACGACGTCAGAGACATCAGCCTCGTCTGGCCGAAGCGTCGGTTCGTGCCGGCACGCGTGCGCCGCGCGACCGACTTCTTTGCAGCAGCCGTCCCGCAGCGACTCTAGCCCAGGCCGAAGTAACGCCTATCGCCATCGGTGGGGAGCTTCGCCTGCTGCGCAAACAGTGCAAAGCTGTTGACTGACGCGCCAACTATCGGAACCAATGGGGCTTTTTTCACCTTGCAGCCGACGGTGCGCCCAAGTCGTCTCGAAAAGTACCGTCACCGGTCCGTCCGTCGATCTCGAACATCTCGATCAGGAACCCGCACCTCCGGCGCGGTTGCAACGCTAGCCCTATAAATGTCCGGGGGGCGGCTCAGCCATCCTCCCTGGCGACCAGCAGAAAAGGTTCGCGCTCCGGCGTCGTCACCGAAAAGCCCGAGGGGCCCACCGCGCTGAAAAAGCGATGGAACATGTCGATGAAGACACGCACGAAGAGTGGCTTTGCCGAACCGTACATGTCGGCGACGATCAGCGTCGGTGGCGGCAGTTCATCGAGGATTGGTCTTCGAACGATCTCCTCGCCATCGGCGGTGGCGCGACCGATCGGCCGCATGTTGAGGACGGCCATGCCGAAGCCGGATGCGACGGCCGAGCGCACCGTTTCGTAGGAGCGCGTGCGAAAGCGCACCTCCGGCCGTTTCGCCAGCACGTCGAACAGGGTCAGGAGATAGGTCGCCGTGTGCGGCAGGTCGAGCAGCACCAGCGGCCGTGCCGCCAGTTCCGCCAGCCAGATGCCGTCGCGCGCGGCAAGGGGATCGTCCGCATTGAGCACGGCATGCGCCGGTACCTTGCAGATGCGGGTGACGCTGTCGATACCGATTGGACCGATGTCGTAGAGAATGGCAAGATCGATCTGGCCAGCGACAAGCCGTTCCTGCAACTGGACTTGGTCGGCCTCGACAAGGTCGATCTCGACATCGCCGACGCTGTCGAGGTAGCTGCGCAGCATCTCCGGCATGAACAGCGCGCCGAACGGCTCGAAGCAGCCGATGCGCAGGACCTTCGGCACGCGCCCGTTGAGGTCTCCGATCGACCGGTTGAACTCCGTTTCCGCCGCCAGCATGATGCGGGCGGCGGCGACGAAGCGTTGGCCGGCCGGCGTGATGGAGACGCCGCGCGCCGGCCGCCTGTCGAAAATGCGCGCCCCCATCCCGGCCTCGGCCAGAGTGATCGCCGCGAGGATGGAGGATTGCGAGATGTAGAGCGATCTGGAGGCCGCCAGCACGCTGCCAAGGCGGGCGACTTCGCAGACATAGCGCAACTGCCGGATAGTCAGGTTCATGGCTCTTTGTTACATTAAATAGCGAATATTCCCCACAACAATACATTTTATGGTGATGAAGAAACCCGCCAGATTGGCAGGGCTGACAAGGCTGCCGGAAGAGCGGCCATGGAGTGAGGGGTTCGAACTGCATGCCGAATGGGCTGTCTCCCATTGCCGACGCCGATGAGCTGTGCCGCCTGGGTGCCGCAGAGCTTAACGCTGCCTACGGCGCTGGATCGCTGTCGCCCGTCGAGGTGACGCTGGCGGCTGTGGCTCGCGCCGAAGCGATCAATCCGCTTTTCAACGCCTTCACCTCGATCGACCGCAAGGGTGCGATCGAGGCCGCAGGTGCTTCCGAGAAACGCTGGCGGGCAGGCGAGCCGCTGTCGGCGGCCGACGGCATACCGACGACGCTGAAGGACATCGTCTGGGTCGACGGCTGGAGCGTGCGTTACGGCAGCAGGACGACGACTCCCGCCGCCTATGACCAGGATGCTCCCGCCGTTGCCCTGCTGCGCAGAGCGGGCGCCGTCTTCATCGGGCAGACGACGACGCCCGAATTCGGCTGGAAGGCGATTACCGACAGCGGCCTCTGCGGCATCACGCGCAATCCCTGGAATGCGCAAAAGACCCCCGGCGGTTCCTCCGGCGGAGCGGCGGTGGCCGCCGCCACCGGCGCCGGCGTCTTCCATCTCGGTACCGATGGCGGCGGCTCGATCCGCATTCCGGCCTCGTTCACCGGCATCGCCGGATTGAAGCCGACCTTCGGCCGCGTGCCGGCCTATCCGTCCAGCGCGTTCGGAACCGTCGCCCATATCGGACCGATGGCGCGGACAGCACTCGATCTTTCCGTCATGGCCGACGCCATGTCCGGCCGCGATATCAGCGACTGGCAGCAAGGCGTGGGAACGCTGGTGCCGCTTGGCCGGATCGAAGAAATTTTGCGGGGCGCTCGGATCGGCTACTGGTCGAAGCCGCCTTCAGGAGTCCTGGATTCCGGGATCGCCGCCGCCGTCTCCCACGCCTTGACGTATTTCGATGCCTTCGGCGCAACGGTCGAGCCGATTGATCTTCCCGGTGGCGATCTCCTCGATCTTTTCCAGCATCATTGGTTCACCGGCGCCGCTGCGCGGCTGGCGCTGGTTCCGCCGAGCGAACGGGCGGGCATCGATCCGGGTTTCCTGGAGATCGCGCAGGCTGGGGCGGCGTTCAACGTCCAGACGCTCGTCGCCGCGCAGCTGGAGCGCGCCGAATTCGGCGCCGCCATGGACCGGCTGCTGGACGACTATGATTTCATCGTTTCGCCGGGGACATCGATTCCAGCCTTCGACGTTGGCCTTGAAGTGCCCCCGGGCAGCGGCCTTTCGCGATGGATCGAATGGGCGGCGTTCAGCTACCCGATCAATCTCAGCCAGCAACCGGCCTGCGTCATCCCTTGCGGCATGACCGAGGCGGGCCTGCCCGTCGGCTTCCAGATCATCGGCGCGCGCGGCGACGATGCACGCGTGCTTTCGGCGGCAGCCGACCTGGAAGCCGCTTTCGTGCCCATGACCCACGCGTTTCGCCAGAAAGATCTGGTGTGAAAGATTTCGCATGAAGAAAAGACTCTAACCAACGCCAAAAAAGGGGAACTTGCCATGATGAACAGACGTGCAATGCTGCAGGGCGTGGTCGGCGCGGGTGCGGCCGGTGCCGCGCTTCTTGCCGACATGAACACTGCGGCGATCGCCCAGGACGCCAAGCCCATTCCGGTCGGCTCGGCCCTGCCGATGTCCGGCATTGCCGCCGCCGACGGCATCGAGTTCAAGAACGGTCTCGAACTTGCCGCCGAGGAGATCAATGCGGCGGGCGGCATTCTCGGCCGGCCTGTCGAGATCCACATCGAAGACACCAAGGAAATGGGCGCCGACCTCGTCAGCCAGTCGATGCAGCGCCTGATCGACCGCTTCGAGGCGCCGGTCATCATCAATGGCTACAATCTCGGCACCAACATGATCGAGATGGACGTCGCCGCCGACAACGACGTCATCATGATGCACTACAACACGCTGATTTCGCACAATGAGAAGTTCAAGACCGACCCTGCCCGCTACTACAGCTCCTTCCAGGGCGATCCGCCGGAGTTCTGGTATGGACCGGGCTGCCTGAACTTCCTCAAGATGCTTGCCGCGGACGGCAAATGGAAGGCGCCCAACAAGAAGATCGCCATCATCCCGTCGGCCAACGAATATTCGATCGTCATCGCCAACGCGATCCGCGACAAGGCCGCCGAATACGGCTTCGAGGTTAGCCTGTTCGAGACCGTTCCGTTCCCGACCAACCAATGGGGACCGACGCTGGCGAAACTTCGCCAGGACCCGCCGGCAGCGATCCTGGTCACGCACTTCCTGCCGCAGGACCTGGCGCAGTTCATGGTCCAGTTCCTCGCCGAGCCGATCAACAGCCTGATCTACATGCAATACGGACCATCGCTGCCGGCTTTCCGCGAGATCGGCGGCGAGGCGATCAACGGCGTCGTCTATTCCACGGTGATCGGCTGCCTGCCGGACGATTTCTCCAAGCCGTTCCGCGAGAGCTACCGGGCCAAATTCGGTCCGAACTCGGCCTACATCACGGGATCGCAGACCTATGACGGCCTGTGGATGTGGGCGCTTGCCGCAGCAGTCGCCGGTGGTCCAGGCGAACCGATGAACAAGGCGCAGACCACCAATGTGGCCAATGCAATGAAGCGCCTGGTCTATCGCGGGGTCAACGGCACCTACCGGGCCGATCCGGCCGGCCAATCGGCCTTCTGCTATCCGACGCAGGTGGCCGATCCGTCGCTTGGCATGCCGCACCAGTTCCTGCAGCATCAGGATTACAAGACCGATCCGAAGCTGATCGCGCCGGCGCTCTATGCCACGGACAGCTTCATCCTGCCGCCATGGATCAAGTGACCGGACGCGGAAATGAAACCAACGACACCGGCCGGGCCCTTTGCCCGACCGGCTCCATTGGGTGAGAAATATGACTGAGGCCGCCGGTCCGATGCTGGTTTGTGACACTGTGGTCAAACGGTTCGGCTCGCTGGCCGCCGTCGACGGCGTGTCGATGGTGGTCAATGCGGGCGAGATCGTCGGCATTGGTGGGCCAAACGGCGCGGGCAAGACGACCTTCTTCGACGTGGTGACGGGGATCACGCCGACCAGTGGCGGCCGGGTGCATTTCGGCGACACCGACATTTCGGCGCTTCCGGCCGACCGCATCTGCCAACTCGGCATCGCCCGCACCTTCCAGCTCAATGCCGCCTTCGACAGCTTGACCGTTCGCGAAAACATCCAGATCGCCGCCTATTTCGGCCGGCAGCGGCGAAGGCTGGCCGGCTTCCGCCTCGGCGAGGATGTCCGGCAGGCAACGATCGAAGCGCTGGACTTCGTCGGGCTTGCGGCCAAGGCCGACGAGACCGTGGCGCGGCTGCCGGTGCTCGACCGCAAGCTGCTGATGATTGCCGGCGCCATCGCCACCCGGCCGAAAATGCTCTTCCTCGACGAGCCGGTGGGCGGGCTCAACGTCGCCGAGATCGACCAGATCATGGCGATGGTGCTGAAACTGCGCGACCAGGGACTGACCATCGTCCTGATCGAGCACGTCATGCGCTTTCTCCTGGCGCTCTCCAGCCGTGTGATCATCATGCACCATGGCAAGGTGATATTCGAAGGCCGGCCCGACAAGGTCGCCGAGGACCAGACCGTCGTCGAAACCTATCTCGGCCAGGGCACGCAGAAACGGCTGAAGAAATTCTTCGACGAGCAAGCCGCCGCGACGAATCCGGCGGTGGGGGGGACGCCATGACGGCAGCCGCAAAACCACCTGTCCTGCAACTCGACGGCATCGTCTGCGGCTATGACGGGCTCGACGTGCTCAAGGGCATTTCGCTGACCGTTCATGCCGGTGAATTCGTCACCGTCGTCGGCCCGAACGGCCATGGCAAGTCGACATTGCTCAAGACCATTTCCGGCCTGGTGCCGCTGCGCGGCGGTCAGATCAGCATCGACGGCCGGCGCTTGTCCGGCAAGCCGCATGAGACGGCGATGCTGGGAGTCGCCCACGTGCCGCAGGGCGATATGCTGTTCGCGCAGATGAGCGTGCTCGAAAACCTTTTGATGGGCGGCTATCTCGCGCCGGACAAGGCCGAGATCGCGCGTCGGCTGGAAGAGGTCTACGCGCTTCTGCCGAAGCTTGCCGACCGTCGCGACCAGATCGCCTCGAGCCTGTCGGGCGGCGAACGGCGCATGGTCGGCATCGGCCGCGGCCTGATGATGGGCGGGCGCATCCTTTTGATCGACGAGCCGTCGCTTGGCCTCGCGCCACTGATCATCGATCAGGTCTACGGCGTCATTTCGCAACTGAGCAAGGCTGGACGCACGATCCTGCTGGTGGAGGAGAACCCGGCCCGGGTCGAGGATCTCGCCGACGGCCTGCATCTGCTCGACGACGGCGCCATCGTCTGGTCGGGCAAGCCCGCCGAACTGATGGCGCGCGACGAACTCCTCGCAACCTATCTCGGAGGCTGACGCCATGACCGACGTTCTCATGGCCATTCTCGTCGCCGGCTTCACCTCGGGCGCGCTCTATGCGCTGGCGACGGTCGGGCTGTCGCTGGTCTGGGGTTCGATGGGCATGCTCAACATGGCCCATGCGGCGATGCTGACGCTTGGCGGCTACGTCGCCTTTACGGTGATCACCTCGCTCGGCCTGCCGGTCGCGGTCGGTTTCGCCGGTGCCATCGTCGCGGGCGCTTTGGCCGGCGCCATCCTCTATTTCGCGATCGTTCGCAATCTCCTGCAGAACGACAAATCGACATTCGAAGCCAACGTCATGATCGCCACGGTCGGCATCGGCATCGCCCTCGAGAATGCCATCCTCCTGACCTATGGCGGGCAGCCGCTGAAGCAGCCGGTTTCGATCGCCGGTGCCTTACGCCTGGGGCCGCTGACGCTGCCCTGGCAGAACCTTCTGATCATCGCGGTGGTGGTCGTCATGATGGTGGTCGTCTCGGCGGCGCTCGGCCGCACGCGGATGGGCCGTGCGATCCGGGCGACGGCGCAGAACCGCGACGCGGCGCAGCTCATGGGCGTCGCCGTCAACCGCGTCTACCTGCAGGTGCTGATGCTGTCGGGCGCGCTCGCCGGCATCTGCGGCGTCATGGTCTCGTCGATGACGCAATTGTCGCCGCCACTCGGCAACGACCCGATGCTGAAGGCCTTCATCATGTGCGTGGTCGCCGGTCTCGGCAATCTGCCGGGCGCCATTGCAGCAGCACTTGGGCTGGCGTTGCTCGAATCCTTCGTCCAGTACGCCTTGGGCGCCAGGTGGGGCTTTCCATCGCTGCTGTTCGTCGTCATTGCCGTGCTGATCTGGCGGCCGTCCGGCCTTTTCGGCCACGCCGAAATCCGGCGCATGTGAGGGTCATCATGACAGAGACACGTCCCCTGCCCCGTTCCTCCATGTCCCGCTCGGCCAGGACTGATCTTGCCATCAGCCTGATGCTGATCGCGGCGGCGATCGCGCTGCCGTTCCTGGTCGACAGCCGCTACATCCTTGGCCAGATCGTGCTGGCGCTGTTCTATGCGACGATCGCCTCGCAGTGGAACCTCCTGTTCGGCTTCTCGGGCATCTTCTCGCTGGCGCAAATGGCGATCTTTGCCTTCGGCGGCTATGCGACGGCGATGCTCTGCTTCTATTTCGGCTGGAACGTCTGGGCAGCACTTGTGCCTGGCGCGCTGGGCGCCGTGTTGTTCTCGCTGATCGTCGGCCTCGCCTGCCTTCGCTTGACCGGCGTCTATGTGGCGCTGCTGACGCTGGCGATCGCCCAGACGATGTATCTGCTGATCGTCACCGACACCGAATGTTTCGTCATGGTCGGCTCCGTCTGCCGCCAGTTCACCGGCGGCGCCGTCGGCTTTGCCCGCTTCGGCGACCTCGGCACCAGGGCCTTGCTCCGGGCGCAGTGGCTGGTCGGCAATTACGCCATCAGCGCGGTGCTGTTCGCGCTCACCATGGTCTTCACCTACGCGATCGTCAAAAGCCCGATCGGCCTTGCCTTCCGGGCGCTGAAGGACAATCCGGGCTATGCGGTGGCCCGCGGCGTCAATCGCTTCCAGGCGCAGCTTCTGGTGTTCGGCATCTCCGCCTTCTTCACCGGGCTGGCCGGCGGTTTCTATGCCGCGCATTTCCAGGCGATCGGCCCCGGTGTGCTGTCGATGTCGCAACTCATGTTCATCATCGCCATCGTCGTGGTCGGCGGCGTCGGCACGTTCTGGGGACCGCTGGTCGGAACGGTGGTGCTGGTGCTGGCCGACGAATTGATGCGAGAGAGCGGCGAGTTCCGCACGCTCGGGCTCGGCCTGATCATCGCCCTGTCGGTGGTGCTGATGCCCAAGGGGCTGGTCGGCCGTTTTGGCGATCTCGTCGACTGGCTCGCGCGCCGTCGCGCCAGCCCAGACAGCAAGCCAGCAGTAACCAACATTGTGCAAAGCCCGACCCCGGCCGGAAAGTGAGAGACTGACGATGTTCGATACGATCATAGTGGGCGCCGGCTCGGCCGGCTGCGTGCTGGCAAACCGGCTCAGCGCCGATCCAGCCCGCAAGGTGCTGCTGCTGGAGGCCGGGCGCGAGGCGCCGCTCGCCTCGGACGTGCCGTCGGACTGGCCGACCATGTTCAACACGGAAGTCGACTGGGGTTACTACACCGAGCCGCAGGCCGGCTGCCGCGGCAGGCGGGTGTTCTGGCCGCGCGGCAAGATGATCGGCGGCTCCGGCGCGCTGAACGCCATGATCTATATTCGCGGCCTGCCGTCCGACTATGATGGCTGGGCGACGATGGGCTGCCCCGGCTGGGCGTGGGCTGACGTGCTGCCGGTGTTCAAGGCCAGTGAAAGCAATGCCGAACTCGGCAACGACCCGCTGCACGGCGCCGACGGGCCGCTGCATATCGGCAATGTCGGACATGTCGATCCCAACGAGCTTGCCTGGATCGAGGCCTGCAAGGCCGCAGGTTACAAGCAGAACCGCGATTTCAACGGCGTCGAGCAGGAAGGCGTCGGCTTGTTCCAGTTCACCATCAAGAATGGCGAACGCTGGGGCACCGGCAAGGCCTATCTGCGCCCGGCGCGAGAACGACCCAACCTGACCGTGAAAACCGGTGTGCTGGCGACGGGCCTGATCGTCGAGAAGGGCCGGGTCAAGGGCATCCGCTATCTCGTCAATGGCGAACCTGAGACCGCTTTCGCCGACAGCGAGGTGGTGCTGTCCTCGGGCTCGATCGGCAGTTGCCAGTTGATGCTGCTTTCGGGTATCGGGCCGGCCAACGAACTCGCCCAGGTCGGCGTTGCTCCCGTGCACGACCTGCCGGGCGTGGGCAAGGATCTGCAGGACCACATCAACATTCCGATCACCTTTTATACCAAGGACAAGATCGGCGTCGGCGCCTGGACCGACGAGACGCTGCAGCGCGACTTCGCGGAATGGCAGACATCGCGCAGCGGCCCGCGTTCCTCACCCTGGGTGGCGGCGGGCGGCTTCGTCAAGAGCCGGCCCGATACCGAGCCGGACCTGCAGCTTTACGGCGCCATCAGCCCGCATCGCGATTATGTTCGGTTCCTCTCCTCCCGACCCGGCATCACGCTGCACACCACGCTGCAGCGACCAGACAGCCGCGGCGAGATACGCCTGCGCTCGGCCAATCCGATCGAATATCCGGCGATCGACCCACGTTACTTCATCAGCGACGAGGATGGCTCGGACATCGCCACGCTGGTCGAAGGCATCCGCATCAGCCGGCGCATCGCGGCGCAGTCGCCGCTTGCCGAAATGCTCGTCGGCGAAATCACGCCGAGCGCCGAATGCGAGAGCGACGCCGAGATCGCCGACTACATACGCGGCCACTGCACGACGCTTTATCACCCGACCAGCACCTGCCGCATGGGTTCAGATGCGATGGCCGTCGTCGACCCCACGTCGATGAAGGTTCATGGGCTGGACGGGCTTTGCATCGCCGACGCCTCGGTCTTTCCGAAAATGGTGTCGGGCAACACCAACGCGCCGACGATCATGATCGCTGAACGCGCCGCGTCAATGATCCTGGCGGGATGAGGCACGAGATGACGACGGGCTGGAATTTCCACGAACTCTATCTCTGGCACGAGACCGGCAATGCCGCGCAGTTCTTTCAGCCGAGCCTGACCATCGAGCCGGGCGAGCATGCGGAGAATGCCGACACGAAACGCCGATTCCGCAATCTGATGGAGGTTTCGGGCCTGACCGAAAAATTGTCCAAGATCGCCTCCGTCGCGGTGAGCGAGGATGACCTCGCGCTGTTTCACGACCGCGACTACATCAGCCGTATCAAGCTGCTCAGTGATGGGCGCGGCGGCGATGCGAGCTATCTCACCCCCTTCGGCCATGGCAGCTACGAGATCGCTTGTCTGGCCGCCGGCGGCACGGCAGCGCTGATGGATGCGGTGTTGAGCGGCGATATCGACAATGGCTATGCGCTGGTACGGCCGCCCGGCCATCATGCCGAGCGCGGGCAAGGCATGGGCTTTTGCCTGTTCGGCAACGTTCCGGTCGCTATCCTGAAGAACCGGGCTAAACATGGTTTCGAGCGGGTCGCTTGCGTCGACTGGGATGTTCATCACGGCAACGGCACCCAGTCCGCCTTCTACTCGGACCCGTCGGTACTGACCATCTCGATCCATCAGGACGGGCTTTATCCGCATGACAGCGGTCTTCACAAGGAACGCGGCGAGGGCAAGGGCGAAGGCTACAACATCAATGTGCCGCTGCCGGCCGGCTGCGGCCACGGCGCTTACATGTCCGTCTTCGAACGCGTCGTGCTGCCGGCGCTCAATCGCTACAAGCCTGATCTTATCGTCGTGCCGTCGGGCTTCGACGCCTCGGCGGCCGATCCGCTGGGGCGCATGATGCTGCATAGCGGCAGCTACCGCGACATGACGCGGATGCTGATACAGGCAGCGGACGACCTCTGCGGCGGGCGCCTGATGATGTCGCACGAAGGCGGCTATTCGGCCTCCTACGTTCCCTATTGTGGCCTGGCGGTGATGGAGCAACTGTCCGGCATCAGGACGCATATCGACGACCCGTTCCTGCCGGTCTTCGAAAGCTACGCCGGCCAGCCCTTGCAGCCGCACCAGGCGGCCGCGGTTTCCAGGGCGGAGGAACTTTTGGGCGGCATCGCCTAGAACCCTCCGACGATCCGCCGATGAGACGATCTCAAGACACACCGGCGCCCAACCTGACAAGTGCGGGCTGCGCTTGCGGTAGAACGTGGGGCGCGAGAAAATATCTGGCTCATGAAGGGTCTCCTGTGTCGTGAGATTGGCTTGGGTAATGCGGGTAGTCGCATCGGGACCAAGCCCTTCGAAACTTGCGTAGCATGATCGAATTCCTTCCTTGGGTTCAATTGAGGTCCAGGTTCGACCGCTCGGCCTTTTGCAGATGTCAGTCCGGCTTTGCGGCTGTGATGTGTTGGGCAACTCAGCGTAAATTCAGCGTGAAATAACGATCGTCGCTCCCCGGTGTTTCCGGATGACCGTTGAGAGACGATCTTCGGTCTTCGCGGCCCGTGCATCCGGATAGCTGTCAATGGAGGCTTGGCAAGCGACCCGCTTCGGCAATGCCGCCGGCTAGGGCTGCAAGGCCGACCCGATACAGAAGCCCGCCCGGACGAGTGTCAATGCGATTAGCCTTTTAGCCTGGTTGGACGCATTCCGGCGCAATTCACGTTGAGATCACGCGGAGCACTGCAAAGCATGCGTCACAAGGGAGGAACCCGACATGACGCTCAACATCAATAAGTCGCTGCGTGTAGCCACAGTAGAAATTCCAGCTCGCGAAACAGCCTCGCCCTTCACGGTCCAGTCTCCGCGCCTCCGTGCTTGGAGCAGCGCATTGACGGCACGGATGTCTGGCCCTGGGGGCGCCTACAGTATCGGCAACCTCATTGGTCTCTGCCAGGGGATTACGGCGCAGATTCTCGTATCCGGCGGTCCGGACCAACTTCTCTGGACAGGCGCACCGGCCGCCATCAGCCATTACCTGACGGGCAATTTCGCCGCGATCGCAATGACCTCGGCGACGGCGATCTTCTTCGCCAGCGGTGAGGTCTACCATCGCGCCTGGAATGGGTGTCTCAAGCCCAGGGAAAATCTCAACCGCCTGGGTGATTTCCTGTCCGGCGTTGGTGCCGTTTGCCTTGGCCTGGCCCTGTTTGAACTTGGCCATCCGTTGCTGGCGTTGACATCGGGCCTCCTTCATTCCGTTGGAAAATTCGGCAGTGCTTGCCACCGACCGGGTGTCCAGATCCTCAACTTGTCGGAACACAGCCTCGAGCCGTTTCGCATCATGGTCCTTCTCAGCCGGCTGCCGGCCCTCATCGTTGCCGGGACAGGACTTTGTGCCTCGCTGTTCAAATTCGAGGCCGGACAGCCACAGCATTGGTCGACGCCCGCCACCCTTCTCGTTTGTTACCTGCTCTGGTCCTGGGCTGACCTGCTTCTGTTCCGATCGAGCCAACCTCGCGCAGCCCGCGATCATTCCGCCGGCTGATCAAAGCTTCGCTATTCCAACTTCCTTTGGAGAGACACCATGTTTGGATCATCATCCGACAATTCCGCAGAACAGATCGGCCGCTCCTATCCCTTGCAGCGACGCATCGGCACGATCTGCATTTTCGGCGGCGCCATGCTTGGCAACGATCCCGACCACGCCCGTTGCGCCACCATCCTTGGCGAGGCGATTGCCGCTGCGGGTATTCGCCTGGTCTATGGCGGAGGCTGTGATGGCCTGATGGGCCAGGTGGCCATTGCCGCAGCAGAAAGGGGTGGAACCGTGGTCGCGATCACCCCGCAGTTCCTGATCGAGCGGATGAGGATGCTATCATCGGGATGTCAGACGATTTCAGTTCCTGACATGAGTGTCCGCAAGCAGCTCATGTTTGACTACGCGGATGCCTTTGTAGCCTTGCCTGGCGGCATCGGCACCGTTGAGGAACTGACCGAGGTCATGACGCTTCGCAAGCTGGAAAGGCACTGCAAGCCGCTGGTCCTGGCGAATTTCAAAGGCTTCTGGTCACCGCTTCTCGGCGTCTTCGACAGCATGTCCGAGGCTGGCTTCATGAACTCGTCAACTCGATGTACGCAAATGGCTTCGGCAACCCCGGAGGCTATCATTCCGCTTCTCCAGCGCAGCGTCAGTTTCGAGCAGAACGAACCGCCAAAGCCCGTCCTGCTGCCCACCATCCCCGTCTTGCGCAGATCACATATATCGAGTGCTGGCCCCGGATAAATCGCGAACCAAATAGCAAAAGACGCATTCTTCCGGGCAACACCATTCACCCAAACGACGACTGGGTGGTCGGCTCCGGTCGTCGCATTCAAACCCGATCACAAACCGTTGGAGACATTGCCCGGTGTGGCGATGCGATCAATCATGTCCAGATTCAAGGCAAATTCCTTGCTGATGCTTGCTGCGGTCATTTGGGGAGTGGGCAATGTGTCCCATAAGACCATACTGGCCCACCTCGATCCCATGGCGGTTGTTTTCCTGACCAGCGTGATCGCCGGACTGGTGACATTGCCATTCGCGGTGCGGGAGCGCGACCCCGTAACCAACACCGGCTGGTTTCCAAGTGTGGCGAGAGTGGTTCTGCTTTTTGCCCTCGGCTGTGTGGTCCAGCAAGCGTCCTATGTCAGCACGACGGTGACGAACTCGAGCCTTCTTATCAGCGCTTCCACTGTGATCACGCCGATCGCCGCATGGCTGATCATGAGGGAGCGTCCAAGTGCACCGATCCTGTTCGTCGCTATTCTGACGGTCGTGGGATCGGCCCTCCTGGCGGGCGGCTTCAATGGTTCGGCAACCGCCGGCGACGCTTTCGCCATCCTGACGGCAATCTGTTTTGCAGTGTGGACGGTCGAGCTCGGGCGGCATGTGCAGGCACATGGTCATCCCTTCGCGACGGCGGCCGCGCAGTTCATCGGCACGGCCGTTGCCACGCTACCTTTCGCCCTGCAGGGCACAATGACATTTCAGGCAATTATGGCAGCATGGCCAGAACTCATCATGCTTGGTGTGTTCTCGACCGCTGTCGGCTTTTGTCTGCAGACTTCTGCACAGCGCTACACCACTTCGTCCCATGCGGCGGTGATTTGCAGCGGAGAGGGTGTGTTCGCCGCCATTTCCGCCGCCGCTCTGCTTGGTGAACGGCTTTCGCCCGACGGGTTTCTGGGTGCGGGCGTCATTCTGTGCTGTGTGCTGTTCACCGCCGTCTCGGCGGGCCCGAAGCTCGATCCGTCAGTGCCATGATCGCTTCGGCAATGTCGCGCTGCTCTGGCAGCCGCGCCATTCAGACCACCGACTGGAAGTCTGTTTCTACTCCCGGATTCATGCCAAGCTACTCGTCTGGCCGCATTCATCCTTCTGGAAAACGAGGTCTACTTCGATGCTCCATGGCGAAACGTCCTCCTTCGAAGCCGCTAACATACCGAACCGGTCAAACCAGAATTCAGACGACGGCCTCAACGACAAGCCGACCTTGCGAGGCATCAGGCTCTTCCCGTCCCTGGCGGACGTGCCGATCGCCTTGTTTGACGCAACCGAAGACGAGAGCGCCATCGACCGCACCAAGGCGGGCTTGTTGGACATCACGGCGGAAATGGTCGGCCCGACCGATGGACTTGAAGGCAGTGATCTCAGCCCTACACCTGCCGGCTTTACCTATTTCGGTCAATTCGTGTTCCATGACATCGTCTTCAGCCAAATATTCGGATTGCCCAAGCCGACAGGCAAAACCCATCATTTGACGAACGCGTCCTCGCAAGGCCTTGACCTTTCGGGGCTCTATGGGAGGGGGCCCGTCGTCGACGCCCATCTCTACGATGTTCCAGATGGAGCGGATTTGTCGGCCTGCCGGTTTCCGATCGGCTTGCCTTGCATGAAAGACAGTATGCTTCCAGTCGATCGCAAGTCCGTGCAAGGCCGGGATTTGCCGCGCATCGACATGTCGGGCAAGTTCATCAGTGTCGAGGGCCGGCGGTCGCCCTATCGGCCGTTGGTGGCGGACCCTCGAAACGACGACAATCTCGTCCTGTCGCAACTGCTCTGCACACTCATGGGCATCCACAACAGGATCGTGGATCTGCTGCTTGGCAGCGGCACCGACCCAGCCGAAGCTTACAAGGGTGCCAGGGTCTATCTGACCTCGGTTTACCGCACCGTGATCATCAACGACTATCTGAGAAAAGTTCTGGCTCCGGAAATATGGGACCATTTTTTCGCCAGTGACGATTTTCTTGGCGCCGGAGTCTCGGCCCTTGAGACCTTCAACGCGCTGCCTTTGGAATTCACGTTCGGTGCGTCGCGCTTTGCCCACGCCATGGTCCGGCAGTTCTATGTCGTGAACGACAGGTCGGTCGAAGAACCAGCCAATCTGCGCAAAATGCTGTCCTTTTCCAGCCTGCGCCCAGGTGGGGAGATTCCAATACCCGAGAACTGGATTGTCGACTGGAGCCGGTTTGCCTCAACCGACACTCCGTCGAAAGCTCAAAGTGCCCGGCGCATAGGGCCATTCCTGTCGAAAGAACTCACGATTGCCGGCCTGAGTGCGGAATTGAACGGCACAGTCCGGCCGGTTGCCTTCATGGATTGCTGGCGCTGTTACGACCTTGGTTTGCCATCCGGTCAGGATGTGGCCGGTGCGGTGAAGACCGCCCTTGGTGACAGTATCGATGTGCCGGTCCTGACGGGCAATGGCATGCTTCCCACGGCTGCCTGCGCCAAACGTTACGTCTACAACGCCGGCCGACTTCGGGCCGCTTTGCAACGGCACCCGGAGTTCCTGAGTCAAACACCTCTCTCCTACTATATCATCCAGGAGGCCTCCGTTCTTGGTAGTGACGGCAGCCATCTTGGCCCAGTTGGCTCCTATGTGGTGGCCGCAACGATCGCATCCGCACTGTTCAAGGCTGCCGATACAGATATCACCTCTCGCAGGCTCATTCCGGACGTGGAGCCGAAAACGCTGGCAGGACTGCTCGATCTCAATGATACTGCGAAGGTATCGGATGAAGTGCTTGGCGGCCTGATCGGCAGTCAGGGTTTTCAATAGCGCTGATAACGGCAGCGTTACAGTGCTCAATCTGCTTTAGCGGGGGAAGTGGACATGGTGAAGTTCAAAGATGTGCAGTTCGAGGCGCTTGGCGAATTCATCCGAGACCTGATCAAGGATCCGGCCAAGCAAGCGATCTTCAAAAGTAAAGATCAGGAGGCGATGAAGGACCTGCTGCGTGGGTTCATGACGCCCAGGGACAAAACCTGGGAGGAGATCACCATCCAACCATACTTCGACGAAGACCTGATCGTGAACATCGCCTTTCCCTTCACCGGCGACGTCGAGCAAACGATCGCCACCATTGCGCCGGCGGATGGACCCGGTGAGGACTACACATTTCCCGATCACTACAAGACCGATCCGAACGCCGGCCCGCCCGACCAGATCAAGCAAAACCGTTTGAGCGCATATCATAAGCGCCTCGGCGATTATGTGATGTCACGCTGCAAGTAGCATCCGGGGCGGCGTAACTGAGGATTGTTGCTTCAGCCCGACTGCGCTGCCAGTTCGATACCGCGGGCCAGCTTCTCCTGATCCACCGGTAACCGGATCGGAAAAGCGGTCTTGAACCAATCGACGGCGACGGGGCGGTCGAGCCTCGGCATGTTCGACATCGTCGAGATTCTTTGCCGTTTTCGGGGGTTGGTTCACCTCGCCGCGCTGCTTTCCGCGGTTAATGACATCCAGGTCGCCGTCGATCTTGGCAGGATCCAGGCTGTTGAATAGCTGGGTGCTCGCCCGAAAATCGTGGTTGGATTCTCGCAGTGAGTCACGTAACTTATTTAGTTTTTCGAATTTAGAGCCCACGCACTCACTACCCCAACTTTGCGCCCCCCCCGGCAGAGTGGTTTCTATGCATAGTAGAGCTAAAGGGCAACCGCACATTCACTTCTGTCCACTTGCTAGTGCGGGTCAGGCTCAATTGAGTCCCAATAAATGATCATTGCTGCTGATCAAGTGGTGATCGGCCGCAACTACGAGCTCAATCGCGTACCCTGAGATGGCGATCCTGACCGATTGCAGCGTGCAACACATGATAAGCGCCATCGAAGACGGCGCTGCGATAAACCTCGTCACTGGCGACCTATAGATTGTGTCGCTCAGAAAATGTCGCAACTGTCTCCAAATCCTGCTTGCCAAACACATATTCGCCGGGATTATTTGGGAAGTTCAGCTAGATCGCCCGAGTTCGATCTCCGACAGCTTTACCGAGAATATCCTCGGATATCTTCTGTCGCGCATTTTGCAGCGATAGTTTGACGGGTCGAGCCGTCGCGATAGGGCCATTTAATTCCGCGGCCTCTACGCGAAGCCTAGCGCGATCCGAAGCGCGCTTTTGCTGCATCGGTAAAGGGCATAAAAAGACTGACGGCAGAGCCTTCAGGATCGCGGACCTGGAATGTGCGATTGCCCCAGGGCAAAAGCTTGGGCTCATGCACTATGTCAGCTTTATCTTTGAGCCTTTCGAACGCAGCGTCGATGTCATCGACCATAAATTCAAGGATTGCGGTGCGGTTAGAGCGCGGCTGCGAGCTCCCCTGACTGAACAATGCGACTGTCTCCGCACTACCGATTGCCAAGGTGCCAGCAGAGGTGACAATTTCGGCGAACTGAGGCGCAAGCCAGGCTGCGGTTTTTTCCGTCACCATCTCGTAGAAGGCCACCATGGCCTCGATATCGGCGGCGATGAGACGGACGGACGCGAACTTCATAACTTTTCCTTTCATGTGGTGGTGTTGAGCTTGCGCATGGCCGGCTTCTAGCGCAATCCTGTTGACACCGTTATGTCAGCAGGTGTCATGAGCTGGTGCGTCGCGCAGAACGTCTTTTGCAGATAATTCAGATATTACGCCGATCAAGCAGGCCGGTGACGGGTGCAACCATGGCAGCCGAGCTGGAAGTGTCCCCGCGCACCGTCTACCGCGACATCGCGGCCTTGATGGCCCAACGGGTGCCGATCCAGGGCGAGGCAGGGTTCGGCTATCTTTTGGCGGACGAATACGACATGCCGCCGTTGATGCTGACCCCGGCAGAGATCGAGGCCATTGTGCTTGGAACGCAATGGGTGGCGATGCGCGGTGATCCGCAGCTCTCACCCGCTGCCTACGATGTTCTTGCCAAGATCGTCACGGCTGTTCCCGCTCACCTGAGACCGTTCGTTGCCGAACCGAGCACGGCGGGCGAAGCCGCCTCTCGGTGCGTCGGCAGAGCAAGTGGATACTGCAATGATCCGGGATGCAATCCGGAGACGGATGAAGGCGCGCCTAATTTACCGCGCCGAGGAGGACAAGCGGACGGAACGCACGGTCTGGCCAGTTGTGCTTGGCTATTCCGACACTAACTGCGTCCTTATCGCATGGTGCGAGCTGCGGCAGGCCTTTCGCCATTTCCGCACCGATCGGATAGAGGCCGCCGAGATACTCGACCAGCCCATCTCAGTGCCACGTAGCGCGCTGGTTAGGCGCTGGGAAGCGTGGCGGTCTGCGGAACTTGCACATAGCAACACCGGAGCAAGCTACAGAGCTGACAGAATCTGACCCTCGGACAACAATTTGCTGGCTTTCATAGAAGGCCTCCAAAAAGCAGACTAACAGTTATCCACCCCCTCATGGACATTGCTGCAACCTGACCGGACCGGCGGCATTCAGGAAATCGCCGACACGACCGGGATGAGGCGCTTGGTTGACGGGGAGCACTCTCGAATCCCGGCAGCTCAACTGCCTCCGATGCCCACTGCGTGATGACTTCTCGCATTGAGACCGAGGGCCGGCCTAGATGGGCGTCGGTCGCGGCGGCATGCGCGGGTTCCGTACAGCCCATGCACGGCACAAGTCCTGCCGCCTCGGGCTAGTCAGCCGTCCAGCCGCCATCGACCATTTGAGCCGTGCCGGTTACCAGGGCCGAGGCATCCGATGCGAGAAACAGGACAGGCCCCATAATGTCGGGTAGCTCGCCGACGCGGCCGAGCTTGATCTTATCTTCGATCCACTTCCTACGTTCGGGGTTCACAAATGTTCCCTCCGTAAGCGGCGTTCGAATGAATGTTGGACAGACAGTGTTGACCCGGATGCCGAACTTCCCCCATTCGATAGCCATCGCCTTAGTGAAGCCCTCGACGGCAAATTTGGAGGCGCAGTAAACAGCCCTGTCTTGCCCGCCCACATGGCCCATCTGGGACGACACATTGATTAGGGAGCCCGGTCTCCCCACCTCGATCAGACGGCCGGCCACGGCCTGGGTCAGGAAGAACGCGCCGCGGACATTGATCGCCATCACTGCATCATAGTCCTCAGGAGTGGCATCGAGCGCAGCGCTGTGCCGTGCGACGCCGGCGCTGTTGACCAGAATGTCGAAGGGAAGCTCCGACGCCACCCATCTATGCACAGTGTGAACGTCAGCCACATCGATCGCTTTGTGTCGTGCGTCCCATCCCCTGTCTGCAAAGGCGCCGACCAAATTTACAAGCGCGCCTTCGGAACGGGCAGCTATCGTTACCGCTGCACCCGCTGCGGCCAGCGCGACTGCTGCCGCCATGCCAATGCCAGAGGTTGCACCTGTGACAAGGGCGCGTCGCCCGTCGAGCCGGAACGAGGGCGTCTGCGGCAAATCCATTGTACTTTACTCCGCGGCGGTGCCGTATGGAACGTTTTGTCCTCCGTAACGCCGAACCCGTAGGTTGCACTGTTCTGCATGCGCGACGAAACCTTCCAGCATGCAGAGTCGCGACCCGTAGCGGCCGATAAGCGTAGCGGCTTCGTCGGTCACGATGCGCTGATAGCTGTGGGTCTTCAGGAATTTGCCAACCCAAAGCCCACCGGTGTAGCGGCCGGCCTTCTTTGTCGGCAACGTGTGATTGGTACCGATCACCTTGTCGCCGTTCGCTACGTTTGTGCGGGGCCCAAGGAACAGAGCACCATAGCATTTCATGTTCTCGAGGAACCAATCATCACGGTCGGTCATGACCTGCACGTGCTCGGAGGCGATGTCGTTGGCGACGGCCAGCATTTCATCATAGGTGTCGCATACGATCACCTCGCCATAGTTCTCCCAGCTGACGCGGGCGGTTTCGGCCGTCGGCAGGATCTGCAGAATGCGCTCGATTTCCTGCATCGTCTCTTCGGCCAATTTCTGGGAATTGGTGATGAGGACGCAGGGCGAGTTGTATCCATGCTCGGCCTGACCCAGCAGATCGGTCGCGCATATTTCGGCATCGACCGTCCGGTCGGCAATGACCATGGTTTCAGTCGGGCCTGCAAACAGGTCGATGCCGATGCGCCCGAACAATTGACGCTTGGCTTCCGCCACGAAGGCGTTGCCAGGACCGACGAGCATATGGACAGGTTTGATGGTCTCAGTGCCGATCGCCAGCGCACCAATGGCCTGGATGCCACCGAGAACATAGATCTCATGGGCACCGCCGAAATGCATTGCAGCGATCACCCCGGGATTGGGCTCACCCTTGAAGGGCGGCGTTGCCGCGACAATGCGCGGAACGCCTGCGACAGTTGCGGTCGCGACCGACATGTGCGCCGACGCAACCATGGGGAACTTCCCGCCAGGAACGTAACAGCCGACCGACTGAACCGGAATGTTCTTGTGGCCGAGAATGACGCCCGGAAGGGTCTCGACCTCGATATCGGTCATCGAAGCGCGCTGGGCCTTGGCGAATTTTGTGACCTGTTCCTGGGCGAAGCGTATATCCGCCATTTCCCGCGCCGAAAGCTTGCGCACCAGGCTCTCGATTTCTTCGTCTGACAGCCTGAAGCTCGCCGGTGTGTATTTGTCGAACTTCTCACTGAGCGCGCGGACCGCGGCATCGCCGTTTTTCTCGATCTCCCTCAGCGTATCCTCGACCACAGAACGGACCTTGCTGTCTTCCTCGGCCCGCTCATTCTGCGACTTGCCGGTCTTGAGATATCTGACAGCCATTTTGTTCTCCGATAGCCCTATCTTTAGGACGCCCGTGGATCGGGCGTTGCGTTTGAATTCCTATGGCCGCTGACCCTGCAGCCATCGGATCGTCTTTCCATTCTTATGCGTGCGGTCGAAAGGCAGGGCTTGCGCCCCAGCCTCAAAACAGCGCCGCGTAAAGAATCTTGTCCTGTGTCGCCTCAGCGGCCGAGAATTCCTCGACAACCTGTCCGCGCCGCGCCACCAGGATGCGGTCGCCAAGCGACATGACCTCCGGGATGTATGAGGAGATGACCAGGACAGCGACGCCGCTGTCGGCAAGATCGCGAATGAACTTATGGATTTCGGGAATTGCGCCGACATCGACGCCCTGTGTCGGCTCGTCGAAGATGACCACCTTCGGATTCTGGACCAGCGACTTTGCGATCACGACCTTTTGCTGGTTGCCACCGGACAGTTCGACCACGCGCGCGTCACCCGATATAGCCCGGATGGACAGTCTCTTCGTCCACTCCTTTGACATCTTCTGCGCCATGTCACGTTCGACGAGCGGCTTTCGACCCGCATTCGACGCAAGGAACCCGGAATAGATGTTGTCTGTGATCGACATTGTGTCGAAAAAGCCGTTCTGCTTGCGGTCTTCGGTGATGTAAGCAATGCCGTCATGCACCGCCTGGGGCGGCACACGATATCGGATTAGCTTGTCGCCAAGCAGGATTCGCCCACCATTGATGTACCGGCGCTTCAACGCGCCCGAAATGATCTTGGCGATCTCTGTCCGCCCCGAGCCCACCAGACCGAAGAGCGCGGTGACTTCCCCCTTAGTGATCGAAAACGACATGTTCCTGACCACACTTCCCATCGTAACGTTCTCGACCGTCAGAACCCTTTCGGCTGGCAACTTCTCCTCGGTGCTCTGGACCTGGTTCCTCACCGGCACGAAGCCGGTCTCTCGGCCAACCATGAGGCGGACAATCTCATCGCGCGTGAACCCGCTTGTCGGCCCCGTTTTGATCAGCTCGCCGTCACGCATGATGGTGACGCGGTCGGAGATCTTCTCCACTTCCTCAAGGGCGTGAGAAATGTAGATAATGCCGGTACCGCGCCGGCGCAGATCGCGAACGAGGTTGAAGAAGTGCTTCTTCTCGCTCGGAGTCAAAGTGGCGGTCGGCTCGTCGAAGATAATTATGCGCGCCTTGTGATAGACAGCGCGCGCGATCTCAACCATCTGGCGCTGCGCGGCGCTGAGACTGCCTCCGAGCGCAGTCGGATCGACGTTGAAGTTCATTGACTGCAGGTGTGCCTGGATCTCCTTGTTGAGCGTTCTCAGGCGAATGAACCGGCTCTCGACCCCAAGCTGGATATTCTGAGCCACCGACATGGTCGGCACCAGGCTGGTCTCTTGATAGACCATGGCCACACCGGCATCCAACGCGTCTTTAGGATTGGTCAGTTCGACCTTCGCGCCGAAGAGTTCGATACTGCCTTCGGACGGTCGCACCGCACCTGCAACCGCCTTGGATAGCGTCGATTTTCCGGCTCCGTTTTCGCCGACCAGCGCGTGGATTTCGCCGGACTTCAGGTCGAAATTGACCGACTTTATGGCGTAGTTGGAGCCATAGATCTTGGAAAGGTCGCGACAGCGCAGAATGACTGACCCAATTTCGGGAGCGCTCGTCATTTGCTCAAAACCTCCTCATCGGCATGAACCAGCTTGCCGTTTCCGGCAGAGAGAATGAAAAGCGAATGCTTGTTCGGTGACGCGATGCCGGTGATGCCATGACGCTTTCCGTCCGCACGGCTGTGCATGCTCTTTACTGGCTGGAAATGACGGTCGAGCTTGGCTACCAACCCATACGAGTAAGGCGGAGAGAACGGCTTCTTCATGCCGACCTGCTTGATCGCACCAAGCTGAAGGGCCTCGCGATAGTCGTCACTGGTTGCCATGGCCGGAGCCACCCAATATCTGGGAGGTACCGTCTCAAGCATTTCCTTCAGGAATTCTTTCTCGCGCAGGACAAACTCGATTAGCGGATTCCTCAGCGCGAACAGGGCCAGCCAATATCCGCCGCCTTCGATTGGTTGGATTCGCGAGGGATATCCCGGTAGGTTTCCAAGGACCACCTTTGGCCCGGTCCTTTCAGAGCCCGAAACATCGACCGCCAGCAGTCTGTGCTTCCAGCTTTCACTGACCATCACCGAGCTGTCGTCGATCTCGCAAACACCGAAAGGCCAGGCGAGCTTGTCGCGCAGCGTCTTGACCGCTCCCGTCGCCCAGTAGAGTTTCAGAAGTCTACCCGTTTCGCCCGAACGCATGAGGTCTTCCACCCATTGCTCGGGACCGAACTTTGTCGAACCGTCGGTAAGGTACACATTTCCATCGCGACCGATCGCGATGGAGGTGATGCATTTCATCGGCCCAGTGTCAGAGTTTACGAGCGTGCTGCGCGACCCGTCGGGCGCGATAACTTCGATCCCGTTGCCGGCGATCGCCACGATCAGACTGCCGTCCGGATGGCGACACATGGCGCCCGCACGGCCTCCTACCTTATGGACCGTACTTCTAACCGGGCAGAACCAGCTTCCGCCGATCCGATAGATCCTGTCCCCAGCCGAAACCCACGGCTTGCCGTACTTGTCCACGATGACATCGTCGGGATGCTCGAGAGTGCGGTCGACCATGGCGCAGTCGCCGATGAGTTCGTTCTGCTTCCACGGGCCATCAAGGGTGCGGATTTCCGGCTCGTCCTTCTCGCCCATTATATGCGTGCGGAAGATCTCCGGCAGATTGAAGATGCTCATTCCATGCCTCCCCAGCGCTCGGAATGCGCGGTCCAGCTCTTGTTGGCCGATGGCAGATCCACGCGCCCGATGCGCACGTTGAAAATGCCGCCGACATAGAGGTGGCCACGATCCTCGACCGCCGACGTGATTGTCGAATAAGCCTGTTTCGTCCCGCCCAGATCCCAAAGCGTCTCGACTGGTTGACCATCCTTGGACAGCTTGACGATGCATCCCGCGTTAAAGTTGGGTAGCAGCCAGTTGTCGACCGGCAGCCTGCGGGTCATCCGCTTGCGGAAGCTGGGCATGCGCATCGCGATGTCGGATACTTTCGTCCGCATTGCGACCATCGCAACCCAGAAGCCACCATCGGAACTGGGATTGATGTTGTCGGGATAACCCGGCAGGTCGTCTACAACGACCTCCTTGCGACCGGCTTTTGGGCCGGCGAAATAATAGCGCGAGATCCGGCACAGCCAGGTCTCACTGTATAGGAAAGACTGTCCGCCGCGCTCGATGCATATTCCGCCGGGGTGTACGATGCCATTGAGCGTCGTACGCGTCTTCCCAGTCTTCGGGTCGTAGGAGAGGATGCGGCCGTTGGGCCGGGCTTCAATGGAGTCAAGGAGCCACTCGTCCATGTTGTAGCGCGTAGACCCTTCGGTAAAGTAGATCATTCCGTCCTCGGCGATATCCAGATCATCGAGCATGAGCAGTCTGGAATCGTCCTTGACGCGACCGACCGTTCTCGGTGTCTCGTCGGCGAGGCGCTTCATCGATGCGTCCGGCGCAACGGACATTAGCCCGATGCCCGCCACGCAGACGATCAGATTGCCGCCCTTGTCGAAAGCGAGCCCACGAACTTGGCCACCCGTGCGGCAGAAAACCTCGCGATCGTGCAGCGCGGGGCCCGAATAGCGCATGATCAGTCCGGTGCTGGTACCAGTATAGACGCGCTGTTGGTCGTCGATCGCGACATCTTCGGGCGCCACCAGCCTTAGCTGCCGGTCGTCCATGATGAAGTCTTCCTGCCCGGTGAAGTCGCGGCCGTGGAAACCGACTTTCATGATGCCCATGAGCGCGTTGTTCGGCCGGAAGACGGTCTCCTTACGAAAGTCAGTCTCCACCTCGTTCGAAAACCTGACGGCAGTCGGCACCGTGTAGAAAAGGTCGACGACCTTCCAGACGTGTTTCAGCCATTTGACGTCGGCCGCCACCGCGAGAAGAAGGAGCAAGCCCAGGAAGAACGAACTGCCGCCACCCGTCACCCCGACACGCACCAGCGTATTCGTAACAATCATGATCGTGACGATGCCCAGCGCGATGCGGCCGGTCGAACCCTTTCCGCCGGAAAGGCTGACACCGCCCAGCACGACCGCCGTGAGGGCAAGGATTTCCCAGCCGACGCCGGTATCTGAACCGGCACTGTTTAGACGTGCGGCATAGAAGACTGCGCCAACTGCGCATAGCATGCCCGATACGACGTAGGACACGAATACGACGGTGCGGATCGGCACACCTGCATGGCGCGCCGCGCGGCGTCCGGCACCGACCGATGTCAGCCGCCAGCCATATTTGGAGCGGGTGATCAGCAAGTGCCCCGCGATGCAGGTCCCGGCAAAGACAAGGATATTGAACGGAATACCTAGGACACTTCCATAGCCGATGTAGTCCCACACAGGGTCGACATTGCCCGATGAGGCGATGGCGACGCCATACTTTTCGAGAAGGAGCCGAACCGTGGCAAAACCGATGATCAGGGTCGCCATCGTCGTCAGGAACGAGCGTGCCCTCAGGATGCCTACCAGAAAGCCGTTTACGGCTCCAAGCACAGCGCCTGCGACGAGACAAACTCCTACGATCGCCAACGAATTGAGGCCTGTGATATAAAACAGATACAGTGCGAGAAGGTTGATGAGAGCGAACAGCGCGCCCACACTGAGATCAACGCCTCCGCCTATCAAGACGATGCCCATGGCCAAGCCCACGAATGCGAACTCGCCGAACTGCCGGAGCGTCGTGGCCAGATTGTCGGGCTCCAGATAGCCCGGGATAATGCTAACCGTGATCGCGGCGACAACGACGAAAACGACCCATGGAATGAGTGTCTCCATCCAGCGTTTGCTGAGAACCTCAGCAACGAAGATGCGCAGGGACCATTTGCTTTGCCCGTTCATGGCGTCCAACATGCTTCCTCAACTGCGCCAGCCTCTTCGCTTGCTGAACAAGCTGGCGCCTTACTTCTTTTGCCTAGCTATTGGTTTGGTGACGGTTCTTACTGGTTGGGCAGGTCGTAGCAGAGCGAACGAGAATAGTTCTCCTTCGTCCAAACGCTGACCGGAGTGTATACGGCCATCTCAACTGCCCCCGGCTTCTGACCCGACTGGAGGATAAGGCTAATGGTGGTCATCAGATCCTGTCCCTGCTGAAGGGTATGCGTGTCCCAATATCTGTCGAACATGCCGGCGTCCCAGCTGTCGCAAGCCATGCGCTGTCCGCCGCCGGTCGTGTACAGGAGGACTTTGCCCTGCTGACCAGCAGCCTTGATGGCCTGTGCCGCGCCAAGCGCCATAACATCGAAGAAGTCGTAGACGCCGCACAAGTCTGGATTCTGCTGCAGGGCCGTCTGGGTGATGTCGCGGGACTTGTTGGCGTCGTAATCGCCGGCCTGGTTCGAGACGATCTTGATCTCCGGATGCTTCTCGAAGATTTCCATCGCCCCGCCAAGCTCCTGCAGGCTGGCCGCATTGGTGAGCTCGCCTTGCACGATCGAAATCTTGCCGCTCTTCCCTTTCTGGGGCGAGCAGGCCTCGACCAGGTCCGCAGCAATCTCACGCCCCACGCGCCGGTAGTCGGCTCCGACATAGGCGTCGGATATCTGGTTCGAGACCAGGTTGAGCTGGACGACGTAGATGCCGGCCTGCTGTGCCTGACGGATCTGGCGCGCCAAAAGCTGCACGTTCAGATTATGGATCACCAGGACGTCCGGCTTCTCCTGGATCAGAGCCTGGACGGCCTGCGACTGAGCGGTCGTGCTCCAGTTAGGATCTCGGGTAACGAACTTCATTCCAAGACGCGCGGCCTCTTCCTTCATGACGTGCGCCCAGCCGTCAGTCAAGAACATGCCATAGGACATTGGAACGAAAGCGATCGTCTTGCCTTGCAGTGCGGTCGTGAACTTGTTGAATAACCGCACGTCGGGGGTCTCGTCCGCACGGGCACCAACCGCCATTGTCATCATCGATATTGCCGTGACGATACTTCCTATGGATTTCAAACTGAATTTCATGATCACCTCCCATTGTTGCAAGCCAGTATTGCAGCCCAATTCGAACTACATCGTCTCTCCCTGGCGGGCTGTTTCCTCATCGAAAGGATGTAGAAATCCATCGATCAATATCGCAGCCAAGAGTACGAAACCTTTGACGATATTTTGTACGTCGTTGTTGATATTCATGATGGTCATGCCGTTAAGGATCGTGCCGATCAGGAGTGTTCCGATAATCACGCTCAGCATGCTTCCTCGGCCGCCAACCAGACTTATCCCACCTAAAATGACGACAAGGATGACGTCGAAGACCATGGTGCCCTGCGCGACATTGACGTTCACGCTCGAAACGTTGCCGAGCATGATGATGCCAGCAACGAACGCCGTTCCGCCGCATAACGTGTAGGAAATCAGCGTGATCGGCCGCACGGGCAGACCGGCAAGCTTTGCGGCTTCAGGATTGGCGCCCATCGCATAAAGGATGCGGCCAACTCTGGTCGTCGTCAGCAAAATCGCGCCGAGGACGAGCACAAGGAAAAAGCTCCACACGGCAAGCGGGAGTCCAAGAAAATTGGTGAGGCCAAGCGCGTTGATGATCCGGCCTGATTCTGGCAAATACTGGATGTCATTCGACAGCAAGAATAGTCGCGATCCACCGGTGACGAGAATGCCGGTAGCAAGAGTTGCAAACAAGGCAGGCACCTCGACGAAGGCAACCAGCCAGCCGTTTACAAACCCCGTCAGGAGCGCCATGCACAACCCCGTGGCGATGGCGACTTGTGGCGAATGGCCATCCCGCAGAAGCTGAACCACCAGACCGACGCTAACGACCATGTTGGCCACGATGCTCAGATCAAGTCCGCGGCCGATCACGACGACTGCAAGACCGACCCCCAAGATGCCCAAGATCGCGACCCGCATGAACAAATTCGAGATATTCTCGATCGTCAGAAAGCCATTGAGGAACACCGAAAGAAGCACAACTATTACGATCGTGCAGGAAAGGACGATGATCTCTTGCCCCTTGAATGCAGCCCTTAACATGCAGTCATTTCCCTTTTCTTGAAGCGATAACCACGGCCTGCCGGATCCAGGGATTCGGTCATCTGCAACACTTATTTTACCGTCGCATCCTCGCGCAGCTGCTCGTCCGCATTGTAGTTGAACATGTTCTGGAAAAGCGGACCGATCTTGTCGATTGGCACATGCCGCGACTGGCTCATCATCTTCTCTGACGACGCCACGATCTTCTTGCGCCAATGCTCCCAGTCGACGCCCACGAGCTTGCCATGGCGCTTGACGATGTCACCGCACACGAGAACGGTGTGGACATCATGGATGTTTGCGTTGAAGACGATGGCGCCATAGGGATCGATCATCGGCGTCATATTGATCGTATGGCAGTCGAACAGAGTTATGTCGGCATCCTTGCCGGGCGTCAGCGAGCCGGTGACGTCATCCAGGCCAACAGCCTTCGCGCCGTCAATCGTGGCCAGGCGAACGACGTCGCTTGCCTTGAGCGGAATGTCGCCAGGCATGTATCCGCGCTTGAAATCCACAGAATGTTCGACGGCACGCTGGACCTGAAGATTCAGCCGCATCTGCGCGAAAAGGTCGCCGGCGATGTTGGAGACGATATCGACACCGAGCGATGTCTTGCCGCCCAGCTTCATGATGCGCTGGGAAACAAGCGGAAAGCCCATGCCCATGCCAAGCTCCGTATCCGGCGAACTGGCGCAGGCGCAGCCATGGTCTACCAGGATTTGCAACTCTTCATCGGTAAAGCCGGCCGCGTGCACGAACAGACATTTGGGGCTCAGGAAGCCGTCTGCCTGCATCAGCTTGACCAGACGGACATCCTTCTCGAGCTGCCCCATGCCCGCGTGAAGACTGTAGATGATCGGGTCGAGCTCGCGAGCCCTGCTGAACTCCGCGCGCGATTCCGGATATGGGCGGAACTCGAGTTCGTTTGGTGCGATGCCGAACCTTATCTTGCCGGCGGATTCTGAGAAATACTTGAGCTTGACGCGTTCCGCGTCTTTGTAGCGCCACTGTTCCACGTCGCCGAACATATCGCCGACCAGCAGCGGCAAATCGATTGGCTCGCCTATTTTGTATTTCGGATTCTTGAAGAACCCGTAGCAGTATATGCCACGGACGCCCGATGCCTGGAACGCTTCGACGCCAGCATCGGCATGCTCTGGCGAGTTGATGATGTGGGAGTGATCGACGCAGGATGTGACACCAGCATTCAGCGCCTCAAGCAATCCGACATAGTTGCCGATATAAACATCTTCCGGTTCGTAAAAGGCCGAGAAGCGGGCGCGCATGTTCACGAAATACTGACTGAGCGTCCAGTCGGTCGCGGTCGTTCGCAACTGCGTCTGCCAGCAGTGCCTGTGGGCGTCGAACAGGCCCGGCGTCACAATCATGCCCTTTGCGTCGATGACCTCGACGTCGTCGGCCACAATGTGCGGTCTAACCTCAGCTATCTTGCCATCGATAACCAGCACGTCGGCGTCATCGAAGTCTCCAATATCCGGGTCCATGGTAAGAACGAAACCGTTCTTGATCAGAATTCTGCCTGACATTTCCTACCGCTCCAGTCTCGGGAACACGCGCCGGCCGACTATGCCGGCCTGCATAGGCGCCGCCTACTTGATGGCTTGCGGATTGATTGGCGAGCCCGTGCCACCGGTGATGACCAGGGGCGGCGCGCAAAAGAAGAATTCGTAGACCCCGTCTCCCGCGCAGTCCTCGGCGAGTTCCTTGAGATAGAACATCTCCCCCATCGTGAGGCCAATGGCTGGGATGACCACCCAGTGCCAGGGTTGATTGATGTCCGACGTGCTTTCGTTAGGACGAACCTCGCATCCCCAGGTGTCGGCACAGATTGCAGCGACATCTTTGTCACGCAGCCATTGCGCGGTTGAAAACGACAAGCCAGGCGCGTCGCCGCCAGCATAGCCGCCCCATTGGGCTTCCTTGAGGCAGCGCTCCATTTGACCGGTACGGAAGATGACGAAATCGCCCTTCCTGATCTCAACGCCCTGCTTCGCAGCCGCGCCATCCAGGTCCTCAGGCGTGATGGCCTCGCCATCCTTCAGAAAGTCTACACCCTTGTAGCGCGCGATATCGAGGAGCACGCCCCGTCCCACCATGCGATTCTTTGTGTGCTCAATCCCAAGCTGATGCACGCCGCCGGAATCGACCGAGGAGGCCGGATATCCATTGTACATCTTGTCGCCCAGGAAGATGTGTCCCAACGCATCCCAATGGGTCGCAGACTGCACGGGCATGTTGATGGCGTCATCGGAGTAGCGCAGGCCAACCGTATCGTCCTGATTGCCGGCAAGCGCGTCGGTGCCGGTTGCTAGCATCGTATGTATCGGGTTCCAGCGTCCACCGAACAAGCCGTTCTGCGGGCCTTTATTATTCAGCGGAATCCCCAGCGCAAAGACCTTGCCTTTCGTGACGAGGCTGGCAGCCGAGACGATATCGGCAGGTTCGACCGTGTTGAGCGTGCCAATTTGGTCGTCTTCGCCCCAGCGCCCCCAATTTGTCAGTCTGTCGGCCGTTTCGACCACATGCTGCCTGGTAATCCTTCCGGTACCGCCTTGTGACATTTATTCCTCCTCCCGTCGGTAAAGCCTAATAATCTCCAGCCGAAGCCCCTGGACGCATGAGGCGCTCACTTCGGCGCACATTTTCTACCGCCGCCTACGCGGCAGACGTTAGATGCCTCACAAGCGGCACCGGGCCCGCCATGGCGGGGCCTATTTTGCAAATCCTCCGTCGGCCAGATCTCCTAGCCCTTCGGCTTTATCAGCCTACTAGTGACCATATGCTCACTATCTTTCGGTGTCAACGCTTATTGACCAGATGATCACCAAAAAATATGCTGACCTTGCTCACCGGCATTGAGCCGACCCAGGGCACAGGTCCCTTGCGCACTCAGCTCCAAAGTCGGCGCCGCGAGCGCGCATCACACAGAGGCGTTCCAATTTGTCCAAGAACACACCATCTAAAAAACGCCCGACCGCGTCACGGCGCATCAGGATGACCCCTGATGAGAGAAAAAAGATGATGACCGAAGCCGCCATTTCTTTCTTCGCAAAGAATGGTCTTTCCGCGCAAACTCGTGATCTGGCTAAATATATAGGCGTGTCGCACGCTCTTATTTTCAAATATTTTGGCAGCAAAGACGGTTTGCTGGAATGCGTATTCAAGGATGTTTTCTTGGAGCATTGGAATTCTAAGTGGGTTGTGGAGCTATCGGATAGAACGACGCCCCTGAGAGATCGCCTCGTATCCTTCTACAAACAATACCTAGACGTCGCCAATGATTACAATTGGATAAGAATTGTATTTCAAGCCAGCCTTAGCAACGAAGATTTGACTAGAAGATACATAAATCAATATCTATCACGAGTTTTGTCAGCAATCGTTATTGAGATCCGACATCACAACGATTTCACGTCCGACACCAACCCCACAGAGCTTGAAATGGAGAAAGCATGGATTGCACACGCTTCCATCGTATACTTTGCGATTCGTAAACACATCCATGAGACCGCCGTTATGGATGACTCCGACGCATTTGTCTGCAATGTTATTGATACAATATTGCCCGGCCTAACGATTAGAAAAGATGATTAATACTTATTTTATGAGTTTTGCTGTTCTAGAAAGACTTACCGTAAGAAGCCTGGTCAATGCTGTCAGTTCACCACGCCCGCGCCATTCCATGGCTTACTCGGCATCATAATTGTGCTGCCGCCATCGACCACCAGAACTTGCCCCGTAATGAAACGCGCCTCATCGGATGCAAGGAACGCCGCAGCCTCGCCGACATCCCAGCCCTCGCCCTGCCAGCGCATGGGCACGGCGTTGTCGCGCGAACTCATCATCTCTTCGAGATCGAAATGATTGTCCTTGTGGGCCGATTGCACCATCGGTGTGGACAGCATCCCGGGCGCGATCGCGTTGCAGCGTATGCCCTTGGCGGCATATTGTGCCGCGACACCCATGGTCAGCGCATTCACCGCTCCCTTGGAAGCACTATATGCGATCCATGGAACAGTGAACCTGATCGCCGCAAAAGATGAGATGTTGATGATCGCACCTTTGCCCTGGCGTTCCATGATCGGCAGGGTCCATTTGCACGTCAGGTACATGCTCTTCAGATTAACCGCGATGACCTGATCGAAGTTCTCTTCCGAGCACTCGACCGGGCCGCCCATCTTGGCAATCCCTATATTGTTATGAAGAACGTCGATGCGGCCATTGTAGCTGAGCGACTTCTCAATCGTATCCTTCACGCTTTCGGACCGGGTGGCATCGCAAGCAAGGGCGAACGCCTGTCCGCCCTGGCTCCGGATGAGTTCGGCCGTAGCGGTCGCCGCATCCAGATCGATATCGACGCAGGTGACGGCCGCCCCGTGGCGGGCATAAACAAGCGCCGTGGCCTTGCCAACGCCGTAGACTTTGTCGCTGATCTGCCCAAGACTCCAACCCTGCTCGACCTCATTGGCCGTCCCCGCGCCAAACAGCACGACATGTCGTCCTTCGAGTTGGTGCCCGCTTCTTGGATTTAAAAGTGAAGGAATACTCATCTGACTTTCCAATGGTTGCTGCTGTGTCGAGACATTCGCAATTCAGAGTCGCCTGCGCTAGTTGATGGCCGCGTACATGACCTTCTCTTCAGTCGCCTCCAAGGCGGAGAACTCCTCAACCACCTTGCCCTTACGGAACACGAGCAGACGGTCCGACAGGGACATGATCTCCGGCAGGTAGGACGAGATCACCACGACAGCCTTGCCCTCATCGGCAAGCTGGTTCAGATATTTGTGGATCTCGGCGATGGCGCCGACGTCGACACCACGGGTCGGTTCGTCGAAAATGATCAAGTCCGGTTGTTGGATCATCGATTTGGCGATGACCACTTTCTGCTGGTTGCCGCCCGATAGTTCGATCGCCTTGGCCT
>NZ_RZQL01000301.1 GCF_003997935.1 Mesorhizobium sp. M7A.F.Ca.US.006.01.1.1
GGTCTGCCTCTGTACCGAGGAAAACCATCGCCACGAGCAGATCGTTCCATACCCACAGGAACTGAAAGATGGCAAACGAAGCCAGCACCGGGAACGACAGCGGCAAGACGATCTTGACGAAGATCTCGAAATCGCTGGCGCCGTCGATGCGCGCCGATTCCATGATTTCGCGCGGCAGGCCGGCAATGTAGCTGCGCAGCAGGTAGATGGCGAAGGGCAGGCCGAAGCCGGTATGCGCCAGCCAGATGCCGAGATAGGTCTTCGACGGCATGCCGAAGAAAGCGCCGACGCCATTGTAGAGTTTCAACAGTGGGATCAGCGACATCTGCAATGGCACCACCAGCAGGCCGATGATGACCGCGATCAGCAGCGCCCGGCCGGGAAACCGCATCCAGGCCAGTGCATAGGCGGCAAAGGCGGCGATCAGGATCGGGATGACGGTAGCCGGAATGGTGACGGTCAGAGAATTCATGAATGACCGTCCGATGCCTTCGGAGAACAGCACGGTTCTGTAATTGTCGGTGGTGAATTTCGGCGGCGCCGACGAAGCATAATAGACGCGCTGGCCGCGATCGCCTTCGAACGCTTTCGGGGACTGCATGGTGAAGCTGCCGTCAGCATTGAGCTGCAAGGTCACGCCGTCGCCGAGATCGGCTGTGGTGCCGGCGGGATATTGCGTCGGTGCCGCCGATTTGACTCCGAAGGCGCTGATGTCGCGCTTGGCGCCGTCTCCGAAGATATTGCCCTCGAGGATGAACTTGCCGTCCTTCTCGACTTGCGCCGAGGCGGGCGGGAGCCGGCCGGCCTCCGTCTGGGTGGAACTGGCGAACGAGTTCCACCATCCCGAGGCGATGATCTGGTTCTTGTCGCGCAACGACGAAACCAGGATGCCGAGCGTCGGTATGGTCCAGATTGCGACGAAGATGAGCACGGCGATGTGGACGCCAAAGCGGCTGGCGAAGGAATTTCCGGTCGCGACGGCCATCTCAATGTCCTCCCGTCTCTTTGTTCGCCTGGCGGATGTTCCAGACCATGATCGGAATGACCGCGATCATGATGATGATGGCGATGGTGGCGCCGCGACCGAAATCGCCGCCGCCGCGGAACATCCAGTCGAACATCAGATTGGCCAGCACCTGGCTGTTCCACTGGCCGTTGGTCATGGTCAGCACGATGTCGAACACCTTGAGCACCAGAATGGTGATCGTGGTCCAGACCACGGCGATGGTGCCCCAGATCTGCGGCACCATGATCTTCCAGAAGATCTGGAACGGATTGGCGCCGTCGATGACGGCGGCTTCCAGCGTTTCTTCGGGGATGCCGCGCAGGGCGGAAGACAGGATGACCATGGCAAAGCCTGTCTGGATCCAGATCAGGATGATCATCAGGAAGAAATTGTTCCAGAACGGCAGCGATATCCAGACCTGCGGCTGGCCGCCGAAATGCTGGATGATGGCGTTGAGGATGCCGATCTGGGTCTGACCCTCGCCCCGATACTCGTAGATGAATTTCCAGATCACGCTGGCGCCGACGAAAGAGATCGCCAGCGGCAGGAAGATCAGGCTCTTGGCGATCGTGCCCCACCAGATCTTGTCGGTGAGCACGGCGATGATCAGCCCGAGGAAGGTGCAGGCGGCCGGCACCACCGCCAGCCAGATGATATTGTTGAGGATCGAGTTGCGGAACTCGCGGTCGCCGAACGCCCATTCATAGTTCGCCAGGCCGACGAAATTGATGCCGCCGCGATCGAGGAACGATAGCCGCAGCGTCTCGACCACCGGATAGATCAGGTAAATGGTGAGGATGATCATCGCCGGGCCGACGAACAGCCATGGCCGGACCAGCCCTTGCCGGCGCAGATTGTCGATGGCCGCGGCACCCGCGACGCCGCGTGACGGGAATATCAGGTCGACCAGTTTGTTGGCGCCCCAGAAATAGGCGACGCAACCGCCGACCCCGACGATGATGACGAAAATGGCCGAGAAAATCTGAGCCGCCATGGGTCCCTCCCCCTGCGCATGACCCGACAAGGAATGACCTTGGTGACGGGACCAGGCGCCGATTCAGTTGTTTGGAGCGCGTCGTCGGCGGCTTGCGCACATTGCCGATCGCGCTTCATGTCAATGCGCTCATGACGAAAGGCTGCGGCACGGGCCGCCGTCGGATCCGGGCCAGTACGGTCCGGATCCAGTGCGAGAATGGTTGGTCGTCTACGTGCCAGCCGTCTACTTGATGGCGTCCCAGCTCTTCTGGATGTCGGTGGCGACGTCCTGCGCCGACTTGCCGCCGACCAGGTCGATCATGCCGGTCCAGAAGGCGCCGGCGCCGATCTTGCCCGGCATCAGGTCGGAACCGTCGAAGCGGAAGGTCGAGGCATTGGCGAGGATTTCGCCCTGCTTCTTCAGCGCGTCGCTGGCATAGGCATCCTTGTTGACCGACTTGAGCGGCGTCACGAAGCCGCCCTCTGCCATCCAGATCTCGTGGGCGAGCGGCATCTTCAGGAATTCGATGAACGCGCGCGCGCTCTTGCTGTCCTTGGTGATCATCGCCAGCGTGCCGGCGCCGAGCACGGGCGTGCCCAGTTCAGGCTTGGAGGCATAGGGCGGGAAGTAGAAGAAGTCCGCGTCCTGGCCGACCTTGGTGCCTTCCGGGAAGAAGGTCGGAATGAACGATGCCTGGTGGTGCAGGTAGCATTTCGGCGGCACCGAAAAGAGGCCCTTCGGGCTGTCGCGGAAATCGGTCGCCGCAACCGCCTTGGCGCCGCCGTCGACCATCTTGTCGTCGGTCGCGATCTTGCCGAAAATGTCGATGGCGTTGACCACTGCGGGGTCGTTGAACGGGATCTCGTTCTTCACCCATTTGTCGTAGACCTCCGGAGGCTGGGTGCGCAGCATCAGGTCTTCGACCCAGTCGGTCGCCGGCCAGCCGGTGGCGCCGCCGGAGCCGAGGCCGATGCACCACGGCTTGCCGCCATCGGCGATGATCTTCTTTTCGAGATCGGCGAGTTCTTCCTGCGTCTTCGGCACCTTGTAGCCGGCTTCCTCGAAATTATCCGGCGAGTACCAGACCAGCGACTTCACGTCGGCCTTGTAGGGGAAGGCGAAGAAGCCCGGCTTGCCGTCCTTGTCCTTGAAAGTGCCGAGATCGACCCATGACTGGCCGGCACCGTAATTGTCCTTGACCCATTTGGCGGTGTCGTCACCGAGCGGCGTCAAAAGGCCCTTCGACGCCAGGTCCTGGATGAGGCCCGGCTGCGGCAGCACGGCGATGTTCGGCGGGCTGCCGGCCTGCGTGTCGATGACGATCTGCTGTTCGTAATTTTCCGAGGAGGAGTATTTGATCTCGACGCCGGTGGCTTCCGAGAAATAGTCGAGAACGCCGCGCACCAGGCCTTCGTCCTCGCCGCGCCACGGTCCGAAGATCGACAGCGTCTCACCCTTGAGGTCAACTTTCTTGAGTTCTTCGTAGTTCGCCCAGTTGAAGCGCTTGTCTTCACCGGGCTTGAACTTCAGTTCGGCCTGCGCGGGCGCGTTCAGGGCGAACGTGGCAAACGCAGCACCCAGCAAAAGCATTTTTTTCATCGGTATTCCTCCCAGTGGGTCTCACACACCGGACGGAACCTCCATTCCGCCCGCCGACGCCGCAGGACTGTGACTCAGTCGGAAAGGAACCGCAACCTTTCGAAGAGTCTTCCAAAGCGCTTTGGCTTTTTTGATCACGCCATTGAATCGCTGGGAAGTCAAGAGGCTGGCGGATTAATCGATTTAGGTTCGCGCATTTTCACTCCTAAAAGTGCGCCGCAACATACTATTATGGCGATGCAGCAGCAATTTTTGTTTCAAACATGCCCAAACCGCGTCTATGGTTCGGCTTCGCATGGCTCGGCCCCGGTGGCACTTGGGTCGATTCAATTTAAAAGCGCTTTGAGGGACTGGAGACTTTCGTGAACCTCAAGCAGCTCGCCCACATGCTGGCACTTTCGCAAACCACGGTAAGCCGTGCGCTGAACGGCTATCCCGAGGTCAACGAGGAGACGCGCAGGCGTGTCATGGATGCCGCCAAGCGCCATGGCTATCGCCCCAACCCGAGCGCGCGCCGGCTGGCGACCGGCAAGACCGGCATGATCGGCTATGTCCTGCCGACCGGTGCGTCCGTCGACATCGATCCGCATTTCGTCGAGTTCCTGTCCGGCCTTGGCGACTATGCCCGCTCGCACGAGCTCGACCTTGTGCTGTCGCCGGCCGACGCCGACGACCAGGAAACCACTTACCGGCGCATCGTCGCCAACCGGCAGGTCGACGCCGTCTACATCTCCTCGCCGAGGCCCGCTGACCGGCGCGTGGCGTTGGTCAACACGCTCGGCATTCCCTTCATCGTCCATGGCCGCAGCGAAGGTTTCGATTTCGACTATGCCTTCACCGACATCGACAATGAGGGCGCCTTCCACGAGGCGGCCAGGCTGCTGATCCAGCTCGGCCACCGGCGACTGGCGCTGATCAACGGCGACGATCGCGAGACCTTCGCCATCCATCGCGAACGCGGCGTGCGCCGGGCGCTCGCCGCGAGCGGACTGTCATTGAGCGAACGCCATGTATGCTCGGTCGATATGACCGAGGAGAACGGCTATCGCGCCACCAGGCGTTTGCTGGAAGAGGAAGACGCGCCGACGGCGATCGCCTGCTCCAGCCTGATCATGGCGCTGGGCGTCGTGCGCGCCGTGCGCGACCTTGGCCTGAGCATTCCCGGCGATGTGTCGCTGATCGCCCATGATGACGTCTTCCCCTGGCTGAGGCCGGAGAATTTCTCGGTGCCGCTGTCGACGACGCGTTCATCGATCCGTCTCGCCGGCGCCCGTGTCGCCGAGAGGCTGGCGGCACGGATTTCGGGACTGGAGGAGGGCGCCCGCGGCGAGGTCTGGCCGGTGGACCTAGTGGTCAGGGGATCGGTGGCGGGGGCGCCGGCGTAGGGGCGAGACCTATCACCATCACCGACCGAGTTCAGCCCGATGCGGTCCTTCTCAGCCAAACCGAGGGTCTATTAACGCCGCATTAGCCCACCTGTTGGAACATGGGCCGATGAACACCAGTCAGCCAAGCGCCGCTTTCGGCCGACGCGGGCGCGAGAGTAGCGCCCCGGCGACGGTTGACCATACTGCAAAGCCAACAAGACCAACGCGCCCTGTCGGCCATATCGTGTTTCTGCTTGGCTTGATGGGCCTTTTACTGACCGTCGCCGGTGCAATCTTCTGGACTTTGTCAGGGATCGGAAAGGCAAATGCGGAAGCCGCGCGGACAGAACAGAAAGTGGTCGACATCATCAACCAGCCGATCACCCATCTGCCCCGCTTTGGATCATTCTCGGTGTTTTCACCAGGCTGGTTCCATCCGGGCGCCACAAAGCCGGACTTCAACAATGTCGATATCCGCGCCACGCAGGAACTCACCTATGAGGGCTATGTCACTTCAGACCTGAACCCCACCGAAATGTTCCTCGGACGTGAGCTCGAATTCAACGTGATGACCAAATATTTCTACACCGACCGAACGCTGCCCAAAAAGCGGCTGTCCGGCCCGGAAATGGTCGAGATCAACGGTCTCTACCGCGTCATCGGTCACGACGAGCAGGCAGTATTGATACGATGGTTGACGATAGCCGGTTTGGTTGTCGTTGGGCTTTGTCTTGGATCAGCGTTGCTTCTGCAACTCGGTCGAATCCGGCAGGTTCCGGCTACATAAAGCGGAAGGGCAAAAACTCACTCCTTCGCAGCCTCCGCTGCCTTGATGTCCAGCAGCCCATAGCCGAAGTCATTGTCGCGCCCCTTGGGGCCGAGATCTTTCGCCGTTGCGGCAAGCGCCTTCTCGATGTCGTCGGCCGAGCGATCGGGCGCGGCGTGGATGAGATTGGCGATGGCGCCGCTCACGATCGCTGCCGCGAACGAGGTGCCGGTGACGACATCCGAGCCGGCGCCGCTCGGCGCCACCATCTCGACGCCGGGCGCCGAGATGAATACATAGGCGCCGCGATTGGCCTGCGGCATCAGTCCGTCACTGGCATCGGTGGCGGTCACCGCGATGACGCCGTCGAAGGCCGCCGGGTAACCATAAGGTGCTTTCGGCCCGTTGTTGCCGGCGGCGGCGACCAGCACAATGCCGAGCGCGCGGGCATTGCGGCAGGCGACGCCAAGCAAATCGTTCTTCGGCCCGACGAAGCTCATATTGATGATGCGCACGTCCTGTTCCGCCGCCCAGTCGAGCGCCGCCAGGATAACGTCCATGGTCGATTTGCCGCCCTCGAAGGCGCGGGCGTGATAGATTTTTGCGCCCGGCGCCATGCCTTCCAGCGCGCCGACGCCGGCGATCAGCCCGTCGATCGACGTGCCGTGATCGCGCTTTTCGATCGGCACGTCGGGCATGGCGTCGAACTGCCCGGCAATGACGCCCGACAGCGCCGGGTTGGTGTCGTCGATGCCGGTGTCGATCACCGCGATGCGGACGTTTTCGCCGCTGGCCTGTTTGGAATCGAGCGCGATACGATCGAACGCATAGTTGACGATGCCGGCGGCCTGCTGCAGCGAATAGACGTGATTGGGCTCGCGCCGCTGGGTGCGGCCGTCGGCGGCCAGTTGCGCCAGCACGACGCCGACGGGCCGGCCGTCGGGAATGCCGAAGCGCACCAGCGTGGTGCCAAGCAGAAGCGACTGGCGCTGCGAGCGCACCTGGAGACCGAAGGAGGCGGCGATCTGCTGGACAGCGCCGGCATCGCCGTCGACGGTCACCAGCACCTCGTCGGGCACGAAATCGCCTACCACCGCGCGCCGCGGCTGAACGGCAATGAGATCGGTCGGCGAGACGATCGGGCCGCCGGGCGGGGGGCCGGCTTGGGTAACGGCCGGCGGCGTCGCGGGCGCCGGCCGGGGCGTCGGCACCGGTGCAGGAGGCGCCGTCGGGTTGGGAAACAGGTCGACGATCAGGGCCGGCAGGAACACCGCGCCGGACTGCGCCGCATCCGATCCGCCCTTTGTGTCGCTGCCATCCTTGGCGCAGTCGGCTCCCGCCGCGTTGGTCCCGTCGCGGCAGTCGATTTTCGCCGAGTCGGGATTGGAATCGTTGGTCTGCGCCGACGCGGGCACGGCGACGATTGTCATCGCCGCCGCAAGCATTGCCGCAAATCGAATGATTGCCTCAGCCGCCATCAACCGGTTTCCTTCCCTCGATCACAGTCTCCGTGAAGGGCTGGGCGGCAACAAGGCCGACTTGCTTGTTGTAGTCGGCAGCGGTCGCGGCCGGAATGCCAAGCCGGAAGACGCCGTCGGCGGTCGGTCCGCCGATGATCTTCAGCCCGTTGC
>NZ_RZQL01000302.1 GCF_003997935.1 Mesorhizobium sp. M7A.F.Ca.US.006.01.1.1
GCAGATTGATGTCGGACTCCCGCGCATAGGTGTCGATCTCGGCGAGTTCGGCATCGCTGAAGTCGAGCACCTTGAGCGCGCCGACGCAGTCCTCGACCTGCTCCGGCCGGCTGGCGCCGATCAGGGCCGAGGTCACCCTGCCCTTGCGCAGCACCCAGGCCAGCGCCATCTGCGCCAACGTCTGCCCGCGTTTGCCGGCGATGGCGTCGAGCGCCTTGATGTTGGCGATGGTCTTGTCGTTGATGAAGGCTGTCTTCAGCGACTTGCCCTGGGAGGCGCGGCTGCCGTCCGGAATGCCGCCGAGATACTTGTCCGTCAGCATGCCTTGCGCCAGCGGCGAGAACACGATGGAGCCGACGCCGAGCCCTTCGAGCGTATCCAGCAGGCCATCTTCCTCCACCCAGCGGTTCAGCATCGAATAGCTCGGCTGGTGGATGACGCAAGGCGTGCCAAGCTGCTTCAAGATATCGGCGGCCTCGCGCGTGCGCTGCGAGTTGTAGGACGAGATGCCGGCATAGAGCGCCTTGCCCGAGCGCACGGCATGGTCGAGCGCACCCATCGTTTCTTCCAGCGGCGTGTCGGGGTCGAAACGGTGCGAATAGAAGATATCGACATAGTCGAGCCCCATCCGCTTCAGGCTCTGATCTAGGCTGGCCAGCATGTATTTGCGCCCGCCCCATTCGCCGTAGGGACCGGCCCACATCTCGTAGCCGGCCTTGGTCGAGATGATCAGCTCGTCGCGGTAGGCGGCGAAGTCGGTGCGCAGGATTTCACCGAAGGCGGTCTCGGCAGAACCGGGCGGCGGACCGTAATTGTTGGCGAGGTCGAAATGCGTGATGCCGAGGTCGAAGGCCTTGCGCGCGATCGCCTGCTTGGTCCTGTGCGGCGTGTCGTTGCCGAAATTATGCCACAGGCCGAGCGAGATCGCCGGCAGCTTCAGGCCGGAGCGGCCACAGCGGTTGTAGATCATCTTTTCATAGCGGTTTTCGGCAGGCGTGTAGGGCATCGGAAAATCCTCAAATGGAAACGAGCCGGTCGGCTGCATCGCGACAACGCGGCGAGTTGGCTCTGCCCCTCACCCTTACCCTCTCTCCGTCGGAACGGGGAGAGGGTTGAGGTGTGCTGCCCTATTTCTTCTTCGCCAAAAGCGCCTTGGCTTCCTTGACGCCAAGGGCGGCCGGCCGTTCGCAGGTGGTCTGCATGGCGACGAACTTGCCGGTTTCGCCGGAGCGCAGCAGGCCGGTCATCACGTCGACGGCGTGCAGCGCCAGTTCCATCGAACAGCGGTGCGGCCGGCCTTCCGCGATCGCCACCGCCATGTCGGCGAGGCCTGACGTGCGGTAGTTGGCCATCATGCCTTGCGAATGCATCTCGTTGGGCACGCCGAACGGATGCGGCCAGTTCGGCAGCTTCTTGACCGGCTTGCTGTCTTGCGTGAAGCGCACATCACCACCGAAGAAATTCGGATCCGGCACAAACACCGTACCCGCCTCGCCATAGAGTTCCATCGGCGCGTGGCCGTGGGCCCAGACGTCCCAGCTGGTGTTGAGCGTTATAACGGCACCGTTCTCGAACTCCAGCAGGCCATGGATGGTCGTCGGCGTGTTGACCGGTATCTTTTCACCCGCGCGCGGCTTTGAACTGATCGTCCGCTCCTTGGCCGGCGTTGTCGCGAAGGCCGCGACCTGCTTCACCGGCCCGATCAGCTGGATCAGATTGGTGATGTAATACGGTCCGATGTCGAGCACGGGACCGGCACCCGGCTGGAAGAAGAAATCCGGATTGGGGTGCCAATGCTCCATGCCGTGGCCCATGACATGGCAGGTACCACTCGTGACCTTGCCAAGCTTGCCGGTGTCGATCAGGTTGCGCACCAGTTGATGCGCGCCGCCGAGGAACGTGTCTGGCGCCGAGCCGATCCGCAGACCCTTTTTCTCCGCCCGCTTCTTAAGGTCGAGCCCTTCCTTGACCGACAGCACGAACGGTTTTTCCGAATAGACGTGCTTGCCGGCGTCGAGGATCTGCTTTGACACCTCATAGTGCACCGCCGGGATGGTCAGGTTGACGATGATGTCGATGTCGTCGGCCTTGAGCAGGTCTTCGACGGTCTCGGCGCGCAGCTTGAACTCCTTCGCCCGCGCCTTGGCCGCCTCCATGTTGATGTCCGCGCAGGCACGCATTTCAATGCCGCGAAACAGCGGCGCCAGCGAAAAATACGCCTTCGAGATGTTGCCGCAGCCGATCACGCCGATGCCAAGTTTCTTTGCCATGGTGATGCTCCTAATAGGTTTTGGCGGCTGCGATGGAGCGGCGGGCGAAACGCTCGATGTCGTTGGGGTTGTCCTGTTCCATGACGTAGTATTGGGCAGCACTCCTGGCACGCAACACCTTGACCAGGCCGGCCCAGTCGATGGTGCCATGGCCGACATCAGACCAGCCATCCTCATCCAGCCCCTCGCCGGGCTTGGCCATGTCCTTGACGTGGACGGCGCTGATGCGCTTGCCGTGTTTCTCGATCCACGGCAGCGGATCATCGCCGCCGCGCACCACCCAGGCCACATCCATCTCCCAACTGACATCGGGCGCGGATGACAGGATGTGGTCCTGCGGCACCGATCCGTCGGCAAGTTTCTTGAATTCGAAATCATGGTTGTGCCAGGCAAAGCCGTAGCCGGCCTTTTTCGCGGCGTCGCCGACCTTGGCCAGACGTTCGCCGAAGCCGCGCCAGCCGGCCACGTCGGATGGCCGCTGATCGGGCATCAGGAAGGGACAGATGAGCAGCGTGATACCGAGTGCGTCGGCGGTTCTGCGCACGCCGTCAAAATCGTTCTCAAGCGCGTCGATCGAGAAATGGCCGGTCGGCATGGCAAGCCCGTTCTTGTCGAGCTCGGCGCGGAATGCCCCGGGATCATCATAGACGCCGCCGAAACCTTCGACCTGGGCGTAGCCGAGTTTGCCGAGCATGGCGAGCACACCGTCCCAGGGTTGGAAATTGCGGGCGCTGTAAAGTTGGAATGACCAATTCATCGTCTCTGTCCGTTTCGCTTGGGGATTGTCGTTGGAAGGTTGGTTCTCAAAAGCTAGATGCGTGTGCCGGTTGCCGTGTCGAAAAGCGAGGCGCGCATCGGATCGAAGCCAAGCGTCACCGCTTCGTCGTTCTTGGGCGTGCGTTCCGAGGTCACTCGGACGCTGAAATTCTGCTGGGCAAGCTTCAGCCAGACCAGCGTGTCGGAGCCCATGGGTTCGACCACCTCGACATTGGCGGCTATCGAGAACGGCCAACCGGTGCCGCTGTTCAGGCTGACATGCTCGGGCCTGATACCGAATGTGACGAGGCCGGGAGCCGGAGGCTTGGCAAAGTCGTAGGTGCCGAGCGGGATCTTGATATCCTCGGCCGCGAACCGCCAGCCGCCGTCCGCGTCTTCCAGGCGGCCGTCGACGAAGTTCATTGCGGGCGAGCCGAGGAAGCCGGCGACGAAACGGTTGACCGGCCTGTTATAGATGGTCTGCGGCGCATCGAGCTGCTGGATGACGCCGCCCTTCATCACCGCGATGCGGTCGGCCAGCGTCATCGCCTCGATCTGGTCGTGGGTGACGTAGATCATGGTGTTCTGCAGCTTGCGATGCAGCAGCTTGATCTCGACGCGCAGTTCGGCGCGCAGCTTGGCATCGAGATTGGACAGCGGCTCGTCGAACAGGAACACGTCGACATCGCGCACCAGCGCCCGTCCGATCGCGACGCGCTGACGCTGGCCGCCGGAAAGGGCGGCGGGCTTACGCTGCAGCAGCGGCTCGATCTGAAGGATTTCAGCCGCCCGCGCGATCCGCTTGGCGATCTCTTCTTTTGGCGTGCCGGCGACACGCAGCCCAAAGGACAGGTTCTTCTCCACCGTCATTTGCGGATAGAGCGCATAGGACTGGAACACCATGCCGATGCCGCGGTCCTTGGGCTCTTCCCAGGTGACGTTCTTGCCCTTGATGAAGATGCGGCCCTCGGAAACGTCGAGCAGGCCGGCAATGCAGTTGAGCAAGGTCGACTTGCCGCAGCCGGACGGCCCGAGCAGCACGATGAACTCGCCATCGGCGACATCGAGATTGAGAGTCTCCAGGACGGTCACCGCGCCGAAATTCAGCGACAGGTCCTGGATCGAAACGCTGGTATCGTTGGCTGCCGTCATCGCCGTCACCCCTTCACCGCGCCGGCGGCGATGCCGCGCACGAAAAGCTTGCCGGAGATGAAGTAGACGATGAGCGGCACAAGCCCGGTCAGGATGGTTGCGGCCATATTGACGTTGTACTCCTTCACGCCTTGCACCGAATTGACGATGTTGTTGAGCTGCACCGTCATCGGATAGGTGTCGGGGCGGGTGTAGACGACGCCGAACAGGAAGTCGTTCCAGATGCCGGTCACCTGCAGGATGATGGCGACGACGAAGATCGGCAGCGACATCGGCAGCATGATGCGCAGGAAGATGCCCCAGAAGCCGGCGCCGTCGACGCGTGCCGCCCGGAACAGCTCTTCCGGCATCGAGGCGAAATAATTGCGGAACAGCAGCGTCAGGATCGGCATGCCGAAAATGGAATGGACGATCACCAGCCCGCTGAGGCTGCCATAGAGGCCGATCTCGCGCAGGATGATGACGATCGGATAGATCATCACCTGGTAGGGAATGAAGGCGCCGACGATCAGGATGATGAAGAACGTATCGGCGCCCTTGAAGCGCCAATTGGCCAGTGCATAACCGTTCACCGAGGCGATGGCGATCGACAGCAGCACCGACGGCACAGTGATGCGCACCGAATTCCAGAAGCCGCGCGAGAGCCCGTCGCAGTTGAGGCCGGTGCAGGCCGTTGACCACGCCTTGACCCACGGCTCGAAGGTGATCTCGAGCGGCGGTGAGAAGATGTTGCCGAGCCGGATCTCCGGCATGCCCTTGAGCGAGGTGACGACCATGACGTAGAGCGGCAACAGGTAGTAGACGGCCATGACGAACAATGTGCCGTAGAGGAAGACGTTGCGGCGCGACATCATGCGGCGCGGCTTCGGGCCGTAGGGGCCGGTGATGCCCTGGCGCACGCCGGCGGCGGTGCTTGCTTGAGCGGTGATGTCTGCCATGCTCATTTGCGCCGCCCGAACTCGAGATAGGCCCAAGGCACGATGACGATCACCACCGAGAGCAGCATCATGGTCGAGGCGGCAAAACCCTGGCCGAGGTTCTGGGCGAAGAACATATAGTCGTAAACGTATTTGGCCGGCACTTCGGAGGCGATGCCCGGGCCGCCGCTGGTCTGGGCCACGACGAGGTCATAGACCTTGACGATGCCGGCAGCGATGATGACGAGTGTGGTGATGAAGACCGGCCGCATCATCGGGATGACGATGAACAGATAGGTCTTCCACATCGGGATCCCATCCACGCGCGCCGCCTTCCAGATGTCTTCGTCGATACCGCGCAGGCCGGCCAGCATCAGGCACATGATGAGCCCTGTGCCTTGCCACAGCGCCGCGATCGATATGCCGTAGATGACGATGCTGGAATTGTAGAGCGGGTCGAAGCTGAAGCTTGTCCAGCCTAAGTCCCGTACCACGTGCTGGATGCCGAAATCCGGATTGAGCAGCCATTGCCAGACCAGGCCGGTGACGATGAAGGAGAGCGCGAAAGGATAGAGGAAGATGGTGCGCAACGTGTCCTCGAAGCGGATCTTCTGATCGAGCAGCGCGGCAAGCAGGAAGCCGATGACCAGCGAGAACACCAGCGAGATCGCGCCGTAGATCAGCAGGTTCTCGATCGAGATCAGCCAGCGCGGCGTCGCCCACAGGCGGTAATACTGGTCGAGCCCGACGAAATTCAGCCGCGGCAGGAGCTTCGAATTGGTGAAGGAATAGAGCACCGTCCAAACGGTGCCGCCGACGAAAACCACCATGGCGGTGAGGATCATCGGGATCGAGGCGACCTTCGCATTGAGGTTGCGGAACAGAAGGTTGGGACGTTCGCTCTTGCTCATCTCGTCAGCCGGCTGGGTAAGGGCGGTGCATTCCCGGCCCTGCATTCGCAAGGCCGGGAGCGAGGTGGGTTGCCTCCAGCGTCAGTCCGCCGAAGCGATGAGGTCGGCGAAGCGCTTCTGCGCGTCTTCGACGGTCAGTTCCGGCTTGGCGAAGAATTCGGCGAAAAGGTCTTCCTTCTGCTTCTGGGTGTCCTGTGAAAGCAGTTGGTCCGTCCACGGAATGACGGCGCCCTTGGCAAGGATGGCGAGGCCTTTCTTCATGCAGTCGTTCGCCGCATTGAGATCGACGTCGCCGCGCACTGGCAGGGAACCCTTCTTCAGATTGAAGGCAACCTGCGTCTTGGGATCGAGCAGCGTCTCGGCCAGCACCTCCTGCGCCTTGCTCTTGTCGGCATCCTTGAGCAGCGGGAAATAGAAGGCATCGCCGCCCGTGGCGATGACCTCGTTCAGCCCAAGGCCCGGCAGACAGGTATAATCCTTGCCGGCAGTCTTGCCGGCAACCTGGAACTCGCCCTGTGCCCAGTCGCCCATGATCTGGCCTCCGGCCTTGCCGGTGATGACCAGGTTGGTCGCCTGGTTCCAGTCCTGCACATTGGTGTTCTTCGCCATCTTGCGGGCATCGTCCGCGGCCTTGAAGACCTTGGCAACTTCGGGTCCGGCGGCGAACTTGGCGTCCTTGTCCTTGTAGACCTTGAGGAACGTGTCCGTGCCGCCCACAGCCGCAAGCAGCACGTCGAAGGCACCGGAGGATTGCCAAGCCTGTCCGCCGACGGCGAGCGGGATGATGCCGGCCTTTTCCAGCGCCGGCGCTGCCGCCACGAATTCATTCCAGTCCTTCGGCAACGGCACCCCGGCCTTCTCGAAGGCCTCGTTGGACAGCCACAACCACTGCCAGGAATGGATGTTGACGGGCACGCAATAGATCTTGCCGTCGATGGTGCAGCCGTCGAGCAGGCTCTTCGGCCGGACGACATCAGTCCACTTGCCCTTGGTGGCGACGTCGGTGAGGTCGCGCATCAGGCCGGCCTGCACCAGTTCTTCCGCCTGCCGGCCATGGTTGAATTGCGTGGCGCCCATCGGATCGCCACCGGTGATGCGGCTGATCATGATCGGCCGCGCCGTGCCGCCGGAGCCGGCAATGGCGCCGTCCACCCAGTGGTTGCCGGTCGCATCGAATGCCTTGGCAAGTTCCGCAACCGCAGCCGCCTCGCCGCCCGACGTCCACCAATGGGTGACTTCCAGGTCCGTCGCGGCCGCCTGGCCGGCAAACTGCAACGCGGCCGTCGCTGCCAGCGCAGCGG
>NZ_RZQL01000303.1 GCF_003997935.1 Mesorhizobium sp. M7A.F.Ca.US.006.01.1.1
TTGTTGGCTCGCGCGACCACCTCCCGTTCGTCGTCGAAGGGCAGGATTGCAGCGACAGGTCCAAACGTTTCGTCCTTCGCAATCACCATGTCATCGGTCACATTAGCAAGCACGGCCGGCGTGACGAAGTTCCCGCCAAGCGAATTGTGCTGTGCGCCTGCTACCATTCGAGCCCCGGCTGCTAGAGCCTCAGAAACCTGGTGCCTGCATTTGTCAGCACCAGACGTCTTTGTCATCGGACCGATGTCGACACCTGGCTCCAATCCGTGCCCGACCTTTAGTTTACTGGTGGCCTCGGCAAATTTTTCCGTAAAATGCTCGTAAATCTCTCGCTGCACATAAATCCGGTTTGCCGCGAGACAGTCCTGACCGGATGTCGCGAACTTGGCTGCCATGCAACCGGCGACCGCAGCGTTGATCGGCGCATCGCCGAAAAGGATGAAAGGAGCATTGCCGCCAAGTTCGAGCGAGACTTTCTTCACTGTCTTCGCGGATTGCTCGAGAAGGATTCTGCCGACCTCGGTGGAGCCCGTAAAAGAGAACGCACGCACGTGGGTATGCAACAACAGCCGTTTGGCAAGTGGCGGAGCTTCGCCCGTGATCACCTGAAACACGCCGGGCGGAATGCCAGCATCCCCGGCAAGGCGGGCAAGCGCGAGGGCCGACAGTGGCGTTTCGGGTGCCGGCTTTACAATCATTGTGCAGCCAGCGGCCAGTGCAGCTCCAGCCTTTCTGGTGATCATTGCCGCTGGGAAGTTCCATGGCGTAATGGCGACAGTCACCCCGATCGGCTGCAAATGCACGGCCAGCCTGCTTGCGGGGAGATGGCTGGGAATCGTTTCGCCGTAAGCCCGCTCCCCTTCCCCTGCAAACCAATCTAAAAAGCCGGCAGCGTATGAAACTTCGCCGCGGGCTTCAGCAATCGGTTTTCCTTGCTCGGCCGTTATGATGACAGCCAGGTCTTCGGCGCTCTCCCGCATGCCTGCCGCCCATTTCCGCAGATATGCACCACGCTGTAACGGAAGCATGTCGCGCCACTTGAGGAACGCTGCTCTTGCGCAATGGACCGCGTCGTCAACGTCGGCGTCTGCGCAAGCCGCAACTTGAGCGATCTCGTCACCGCTGGCAGGATCAAACACGGCAAGAGTATCTGATTTGGAGAGCCAGGCGCCGTTCAGATACGCATCACCACGCAAAAGGTCTGGCCGTTTGAGCCTGCGTAATGCCGTGATTGACGTACCCCTCATCTAAGACTCCAATGGTATGCTGATGCCTTTAGGTTATTGCTGCCACAGCGCCGATCGGCAGCGCAGTTGATGCCCCTTTAGCTGCATTCCTGCAAACAGCAGCCAATTCGCGTAGAATTGGACACGGCTCACAACTTCACTTGCCAGGAGGCTTAGCGACCGCGAGCGAAGGTCGCGCTGGTCGCCGGCGGCGCGGAAAGTAGTTGGTTCCAGCGCCGATCTCCCGATCCCGAGTTCCCGATCTGGCCTCGTGGCATTAAGTTCTCGACCGACACCGATCAGGCGCACTGACGCAGGCGCAACCGCCTCGAATCTTAGACGGAACTCGCCGCAAGGCTACTTTCGTCCGGCACTGTGCAGGGTGACCGCGACCGCTTCAGACACGATGGCATCGCGGACGACTTCATTCGGAAGGAGGTCTTGGGGTCCCGAAATTGAGGTCCCCGCGATAACCCAGACATTCACTTGGTGAAGTGGTGAAGTCGCACGAAACAGCAGAAAAGGATGAAGCGAGCCCCGGGCAAAAGGCGAGCTTCGCTGCCGAGCCATCTATCGGGAACAACGTGTGCTGATGTCGCGACGTGTTGCACGGACGGGGCGGACCATACTCGCGTTCCCACCGGCGCGCAGGGTTGGCAAGAGCCCGCTTCAGGCGCGCGTAAACTCGTCCTCAATGCTCCTCAAAAGCTAAGTCCTCTTGCGTCATCCGCGCATTTGTAGAATGGGGCAACGTTCACGCCGCGCTCGCGTCACAGGTGGCTCATTTCGGCCTACGGATCTTAATCTCCGCTGATGCAGAGAACTCATGTGCTAGGCGAGATTCTCCTGTCCCAGAGGTTGGGCATGCCGCACCTCTCAGACAGCGCCGTCCTTAAGCTAGATCCGTTCATCCGCTCGCCGCAGAAACAAATTTCAACCGGCTTCGAACGGACCCAGTGAGATCGCAAAACGATTTGGGTCACATCCAAATCACCTAGTCCACGACGATCAAGCGGCGATCAACATCTGCCAATCGCTCACCGCCCCTTTCGGTTACAATAAATGATTCAGAGATGGCGGCGCCGAACCCTTCGAGCCTAACCCCCGACTGAAAATGGAAGCACATTCCTGGTTGTAGGATGGTCTTGTCGCCCGCGCGAATACTAACCGTGCGTTCGCCCCATTCCGGCGGGAAGTTGAGTCCGATTGAATAGCCGGAGCGGCCTATCTTGATATACCCGTTCCGCTTGAGGATATCTTGCCACACCGCATTAAGCTCCTCAACGACGGTACCAGGCTTTGCCATCTCGAGCACAGCATCCCCGCCTTCCACTATAACCTCAGCAAGACGCGAGACCTCTGCGGGTGGCTTTCCGATGTGGACGGTGCGGCACAGCGGCGCACAGTAGCGGCGTCGGGTGGCGCCGAACTCCATGAGAACCAGGCCAGAGGTCGGCAAGGGCTCCTCGGTCCAACTGAGGTGCGGAGCGTTCGTTTGTTCGCTAGTCTGGATAAGAGGAGGACCGCTAGAGTCGCCATATTTACCGTCCACCCCTCGTGTCTGGGCCCGGTACACCTCCGCGACGACCTCATGTTGCGGCACTCCAGGCCTTAGGTTAGCGATTGCCGTCTGCATCGTATGCGTTGCAAGGTGGCCCGCTTCTCTCATGTAGACTAGTTCAAGGTCAGATTTTATAAGCCGTGCCCAATTGACTAATTCGCGGCTATCAGAGAATTTTGCATTCGGAAGGCCTTTGACGAGATGTTGATGTGCTCGGGCAGTATAGAAGTGGGCGTTAAGCTCGACACCGATTCGATCAGATCCCCAGCCGCGCGAATTGATAAGCTCGCAAAGATCGTCAAATGGATGTAATTCTGGATGTTGAAGTCTATGATCGGAAAATGAGCTTATATTTTCTCTAGGCAGATCCGTCGTTATATAAGCGGAATTTACATCGACGAAACGTCCGAACCAGAGGGGCATGTCCGACTGGAGATGCACTAAGACCACCTGAGGCACGTAGAACGAATAGCCGTCAAAGCCGGTAAGCCAATACATATTCGCGGGATCCTGGCAGATCAGCAAGTCCAGCCCCGCTCGCTCCATCCGCTGCTTCACGTCATGAACACGACGCCGAAACTCCTCGGGCGGAAATGGCTTCTCATATTTCATCTCGTCGAGTCCTTCAAAACAGGCATTCCTCGAACGGATCAGGCATTCGTCCTGTCCGCATACTTTCTCTTCGTATCACGTCACAAGAGGCTGTTTTCCCCGAGGATTTCTTCTTGTCGCGGAAAATCTGCATTTCCTAGGCACTTGCCGTACGTTATCCGCATATGAGCGCCAAATTTTCGGTGGCTCTGCGTCTCCGGTGGAAGATCATGCCCTCCCTATGGTGAAGACGCACTCTGCCTGTCGCAACAGAATTTCAAGCACGGGCGGCAAGATCTACGTGGGAAGCGCCGACGAGACCAGCGAAGATCGGGACGTTGCGGCCGCCACGCTCATGCAGCATCCGGGGCGTCCGCGGCCCAATGGACGGGGTTTGAGCACCCCCATCAGGCCGGCCACTCCTAATATGTGAGCATGATTCTCTGGTACAAATCAGCAGCCTTGGTCAGTTGATCGATTTCAACGAACTCGTTGTTCGTATGGGCTTGGGCAGTACGCCCGGGTCCGATAATCACACACGGGATCCCAGCCAATGACAGCTGATTTGCATCCGAGCCGCCGGTGGCTCCCTTCTGCTCTCCGGTCCCCGCGACGTGGGCACAAGCCGCTCCTGCGACTGCTGCAATTTTGCTCGACCCGGAACTGATTGGAGGCGGGTCTTCCAATGCGGGAAGCAATGACCGAACATTGATCTTGTCTTCGCCCTGGCGAAGGCCTTCCAGTATGCTTTCTACCTCCGCCAACGCGTCCTGCGGCCGCTCCCCGGGTATGAGACGCCGATCGACCCAGATACGGCATACCGGCGGTACAGTGGTAAGTTCCAAACCTCCTTCGATGAGGCTCACGGTCAGCTGTGATGACCCTACCAATGGGTGCTGCGCCCGAGACACAAGGGATCGATGGTGCTCATCAAGTGCCAATACCACCTTGGCCATGCCCGTGATCGCGTTCACTCCGAGATGAGGCTTCGACGTATGAGCCGGTACACCCTGAACCTCGATTTGCCAGCGGACAGAACCCATGTGAGCTACAACGAGCTCTAATTCGGTGGGTTCACCGACTACCGCACCCTCATAAGCGACACCGGAATCGGCTATAGCGCGGGCGCCAAGTTTGCGGTACTCTTCGTCAATGCTGGCTGCCACAACAACCGTGGCCCGGGGCTGCCGTTCACCAAGTGAGCTAAGCGCAATCAACATAGCTGCAAGTGAGCCTTTTGTGTCGCAGCTACCTCGCCCATATATTCGCCCGTCCCGTTGCTCACCCGAGAATGGATCTGATTCCCACCTATCGATAGGAACGGTATCCATATGAGCAATGAATAGAATACGCCTATCGGGTTCTTTCCCAGGTACCCAGGTCAGGAAATTCGAGCGACCATCGGCCACCTCCTGTATCCCGTAAGCCAGCTTCCGCTCCTTGCAAAAACCCTCGAGGAACTTGGCTACACCTTGCTCTCCACTACCTTTTGGCGACAGCGATGGATTGATGCTCTCGATCTTTATAAGATCTTGGAGAAGTCCGATAGTCTCGGCGCTCTGGGTCGACATGTACTCTCCTGTGTGCATGAACTAGCCGTGTCGCTCTTACTTCGACCAGCTCTTGGCCAGATTGATTACGCGATCGACTTCATCGGCGGTGTTGTAAAGATGCAGGGAAAACCGGAGCATGCCTCTGCGTATTGAGACGATTACCCCGTTCTTCGTGAAATGCTCGTGAAGCGACCGAATGCGGGCGTCGACTGGGCGCCCTTCAACAAGATCGCTGGAATCGCCAACGGCTACGATACTTCCAGTGTGAGCGCCTGGTGGCCCGCCGCAGACCGGAAGCCCGATATCTAAGAGACCAGTGGCCATACGTTTTGCGAGTGAGGTAACGCTCTGGTCGATCGCCTCGGTTCCGATATCAAGTAGCTGGCCCATTGATGCATATGCAGCCAACATGCCAGGGAAGTTGTAATGCCCGATATCAAAGCGGGGCGCGCCAGAGCGCAACTTTACAAAACTAGGTACCGGAGCTGATTCTGGCGCGTTTCCGAAATCTACGCTGAAGCGCGCAAGATAGGCCGGGCTCAGCCGATCGGCCCATTCTTTACGGCAATATAAAAAACCCGATCCATAAAGACCCATCAAACCCTTCACAGTGGACACTGCTACACCGTCTACGCCAAGTCGATTGACGTCGGTGTGGAGTATCCCAACAGATTGCGTCGCGTCCGCCAAAAGAAATGCACCGTAGTGCCTACAGGCTTCGGATATCTGCTCCATGACGGTCCGAAACCCCGGAACCATCGTCACCGTCGCCAAGGCAACAACGCGGGTATGAGAATCAATCGCCTTTACGAATGCATCAGGGGGAATTGAGCCGTTATCCGGCTCTACGACTCGCAACTCGACATTGTAGCGGTCTCTGATCTGAATCCATGGCAAGATATTATTTGCGTGTTCCAATTTTGGGCATAGAACGACGTTGTCTCCATCTCTCCAATCGATCGCATTAGCGATGATGTTGATGCCTTCCGATGCATTCTTGGTAATTGCAATTTCATCGTGATCTGAATTGATAAATTGTGCGAACCTAGCGCGAGTACGCTCGACGTGTTCGAGCATTCTTTCTTCGTCGTTTAGGCCATGCAGCCGATTGTTCAAATGAGGCTCGATTGAAGCCAATGTTGTGCTTGATATGAGGCCCTGGTTCGCGACATCCATGTAGATGGCGTTTGCTGTGGCTGGAAACTCCTTTCGGAGGATGTCCAAGGGAAGCATATGGCTTTCTCTCCTGGGAGTGCGGACGGCGGTTGAGCTACCTTGTTCAGGCGATCGTTCCGGCAAGGGTAAGAATGCCGCCAGACTGGTCTGCGCTGACCTGCCCATTTTACACGGTGCTCGTGCCGACTTTGGTCTAACATTCGGTCTCCCACGCCGCATTCCTGCGCCAAACCGCGATTCACGCAGAGATCGCGAGCCATTCTCGCGGATCACTGAAGCGTCTCGACGGAATGCAGCTGCAACAACTGCCTCACGAGAGATCAATTTGGGTAATTCTCAGACCGCGGATAGGGCTTCTTACCAGTGCTTGGAGCGACGTTAGCCTGACTGAGCCGACGACCTTCTCCTCCAGCCCCACACCCATGCGGATCATAGTTCACTCGCGGCCGACGCGCGAGGGCCGTAAGGCATCCGAAAGCCGGGGCCGGTTCATAGCCTGACTCTCATGGTCTCCGATTTATGCTGCAACGCCGACACCCTTGGTGATGTCGCTCCCTAACACGCTTGCCTCGAACTGATGCGAGCGTGCTGCAACTCATGTTTTCTGCGCCTGAGCAACGAGATCGGTAGGATCTTTTCGACCGGGGATCGCCCCCACCCGATCGAATCTGCCGTTCTTGCGCTGGCCCGCAACTGCTCACCAGCAACGCCCATCGATTCAGCGGCACCCCTCAGATAGTTATACTATGCCGGTATTGTGCGCAGATGGCGAAAGAAACGCCGATTTTCTGCGACTTGGACCGACTTTAGCGCCGAGAGGGCGTTTGGCACTTGCTACATTTTGGACGTACGGACTGGCGGCCTTGGCATTGGCCGATATCATCATGAGCAGAGATTGTGAATGGATCTGGATCGAATTGACCGGAAGATTCTCAACGTCGTGCAGCGCAACAATCGCCTTACGACAGAGGAATTGGGCGAACTTGCCGGACTATCGGCTACCGCTTGTCAGCGGAGATTAAAGCGACTTCGAGACGCTGGCGTCATCGAAGCGGACGTTGCCATAGTTTCACCGGAAGCCGTCGGTCGGCCCCTGCTCCTGCTGGTATCCATCACTCTCGAGCGCGATCGCGCCGATATCATCGATCGTTTCAAGCAGGCAATTCGGCGGACGCCTGAGATCATGAACGCTTACTACG
>NZ_RZQL01000304.1 GCF_003997935.1 Mesorhizobium sp. M7A.F.Ca.US.006.01.1.1
GCGAGACCTCCGCCATCGCGCGTTACCTCGACGACACTTTCGACGGTCGAAAGATCATGGGTGCGACGCCTCACGAGCGCGGCCTCGACCAAATGTGGGACAACCGGGTGTGGGTGCACATCCTCTATCCCATCGTCACGGCTTTCCATGTGCTGCACCAAGGTCTCGGACCGAAGCTGGAACTGACCAGCAATCCAGCGTGGGGCGAGCATTCCCGCAAGGTGGCGCTGAATCACGCGGCGCTTGTCGATCGCCATCTAGCCGATGGCCGCGAGTGGTTGCTGGGCGGCGAGGCGCCGACGTTCTCGGATATCACGATGGCGACCGCGATCGCCTTCTCGAAGTTTCCGGTGAACGCCACGCCGCTCGATGAGCGCTTCGAGCACATCGATGCTTTCTGGCAGCGCTGGCAGCGCCGGCCGACCTTTCTGGCAGCCTATGCCGACCGGAACAGTGGCGTGCCCGAGCTCGATAACCGGGCCTGAACGCTCATACCCCTCGACACCCGCTCAATCCGAAACTCAATCTGAAGGAGGCTGCAATGCCGTTCGCACGTATCGATCTGATCCAAGGTAAAACCCCCGAATACCGCGCCGCCGTGGCCGACATCGTCTACAGGGGCATAATCGATGTCCTCAAGGCGCCCGACGGTGACCGCTTCGTGGTTGTCGGTGAGCATTCCGCCGACAACCTCATCTATGACCCCAAATTCCTCGGCTTCAATCGGTCCGCGGACTTCATGCTGATCCAGGTGACCAGCACTGTCGGAAACAAAAGAGACACGAAGTTCGCCTTCTACCGGTTCATCGCCGACGAGTTGAAAACCAAGCTGGCCGTCCGTCCAGACGACATCATGATCAACATGGTCTTCGTCGACAAAGAGGACTGGTCGTTTGGCGACGGCCAGCCCTGGTGATCGGCCACGCTCGGGGCTTGGCGATGCGAAGACGCTCTCATCGCCGACCCTGAGAACGCAACGCCAATCACCGGTCGCAAGCGGGCGGCTCAGACGCGAAGGCCGCCCGAACCGCGAAACGCAATAAAGGACGTCACGATGTCAAATCCCACGAGGGACCCAGCCGAAATTTATGCAACCGGGGCAGTCTCCCGCAGCCCCGCAGCTGACGAACTCATCCCGCCTATCCCTTCCGGACGCCCGACGAGGTCGAAGCCACGGCGAGCGCCAACGCGGCCGCATTCCAGCTATGGCGTGCTACCTCGATGACGGAGCGGGTTGCGGCTTGCCCGACGTCTCTCCTCGAGGCTCGCTTCGGGAATAGCGGTGAGGTCTGCCTTCGGCCAAGCGTTTCATTCTCGAGCGGCCAATCGCCGGGGCGTCCACGCGCAAGTTGTGGAGGCCGCTAGGAAGCTGACGGTCGGCGATCCGCTCGACCCGTCGATTGCGATGGGACCGATGGCCCGGAGCGACCTTGGGACGAACTCCATCGCCAGGTCGAGCAAACGATCGAACAAGGCGCGGCTTGCTGTTGGGCGGCCACAAGATCGACGCTGTCGGCAATTTCTAAGAGGCGACCGTGCTTGCCGACGTGACGCCGGAGATGCCGTGTTCGAACAGGAGACGTTCGGTCCGGTCGCCGCGATTACGGTCGCTGACAATGTCGAGCATGCGACCGAACTGGACAATACCAGCGACTATGGTCTGGGCGATGTTGGGGTGCCACAATCGCCCATCGCAAATCTCGAAGTTCGATCGTCACGCGTCAGTCGCCGCCTGCACTAAGAATTGGCGAAGGCGGTGTTAAACTCCCCTTCGCCGCAGCATTAATAGCTGTCCAGATCTCCAAGTCGCGCACCGGCCCGACGTGCGGGGACAATCACCCCGCTCGAACGGGGCTCCCACCAAAGACGACATGTTGGCGAAGGGTCGACGTAAAAAGGCTGTAAAGCAATCGTTGCTCGCCTTGGCTGATCTCGTCGAGCGCCGACCGGTGTTCGGACGACAACGCAAGATCAAGGGCCGCGATGTTTTCCAGCACCTGTTGGGCGCGGCTTACACCCATGAGCGTCGAGCTAATCCCCGGACGACCAATCACCCACGCGAGGGCGATCCGTGCCGAGGTTTCGCCGGTCTCTGCGGCCATTCGGCGTAGCACATCCACCATCGCCCAATTCCGCTCTGTAAACAGGCTATCGCCAAACGGATTGCTGCCGTCCAGCCGCTTGTCATCCTCGGGGCGGTTGTCTCCCTCCGCAGCGGCGTCGCGCGGCAGGCCGGCGGCCCTGGGGGCGGAAGCTTCGACTGTCGCCCGATCGTACTTTCCCGTCAGCAGGCCGTAAGCCAGAGGGCTCCACGGTTGGATGCCCAATCCGAACGCAGCGGCTAGCGGCACATGCTCATCTTCGATGTCGCGGTTCGCGAGCGAATAGAAATACTGGAGCGCGATCGGGCCCCGCATGCCGTGGACGGCGGCAAGAGTCGCGAGCTTCGCAACGTACCAGGCGGGCGAGTTCGATAGGCCCCAGTACCGAATCTTGCCGGAGCGCACGAGCGCGGTCATCGTCTCCAGCAACTCCTCCGCCGGTGTGACCGAGTCCCACACATGCACCCACAACAGGTCGACATGGTCGGTCTGCAGACGGCGGAGCGACCCATCGAGGGAGGCGTAAATGTCCTTGGCGCCATTTCCGCCGGAAAGCAGGCCTTTGCCCGTGGCGAAGCCCGACTTGGTCGCCACGACGATTGCATCTCGCAGCCCACGTTCCTTGATGAAGGCGCCGAGCATCTCCTCGCTGCGACCGCCGGAATAGACGTCAGCCGTGTCGACGAAGTTGCCGCCCGCATCCACGTACGCATTGAAGATTTCGCGCGAGGCGTCCTCGCCCTGGCCCCAACGAGCGGTGCCGAAGGTCATGGTCCCGAGCGCCAGAGGGCTGACGACAAGGCCGGAGCGGCCGAGGGTGCGATAGTCGTTGAGCGGCATGATCTCAGATTCCCATGGTATTTTATATCGATCGATAGGAAACCCTTACTCCCACTTGCAAAGGGGCGTCAATAGTTTCATAGTGATCGCCATGGAACATGCTTCTTCCAGACCCGCCCGCAAAACCGGCCGGCCATTGTCGTTTGATCGCGAGAGAGCTCTAGAACAGGCGATGCTGCTCTTCTGGCGGCATGGATATGAGGCGACATCGCTGAACGAGCTGACGGCGGCGATGGGTATAACGTCGCCGAGCATTTACACAGCCTTCGGGGACAAGAAGCGCCTGTTCCTTGAAGCGGTGGGTCGGTATCTTTCCGGTCCGGTCACTTCCGAAACGATTATTGCCGACGCGAACTCTGCTCGAGAAGCCGCGTCGAACCTGCTGAGATCGTCGGCCATTGGTTTCACGGGTGCCGACACGCCTCCCGGTTGCCTGCTCGCCAGTTCGGCGATTAGTTGTTCTGCAGCCGCGATTGATGTGCAGCGCGAACTCGCGGCCATTCGGCTATCCATCGAAACTCGACTGAGGGACCGTATCGTGACGGGCATCGAAGCCGGTGAACTGCCGGCAGCCACCGGCGCGGAAGCTTTGTCCGCGCATGTGATGGCTGTCATCCAGGGGATGTCTACGCTCGCACGCGATGGGGCCTCTCGGGAAAAGCTCCTCTGGGTCGCAGATGCGGCCATGGCGGCTTGGCCAGCGCCAAACTGATGCGCAGCGCTAAACGTCTGGTCTAAGACTTGACGCCAACGCCTTAAGTACATTTCACCCGCGTCGGGCGGGGTCGTAGCACTCGCATAGTCCTCACGTTCGGCAAAATGGACATCTCGATCAATGCGTCCTGAATACCTTGTGGATCACGTGGCGATACTCAGCCGGTTACCCTTCTCAAGGCCAAACGATTTGGCGTCGTTTACAAGCCCGTCACTCCTTTAGAACGGATTACGCGGCAGCCTCACATCGGCGGTTTAACGCCCTTGCCTATGGTGACGAGGCCGGCCTGATCGCCCGGATTGGTCTTGATCATCACGGCAGAGCCTATGGCGACTGCCGATCGGTCGCTCAGCATGTAGCGCACGACCGGCGCGTTGGGCGGTACGGTCATCCGGAAGCTCTTGCTGCCATCGGCATAGGTGATGGTGAGCGCACGAGCGCTCTCGCCGCCCGCTTCAGCGGAAACGACACCGTTCGTCATGTTGGTCTTGGTAAGCTTGGTCGGCGCGGGCGAAACATTTGACACCAGGCCGTTCGTGGTGTCCCGGGCGGTTTGCACGGCGGTCGGGTCCGGCAAAGGATCCCATCCGTAAAAGCTGATACGACCAGCGCGCATGTTGTCGGGTATGATCGCGAGCTCGACCGCGACCAGGGCGCTAGAAGCGCCTTTGACCGCAGCCCCGACGAAATCGTTGACCTTGATTTCCTCGACGCTGGACGGCACGACGTCGGCATAGGTCGTGTAAGCGCCCGTCTTTAGCGTGATGACGCGACCATCTTGCTCTTTGAGCGTGATGCTGTCGTCATCAACCACGGTGATCGTGCCGCGGACGCGGGCGGGCGTTTCACCGAAGGCCGGTCCGGTGGCGATGAGGGCCGCGGCGCCTGCCGTAAAAAGCAGGACGGGGCCGACGCGATCTTGAGTTCTAGCCATCGGAGATTCCCTTGTGCGAATAGTCGTCGTTGCCGGTAGAAATTGGCTTGTGGCATGTCTTTCCGCTGCGGCACGATCACGTGTTTGCATCCCGCCGAGGTTGTCAGAGCCAGGGCTCGCCCTTGCCGGACGACCAGCCTTCGACTGATGACCAGGAAGCGGTCGCCCTCTGCCGTGGGGACCCCAACGATCCCGCCTCACACAACTTCTGCCAACATAGCGCGATACTCAGCGGGTTTGCCCTTAAGCAGGTCGACACCTGCAAACGGCATTGAAAGGTGTCCTTCGGGAGGGGGCCTGGGCGATTGAATTCCTGAGGACCATAGGCGAGGTACGCGGAGCGCCTCCGTCAATTGAGGTAAATCCCTTCCGCTCCTGGGAGCGCGGCCGAGTTGTATGGAGGCTAGGCATGACGGGGCGGGACACTCCTCCAACTCGCTGTCAGTTAAGCGGTACGGATATAGTTCGGACGTCCAAACGTCAGCAACCGGTTCAGGGCAGCGGCGGCGATAGCAACCTCGGTCGCCTCGTTCCGATCGGCGCCTCGACCTTGGCCCACAGGTTGTAGCCGCTAGCTCTTTGTCGGCCATTCTGCCGCTATCGGCAATCATCCGCAGATGCCGGTGCGCCGTGCCTGAGCGGTTGCGGCGGATCCGCTCGCCACCGCGCAGGCCCGCGGCAGCACGATGACCACACCGCCTGGATGACGCTCGGCAACAGCCCAGCATCATCGGTAATGCGGTCTATCATGCGACGGGCAAGCGCGTCCGCGACCTGCCGATTCTTATGGATAAACTTCTGGTTTGAGCGGCCGTCCAATCAGATCTGCCATCGGGATGCGAGTATTCGGCGCTGGATAGTTAGCTTGCGGTCGGCGCACGATGCTGAACGCGTCGGGCAGATCAACAATATAGAGTGCGTACAAAGACTATTCTGCTCTCTCTCGGTGGCGCCAGCCAGCCGCGGGCTCCGCAAGGACGACGCGTTCCTCCCGAGCGTGAAAGCTGTCGGCGACCCGGTGATCAGGCCGAGCTCGCCGATGTATTCGCCAGGACCAATCCGGCCCCGCCGGATTCAACCGCGTGTGGTCGCCGGAAGAGTTCAAGAACCCCGTTAGCGATCAAAAAGATCGAGGTCGCCACGGCGCCAAGGTCAGATCAGCTCCACTGGCTCGGCCGTGCGCGCCTCCGTCGGGCCGGCTAGCGATTGCAGTTCCGCGGGCGACAGAGCCCCGAACAGCGCGAGGGCTGCGAATTTACCTCGTTTTACTGGCTGCTCTAGCTCGCATAGCCGACAAACATTGCTGGATAAAGCACCGCCATCTGGCCGGAGACCTTGGATGACCAAGAACAACGACATGGCCCAGCCCAACTATCAGGCGGCCGCAAACGAGATTCAGCCCTTTGGAGCCCTGAAGGACCTCCCGCTCGGCCTCGACGACAATGCGCGCGGCGCGAGCGTCGCCGCGCTGAACCAGGTGCTCGCCGACACCATGACCATCCGCGATCTCTACAAGAAGCATCACTGGCAGATGTCGGGAGTGACTTTCTATTCGCTGCATCTGCTGCTCGATAAGCACTTCGAAGAGCAGTCGGACCTGGTCGACAGCATCGCCGAACGGATCATGGGGCTCGGGGGCATCTCGCTCGCCATGGGCCACGATGTTGCCAAGGAGACCAGGATACCATTCCCGCCCCGGGGCCGCGAAGACGTGCCGACGCAGCTTTCGCGCCTGTTGAAGGCGCACGAGCTGATCCTGACCTTCGCGCGCAAGGCGGCCGACGAGGCCAGCAAGGCGGGTGACGAAGGGACCAACGACCTCCTGATCTCGGAGGTCGTCCGCACCGGCGAGGCGCAGGTCTGGTTCCTGGCCGAGCATCTGGCCGGCACACCGCTGCTTCCGAACGAGCGCTAAGAGGGAATCTGCTTATCACTCAGGAGGAAGACTGATGAAAACCGTATTGATCACGGGCGCCGGAACCGGCTTCGGATATGAAGCCGCAATGCGGCTTGCCGAAAAGGGTTTCGACGTCATCGCCGCCGTTGAGATCTACGCTCAGGTTCAGCCGCTCAAGCGGGCAGCCGCTGCCCGTGGGGTCGTACTCAAGGTCGTGAAGCTGGACGTTACCAACGAAGGTGACCGGAACAAGGCGCTCGCGTGGAACGTCGAGATCCTGGTGAACAATGCCGGCGTGCTCGAGGGCGGCGCGGTGGTGGATATCCCCGGCTTCAACATGCGCAATGAGTTCGAAGTCAACGTTATCGGCCCGGTCCTCCTGACGCAGGGGATCGCCAAGCAGATGGCCAAGCGCAAGGAAGGGCGGATCGTCTGGGTCTCGTCGCGCGAGGGCATCAACGTAAACCCGTTCACTGGCATCTATTCGGCGTCCAAGCATGCGATCGAGGCGGTCGCGCAGACGATGAGCTTGGAGTTGCAAGAGTTCGGAATCGAGGTCGCGACCGTCAATCCCGGGCCCTTCCTGACCGGTTTCAACGATCGGGGCTTCCAGACATGGGAAAGCTGGGTCGATGATCCGTCGCAGCGATTGTTCGACTATTCGAAGCTGGCCTTCCCGCGCGCGCAGTTCGATCCCGAACCCGTCTACGCCACCCTCACGGCGGTTGCCGCCGGCGAGGGCGACACATTCCGCAACCTGGAGCCCAAGTCCATGCTCGAGGGG